>JARROD010000174.1:8105-15597 GCA_037384225.1 Exilibacterium sp.
TCTATACCCGGGCATGCGGACGAAAATGTTACAAAGCATCACGCCGCAACGCCGCCTGCTGCATATCCCACTTTGGCCAGGGTAACCACTTATCGCCAGGGCGTGGGCAAACGTCCCGAAACGCCGGGGGAAAAGGTGCTTGAAAGTCAGGCTTTTGTGGTGGAGGACAGCGGGTTTTTAATGACCAGTTACCATTCTCTGCTTGACCCTGCCGATGGGCATTTGTTGGATATTATAAAAATTGAATTGCTGTCAGGCCCGAAAACACCGGTATATGCCGATATAGTGAGTGTAGAACCAACGTTAAATCTGGCTATTTTAAAAATTGAGGTTGACCAGGCGCTGGTCCCATCTCACATTCTGCCGCGTGAAAAAATTGTTGCCGGAAAAGCTGTTTATGCCGCGGAGCTGACTCATCGCAAAAAGACTTACACCCAAGGCGAAATTATACGGATGAATAGCAAGGAGTGTTATCAGGAAAGTCTGTCGGCGACTATGTTGAATGTCGATATTGATTTAAATGCGTCCACGCTTGGCGGCCCTGTGTTTGATGAAACGGGAGCCGTTGTTGGCATAGATACCGGTTATGATGATTCTGTCGAGAAGAGTCAGGGGCTGGAATCGCATCGTGAGCGTCATATCCTGCCTATTTTTTTAGCATTTAACATTTATGACAGTATTAAGTTTAAGCAAAGTTTTCACTCCCCCTGGACAGGATTTTCCGTGCGCAAACTCAGTACCGATGAACAAGCACTGTTTCCCATGCGGCGATTTATGGGGGGGATTGGCATTGAGTATGTCTGGAAAAACAGCCCGGCGGAAAAGCTGGGTATCCGCAAAGACGATATTCTGGTCCGTTTCAGCTATTACCCCATTTTATCGGAAGCGGATTTTCAAAAATGGTTGTACATGTATGGCGTGGGCGAAAAAGTAAAACTCCATCTTATACGTAACCGTCGAGAGTATCTGGTGCTTGACTACACGATTGAAAAGCGCCCGGCCTGGGCTAAACCCCATTAATTATGCAACAATAGGGTGGACTGAAAGGTTATGTGAAATTTTACTCTGACCCCTAAAATTGAACAATCTGATCGATGCAGGGAATCGCCTGCCTATTTCTGTTCTTCTTTACGCAGCCGCAGGATTTCCTCCAACGACAAACCTGCTTTTTCTGCGATTGTCCTGTCATCGAGTAAGGGCAAAAGATTCCTTGCGATGTTCAGACGCGCCTCTTTATCGCCTTCCTTTCTGCCTTCCTTTCTGCCTTCCTTTCTGCCTGTTTCCAAGCCATCCATACGGCCGCTCCCGTAGGACGAGTTAAACATGCTCGCCTGGTAACGACGGTCTTCCATGTATGCCTCATAGTCTTTCCTGGCCTGCTCCGAGAGCTTCAATACATCCAGTTGCTCCTTGGCTTGCTGGAGGCCCTTGGCTTTGAAGTCGTCTTCGATGGTTTCGTTTTTCAGGAAATAAATCCATTCATCCAGCGTATCCTTGGCGATATCGTTGAACTGATTGACCTTGATCAAATAATATTCGGGGAAAATTTTATCGACACTGGCTTTTCTGAATGCCGTCTGCTGTTTGGCGTTGAGTTCCAGGGGGTGTCCGGTATGCATACCGGTAAACTGGGTATTGCCCACATAGATGTAATCGTCACCCCGGCCCAGATCGAAATAGAGGATATTGATCGAGATCACCTTGCTGATATGTTCGTAAGCGGAAGCCTCCCGCATGTGCTCGACAATGACTTTGGACGTCGCAAAAAGGATGCGTTGAAGGTAGTCCAGCTCCTGTTCGAACTGCACTTCGATAATGACAATTTCACCCTGTTGGTTGCGAACCTTGATATCGACACGGTTGAACTTGCTTTCCTGGCTACCTTTATTGGACTCGCCGTCCAGTATGTCCAGAATCTTGATATCGTCATGCAGCAGTTCACTCAAAAAGCCTTCCAGAATCCCGAAATTGGCTTTGCTTCTCAGCAGGCGTTTTATGGCCCAATCGAAGCTGACTAATTTGCGTGCCGGCATGGATCTACTCCTATGGAAGCCTGGTGATTGTGGGATTTTAGCGTAAACGGCGGGAGCCACCAAGGCTTATCGGTCCACGCTCTCTCCCATTACCTCTTCCTGTGTCAGATCGCTAACCTTATATTTAACCGCCAGGCGTGTGATGGCGAGACGGTTTCCGGTTGGGGTTCGCGGGGTGCCCAATTGACAAATATGGCCAAACAGACTAGTTTTGCTCCCTTTGAGTGCCCTCACTGAAGGACGTTCGCAGCTTCCCTAAACGAGGTTTTTCATTTTTGCGGATGGTGAAAACACCAGGGTTTCACATTTTGCTGATATTGAACGTCGGCCATTTGGCAGCCAAACGATAGTGGCGCCTATATAAACTCTATCGTTGCATAAATTAAAGTCTGACTCAGGCAGACAACAGGCAGACAAAAAGGTACAAGTGAACATCTTTAACATTTCAAGAACACTTCTCATTTTAACCATCGCCGCTGCCAGCGTGCAAACCCGGGCCGATTGGTTCGATGATTTTAAACAGCAAGCGACGCCGCGGGAACTCTACACCTTTCTCTACGCTATGCCCAAAGGCGGCGACCTTCACAACCACCTCAGTGGCGCCGGTCTCAGCAAGTGGTGGTATGACCTGGCGGTGGATGAAAGCAGAAACGGCGGCTATCGCTATTACACCAAAGTGAAAATCAATAACTGCCGTGCTTTCGGCAGCAATGAGTTTGGGTCTTCCCCCTATCGGGTACGGCTGAGAAATATTCAACAAAGTACCTACGATCGACTCGACGACTGTGAAAAAAGCGAATACATGCCATTGGCGGACCTTGACGAGGAAGAAAAACTGGCTTGGTACAACAGTATTCGGCTGGACAAGAATTACGAAGGGCGTCAGGAGTTTTTCGGGCGCCACTGGCAGCGACTCAACGAGCTTTCCGCCAATCCCCATCTGATTGCTGAATTACTTGTCAAAAATATGCAGGCATTTGGCCGCGAGGGGCTGCTGTACCTGGAAACCCAATCCGGCGTGCTGGGATATAAAAAACCGGATGGTTCCGATTTTAGCCCGGAAGATGTGGCGGATATTTACCGTGCACGCCTGACTAAAGACGACGCTAAAGAGACCGGTGTAACCGTGCGGCTACAGCAAAGTATTCTGCGTTTTCATCCTAAAGCGGTTGAGATGCTGGATTTTGTCTATCGGTTTGTAGACAAAAACCGCGACCTCTACGTAGGCGTTAATATGGTTGGTCGCGAAGATAACGACAAAGGCTTTCCGTTGCGGTTTTTGCCAAAGCTGCGAGAGCTGCGCCGGCAGATTCCCAAGGTAGCACTTTCGATTCACGGCGGCGAGGTGGACGAGCCCAACGCCCATGTACGCGATACACTGCTGCTGGGGGCTGAGCGCATTGGCCACGGTGTCAATCTGATTAGCGATCCCGACACGATGTTGTTAATGCGCAATGGCCCCTATCTGGTGGAAATCAATTTGATCAGCAACCTGCTGCTGGAATATGTGCAGGACTATGCACAGCACCCTTTTCCCGAATACCTGCGCTTTGGTATTCCCGTGGCCTTGTCGACGGACGACCGTGGCATGTGGGATTCCAATATGACCGATGAGTACCTGGTGGCGGTCAAAGAGTTCAATGTTTCCTGGGATGAACTGGTTTCCATGGGCCGCAATTCATTGCAACACGGATTTATGGATGCGGATACCCGGCAGCGACTGCTGGTGGAATACGACCGGCGCATTGAAAGCTTCGCCAAGCGTTTCAAGCGCCGGGGCGTGAAGTCGCTGGCCAAGGTTAAACCGGTTTCCTATTCGTTTACCTGTAAACGCTACAAAATTTGCTTGCCCTCCGGCGAGTGAAAGGGGAGAGTATGAAAATCTGGGTAGATGCGGACGCTTGTCCGGTGGTTATCAGGGAAATACTGTTCCGGGCAGCGGAGCGCACCGGTACACAAACTACTTTTGTTGCCAATCAGTATATCAAAACACCCAATTCCAGGCATATAAAAATGCAGCAGGTCGAGGCGGGCTTCGATATCGCCGACAATATGATCGTCAAACTGGTTGAAGCCGGGGACCTAGTGATTACCAGCGATATACCGTTGGCGGCGGAAGTCATTGACAAAGGTGGTGCGGTGTTGGGTTTTCGTGGCGATCGCTTCACTAAGGACAATATTAAAGCGCGGCTGACGATGCGGGACTTTATGGAAACCATGCGCGCCAGCGGCATTAATTCCAAGGGGCCGCCGGCTCTGACACAGGCTGATCGACAGACATTCGCCAACGGGCTGGATAAATTCCTGGCGACGGGGCGCTGATTTTGTGCAAGGCCCTAACCCGATGGCTTGTGCTGTTGATCATTAATATTGTTATTAACGACCTGCTGCAAAGGTGGCGTGGTGCTGTGACTTTCCCAGTCGAAACGGGGAAGGGATAAAAAGGCTGCATTTAATGCTTCGTTCCAACTCTGTTTGATATCCCGCAAATACTGATCATCTTCATCGAACTTTATGTGGTGATTGGACTCAAAAGTGTCTCTTTTATAAACCAGCACTTCGATCGGTGGGCCGACGGTGGCATTGGATTTAATCGTGGAGTCCATGGAAACTATGGCGCAACGGGCGGCGTCCTCAAGAGGCGTGTCTCGGGTCAGTATTCGGTCGAGAATCGGTTTGCCGTATTTGCTTTCGCCAATCTGTAAAAACGGCGTTTTATCAGAATCGGTAATAAAATTACTGGCTGAATAGATCATATAGATAGTGGGATCTGCGCCTTTAATTTGCCCTCCCAGAAGCAGTGAGGCGGAAGTATCGATACTGCGGGCGTTGACAGAATTTTGCGCCGCGGCCTGTTCTTCACGGCTGACATTGCTGACGTAACGGGCCGCCTCATTCATTTTCATACAACTGCGGAGGCTGAAATTTTCCGTCTCTTCCAGATCGCTTTCCAGACGGTTGACAATAGCCTGGGTGGTAGCCAGGTTACCGGCGGTCATAATGATGAATATCTTGTCCGGGGAAGGCTGGAAAATATGCATCTTGCTGTATGAGGATAGCATGTCAGGTCCGGCGTTGGTACGTGAATCGGAACAAAACACCAGTCCTTCCCGGGTGGATATGGCCACGCAATATGTCATAGGATTTGCCCAATGGAGTTCGCTTTCCCATTCTAGCTTAGATCAGTGGAGGTGTCCTGCGCGGATACATTCGTATTGGTTTCACCGGCACTATAGCCCATAATATACCCTAAGCTAAACGGGGGTATTTTGTTATGTCAAATACAGAAAGAACCTTCTCACCCCAAGCCGGGGATGCCCTGATCCTTGTCGATGTGCAGAAAGATTTTCTTCCCGGTGGTTTGTTGGCGCTGGCGGAGGGTGATCGGATCATCGCACCGCTGAATCGCTATATTCAACTTTTTCAGCAGGCATCCTTACCTGTATTCGCCACCCGCGACTGGCACCCCCAGGGTCACTGTTCGTTTACCGCTCAGGGCGGACCCTGGCCGCCCCATTGTCAGCAAAACACAGTGGGCGCTGAATTCGCTGATGCTTTGCAGTTGCCCCATGACCTGACGGTGATTTCCAAGGCAACGCACCGGGACAAAGACGCCTATTCCGGTTTTGATGGAACGGAATTGCACGACTTGTTACAGCGACGTGAAGTAAAGCGTTTGTGGGTCGGCGGCCTGGCGACGGACGTTTGTGTTTTGAACACGGTCACAGATGCCTGCAAACTTAACTACCCAGTGTTGTTGCTGGAAGATGCTATCGCGGCGGTAAACCAACGCCCGCAAGATGGTGTGCAAGCCATTCAAACAATGAAAGATTGCGGTGCCAACGCCATAACTCTGAGCAATGTGACCGAATAGTGAAGTGTTTTTATGAGAGTGTGCAAATGAGAAAGTACAAATGAGAGTGTATGAATAGCGCCATCAACGGTGTCGCCGGTTCAGCGTTGCTCACTGATTTATATCAGCTAACCATGATGCAGGGATATTTTGAAAACGGCATGACGGACAACGCTGTATTTGAATTTTTTGTGCGCAAGTTGCCGGGGGAGAGCAATTTTCTACTGGCGCTGGGGCAGGAGCAGGCGCTGGATTATTTGACCGGACTGAAGTTTCACCAACAGGAGTTGGAGTGGCTTGGCCGACAGACGTTTTTCACCCGCGAGTTTATCGATTTTCTTTCCCACTGGCGGTTTAGCGGTGATGTGGACGCGATGCCGGAAGGCACTCTGTTGTTTGCGGATGAACCGGTGTTGCGGGTGGTGGCACCGATCGCTCAGGCACAGTTGGTGGAATCCCGCATTATCAATCTGTTGCAGTTACAGACGCTGATCGGCTCCAAGGCAGCGCGGGTAAAGCTGTGTGCCGGTGAACGGCAACTGGTGGATTTCGGGCTGCGCCGCGCCCACGGGGCCGAAGCCGGACTGCTGGCTGCCCGCGCTGCCTATATCGCCGGTTTTGCCGGAACAGCGACGGTGCTGGCGGGGCAGCTGTTCGATATTCCTCTTTTTGGCACCATGGCTCACTCCTATATCCAAGCCCATGAGCGGGAAACTGACGCCTTCCTATCCTTTGCCCGCGCCCAGCCGCATAATGTCGTGTTGCTGATCGACACCTATGATACCGAAGCGGGCGCTCACAACGTGGTGCGAATAGCGTCCCAGTTGCGGGCCATGAATATTCCCATCAAGGCGGTGCGGCTCGACAGCGGCGACCTCGCCGAACACGCAAAAAAAGTGCGGCATATCCTCGATCAGGGTGGGCTGAGTGAAGTAGGTATCTTTGCCAGCAGTAGTCTGGATGAATACGAAATCCGCGATCTGTTGCAACGGCAGGCGCCGATCGATGGTTTTGGGATAGGTTCCCGGTTGACCACTGCGGCGGATAATCCCTTCCTTGATTGCGTTTATAAACTGCAGGAATATGCCGGTGTGGCGCGGCGTAAATTATCGGAAAACAAAGCTACCTGGCCGGGGCGCAAGCAGGTCTACCGGGTTTTAAACCGCGCCGGTCACTTGCAGCACGATCTGCTTACGACACTGGAGGATTCGCAACCCGGTTACGCCCTGTTGGCACCGGTGATGCGGCAGGGGCAGCGGCTGAGTTCACAGCGCTCCTGCGCAGAGGTCCGCAACTATGTCCGCGAGCAGCTGAAATTGTTGCCGCCACCCTTGCGCCGCTTGCAAAAGAGCGCACCCTATACCGTGAAGATTACTCCGGCTCTGAAACGCCTGGCTGAACAGGTGGATCGTCGCGCGGGGTGAGGTTTTATAGTTTGGGTATATACAGGCTATTGTTTATTATCTTGGCGATTTAAAGGAGTTAAAGAATGAAAACGTTACTGATTCCATTGTTGAACTTGTTTATATCCTGTGCAGTGTTTGCAGAGGCGGGCAAGAAAATAAGCTATACCGTTAATGGCGCGCGCTATGAAGGGTTCTATATC
>JARROD010000175.1:0-12217 GCA_037384225.1 Exilibacterium sp.
GGCAGGCTCTGCCGCAAGCGAGCCCCCAGGGAAGGGTTTACGGCGTGTCTCTGGAGGGACTTCGCCTCCTCGGACCGGCTCGGTTAGCACCTTAGGTGGGCGAAACGATGAACAAAGCCAAAAACTCAAATGCGTTGGGTATAGTATTTTCAATCACAAGTAGAGGTATAGGCTGGTGCAGGCTAAAATTTAAGCGATGGCGCCAAGCCTGCTTGTGAATATCGTTCACATCTATGGAAAATAATTTAGAACAGAACACGGCAGCGTATTGTGCCTTTAATATTGCGCAGTTGTTGCAGGGCTATGTCACTGTAGTCTGTTTCTATGTCGAGGACGACATAACCGACTTTTTCATTGGTCTGCAAATACTGGCCGCAAATATTGATGTTGTTTGCTGAAAAAACCTGGTTGATCGCCGTCAACACACCGGGCACATTTTTGTGGACATGCAACAGGCGGTGGACATTTTCGTGCTTTGGCAATGCGACTTCGGGGAAATTGACCGAACTGGTCGTGGTGCCATTGTCGGAATATTTAACCAGTTTTTCGGCAACTTCCAGGCCGATGTTCTCTTGGGCTTCCTGTGTGGAGCCGCCGACGTGTGGGGTAAGGATGGCATTGTCGAACTTGCGCAAAGGGCTGGCGAACTCTTCGTTGTTAGCGCGGGGTTCAACCGGGAAGACGTCAATTGCTGTACCGGAGAGATGTCCCTGGCCCAGAGCCTCGGCAAGTGCGTCGATATCCACCACTGATCCCCTTGAAGCATTAATTAGAACCGCTCCTTTTTTCATTTGCTCCAGCTCGGCAGCGCCGATCATGTTCTTAGTGGTGACCGTCTCCGGCACATGCAGGCTGACAATATCGGCCCGGTTCAACAATTCTTTCAGGCTGCGGACCTGAGAGGCGTTGCCCAGAGGCAATTTGGCGACGACATCGTAGAAACAGACATTCATGCCGAGCGACTCAGCCAGCACGCTCACCTGACTGCCAATACTTCCGTAACCGATAATTCCCAGGGTCTTACCACGGCTTTCATAGGCACCAGCGGCGGTTTTCAACCAGCCACCACGGTGGCAGGCGGCGTTTTTTTCCGGTATCCCCCGCAACAGTAAAATCGCTTCTGCGATGACAAGTTCCGCCACACTGCGGGTGTTGGAGAAGGGGGCGTTAAAGACGGCTATACCGTGCTCCTGCGCCGCCTCCAGGTCCACCTGGTTGGTGCCAATGCAAAAGCAGCCCACAGCGATCAACTTGGGGGCACTTTCAAAGATTTTTCTGGTCATCTGGGTGCGGGAGCGAATACCGAGAAAGTGGGCACCCTTTATTTTTTCGATCAGTTGGGCTTCGGGTAGCGATGTTTTAAGATACTCCACGTTGGTATATCCATAGGTTTGCAGGGTGTTTACCGCGGATTCGTGTACCCCTTCCAATAGTAGAAATCGGATCTTGTTTTTGTCCAGGGATATTTTGGTCATGGGGATATTGCTCCATTAGTTACGGTGACAACTGCAAACGATTGCGCCTTTCTAGGGAGAGTTTACCAACTCCGGCGTTGGAAAAAAGGGCGTTATGATAGCATAGTGAGTGCCATTGTTGATCAATTAGTTGATATTGAGCACCCTAGCCGGGGTGGAACCGCATACTGAGAGTGGCTCGTTTTGGGGTCGAATTAGTTGGGGGGTTGTCGATAGTGACCTAAGTTAGTGTACCATCCGAAGTTCAGTGACTTTCAAAATAAAATGAGTAAAAGGCAAACAGTTATTAACGAAAAGGCTACTATGAAACTTAAAAATCTTATACATCAATACAGCTTTGTTCGCCGCACCGGTATAACCGTCGCGGGTGTACTGGCCGCGGGCGTATTCGGCGGCTGCACATGGGTCAAGCTGGACCCTGAGGCGGAAAATGTCCGTACTCTGTACGCTTCAGAAGCGGCCAGCTGTCAGCGTTTGGGCATTACTGCCTCGAAATCCATGAGTAAGGTTGGCTTTGTCAATCGCAGCCAGGAAAAGCTAAAAACTGAATTGAATACACTAGCGCGTAATGAGGCCGCAAAAATGGGCGGTAACGCCATTGTGGCGAAGTCCGATGTGGAAGAAGGCAGTCAGCGGTTTATTGTCTATCGCTGCCCTTAGGAACGGGCAGGCTCAAGCGGAGCTGATAACCAGCCTGGCGCTGCGAGATTGTCTCCCCTCCAGTTTCCAGGCATTGGCACCGGCCGCGCCGCGTTCCACGCAGATATATTGCCGGTAGGCATCTCCCAGGTCAGGCATCAATCGTAATCGAGGTAATTACGTCTCAACCACCAGGGCGCGCTGGAGAAACAATTGTTGCGTCTGTCGCTGTGTTTTTGCGAGTAATTTATGTCGGTGCCGCAGTTTCCGGATCGCACCTTGCCATTGCCGGGATTGGTATCCGGTGAATTGTTCTCCGCCGACCGAGGGTCTTTAAAAATTCCGTTGTTGATAATTGTTCCATTTCCGGATTGAGACATTTCTTTCCGTGTATCCTGAGTCGGCATTTGGTTATTTAATCGATTGATCCACCGTGTGGTTGCGGCCGCTGTTTTCAACCGTACTAGTCCACTCGTCGAAACCTTAGGGAGCGTGAAACTGTTTTACACCTGTATTGGTGGCGAGCAGTAAAATATCCGCGCGGCGCTGGGCGAACAGGCCATTGGTTACGACGCCAGTAATCTGATTGATGGCGCATTCGAGTTGTTCCGGGTGGTTGATGCTCAGATTGTGCACATCGAGTATGACGTTGCCGTTATCGGTCGTGCAGCCCTGCCTGTAAACTGGATCACCCCCCAGTTTAACCAACTCGCGGGCGACATATGAACGTGCCATGGGGATGATTTCCACCGGTAGAGGGAATCCGCCCAGGCGCTCTACCCATTTACTGCTGTCGGCGATGCAAATGAATTCTTTCGCTACGGCGGCGACAATTTTTTCCCGGGTCAGAGCGGCGCCGCCACCTTTGATCAGTTCCAGGCGTGGAGTGGTCTCGTCGGCGCCGTCGACATAGACCGTCAGTGAATCGACACTATTGAGGTCGTAAACCGCAATTCCGTGAGATCTGAGGTGCTCGGCGGACGCTTCCGAGCTGGCCACAGCGGCGTTAAATCGACCTTTGATTTCAGCCAGATATTCGATAAAAAAATTGGCTGTGGAGCCCGTGCCGACCCCAACAATGTCATCCTGGTCTAGTTTTGGCGCGATATACTCGATGGCGGCGCGGGCCGCCGCCTTTTTAAGCTGGTCCTGGATCATGTGAATCTCTCTGCTTCGCGAGTGGTCATTATACAGGATAAAAAGAGAGTATATTAGAGCGCCGGATAATTTCCCGGTGGCAGTGGCAATAATAATATAACTTGGTCAGAGTTGTTAACTTGCTTTACTATGGTGCGCCACTGATTCATCAATATTGTAATGAGCACCATGCCCCAGTCCTACATCAAGCGCATTCTCGATGCCCGTATTTATGACCTAGCCGTGGAAACTCCACTCGATGAGGCGCCGTTGCTGTCTTCCCGCACGGGTAATCGTGTACTGTTGAAACGCGAAGATTTACAACCGGTATTTTCTTTTAAAATCCGCGGCGCCTACAATAAACTGTTGCAGTTAAGCGAAGCGGAACGCGAGCGGGGGGTTATCGCCGCATCGGCGGGAAACCACGCCCAGGGAGTGGCACTGGCGGCCCGCCATGTGGGCATTAAAGCGACTATAGTGATGCCGAGTACAACACCGGCTATTAAAATTGACGCGGTAAAAGCCCGCGGCGCCAAGGCCGTGTTGCATGGTGATACCTATGATGAAGCGTCGTCTTATGCACAGCAGTTGTTGCAGGAAAAGGGGTTAACCTACATTCCCCCTTTCGATGATCCCGATGTGATCGCCGGCCAGGGTACTGTGGGTATGGAAATTCTGCGCCAGCATTCGCACCCGATCGCAGCGGTGTTCGTGCCTGTGGGCGGCGGCGGTCTATGCGCGGGGGTGGCCTCCTACATCAAATATGTCCGCCCTGAGATCAAGGTGTTTGGCGTTGAACCTGAGGATGCTGCCTGCCTGAAACTGGCAATGGAAAAGAAGCGTCGCGCTGTTTTACCAAAGGTGGGTATTTTTGCCGATGGCGTGGCTGTAGCGCAGGTCGGCAAGGAAACTTATCGTGTACTGCGCACGACAATCGACGGTGTGATCACAGCCACAACCGATGAAATTTGCGCGGCGATCAAGGATATTTTTGAAGATACCCGTTCCATCGCTGAACCGGCGGGCGCGTTGGCGTTGGCGGGATTGAAAAAGTATGTGGAGGAAAGCGGTTGCACCGGTGAAACACTGGTGGCGATCGACAGTGGTGCCAATACCAACTTCGATCGTTTGCGTTATATTTCTGAGCGTACCGAGATTGGTGAAAAGCGTGAAGCGATTCTGGCGGTGACTCTCGATGAATGCCCCGGTGCCTGCAAGAAGTTTTGTCGCGATCTTGGCAGGCGCAATATCACTGAGTTTAACTACCGCTATGCCGATGGTAAGGATGCGCATATTTTTGTTGGTGTGCAGGTTTCGCCGGGACATCACGACCGGCAGGAGTTGCTGGATGACCTGCGGGCCAAGGGTTATTCCGTGGTGGATATGACGGACAACGAAATGGCCAAATTACACATTCGTCATATGGTGGGAGGTCACGCCCCACAGGTTGACCACGAGGTGGTGTACTTGTTTGAGTTTCCTGAACGCCCTGGAGCTCTGTTTAATTTTCTTACGCTCCTGGCCGGGCGCTGGAATATCTCCATGTTTCACTATCGCAATCACGGCTCGGCCTACGGACGGGTCCTGGTGGGAATGCAGGCGCAAAAGTCAGAATATGGAGAAGTCAGGAAATTCCTGGATGAGCTGAAGTTTCGTTATTGGGAGGAGACGGAGAATGCGGCTTACAAGTTTTTCCTGGGCTAGATGGAATATTTGGCGTTAAAATCATCATGTGGCTTTTTCGGCGTTGTCGACGGACAGGCAAGCATTTTATATGTGATGTAGTTCTCGTTAAAGATGATTGCTGGTAGCGTCAACCGAATATAGGGTTTTATACTCACTCTACGGTCAGCTATTTGATACTTGGCTATTTGCGCTGAATACGGTATAAACGTAATACTCTTTTGCATAAAAATAATAAACGACAAGAGTATAAGGATAATTTTATGAAGACTGATGTATTAACTTTGGTAATCCTTGTCTTTTGTGTGGGGGTATTGGTCAGCAGTGTTGGTCTGTCCGAGGCCTTTAAATCTGAGCCGACCCCCCCGACAGCACTGCAACAAGGTATTGCGACTCGCTAGAAAAGTGTACAAAGCTCCGGAGTATTCGGCTTTTTTGCCGGTATTTCGGCGCTTTGATTTGGCACTGTACGTTGATGCTGTTCTTTGAATAGGTTCCCGCCAATTGAGATTTATTTACAAACCACTATCCTGCGATCGGTAACCACCGAATTCAAGGGGATATCCCATTTTTCCACCGGCAATTGCGGCACTTCCTGGCACTGATGGGCCAAGCCCAGCAGATAGGGTTTGTGGGCAGGGTAACTACGTTTAAACGCAAAACTGCGGTCGTAAAAGCCTCCTCCCATACCCAAGCGGCCGCCGCTGGAATCGAAAGCCACCAGAGGTAGTAGTACCAAATCCAGTGCTTTTGCCGCGATAGTGTTGCGGCTGTTGGCGATGGGTTCCGGAATCCCGAAGTGATTGCGCTGTAGTGGAGTGGCGTTTGTATAGCGGACAAACTGAAGGTAGTTTTCTCTATTTTTGCTCAGGCTTGGCAGATAGCATTTTTTGCCCATCCGCAAAGCTCTGCTTAGAAGTTGTGCAGGGCTTATTTCGCCGTCGTTTGGCAGATAAAAGGCTATGTGTTTGCTGCGTAGAAACAGGGGTTGGCAAATCAGTAATTTGCACAGCTGTTGTGCGGCATGGCGTTGTTGTAAACGCGACAATTCGCGCCGACGCCGGCGTATTTGCCTTCGCAGCTGAGTTCTATCAACTAAGCTCATTCAGTTTTTTCTGTGGAGCAGGTATAAAACCGGCGGTAAAACAAAACATAAAGAAGCCCCGAAAATGCCGCTGTTAACTTGGCCTTGAACCCGATGGTTCAAGGTGGTGGCTCAAGTGGTGTATTAGGCTTTCCGTCTTGCGGACTTGCTCACAACACCTGCAAGAGACCTCCGGGTTTAAATTTATCGGCTCGAGGACTCGTTAACTGGCAAACACCTCAGGGCGATGCCAGTATAACGCAGAAGCGGGCGTGGAAAAATATTGACTATGGATTCGATTTAGGGCATGGCATGGAGTAAACTTTTAGAACAGGGGGGGCTCTGGGCTAAAAAATCATGCGACATTGGAGTTAATTAAGTCATCCGTTAGGAGAAACTTTCCAGTGCCTGATCCAATTTATCTGACAGTCGCTGCAGTACACCTGAATTGAGCTCAGGTGGGTGGTGATGAGAACTCTGTAGCAGTTCGTGACACAGGTTCAGCGCTGCCATAACCGCAATGCGCTCGAGGCCGATAACATTGCCGCTGTCGCGAATAGTACGCATACGCCGATCCAGTTCGCGGGCCGAGCGCAAAAGAGCATCCCGCTCATTGGCGGGGCAGGCGACTTGATAATCTTTGTCGAGTATATTGACGATAACCGTTTTGGTTTTGTCAGTCACGAATGTTCTCCTCAGCCATCCGGGCTTATGCCTCTTCCTCCAGGCTCTTTAGTCGGTGTATCATAGCTTCTACCCGGCTGCGAGCTATTTCATTTTTTTCCATCAACCGCGTGCGCTCCAGTAGAAGATCGGCTTCCCGAGTTTTCAGGGAACGGTTCTCCAGAGACAGCCCCTCACACAGCTGAAGAAGCTGATCGAGCTTATTCTCCAGCTTTTGCAGTGTGATTGATGCATTATCGTTCATGGGCAGCGGCCAAAAAATAAAATTCTTCAAACCTACTATATTGCGCCCACTGGAGGTGGTCAATCATTCTTGAAGCAGATTCTATAAATCACGACCTATCCATCGAGAAAATAGAACCTTTTTCTGATTACGCAAGGAAGACTTATCAATATTGAGAAAGCGTTCTTAACAGGGCTGTAAATCGTGGTAGCATTTCATTTGAGTAAAAAGGCGCCGACAATGACTCAAACACACCCCATAATTCCCTTCGACGAACTTTGTGATCTATTGATGCCCCTGGGCGCTTTAAACAGCCCGGCGGAACTCCACGGCATGTTGTGCGGAAAGCTGAGCGGCGGTCAGCGGCTCGACACCGGAGCCTGGGCCCGAATCGCCTGGGATTTTCTCGACCTGCCCGGAGACCCACAGGGTGAGGCGGGAATGGCAATTGCACAGTTATACAATGTCAGTTTGCGGCAGCTTAATGACGATGATTTAGGGTTGTCCCTGCTATTGCCGAATGACGATGTCGACCTGGACCAGAGGACTCTGGCTCTGGGGCAGTGGTGTCACGGTTTTCTAAGTGGTTTTGGCAGTGCCGGTATTGAGGGCGATTGCAAACTATCCGCTGAAGCCTCTGATGCGCTGCGGGATTTTGCCGCAATAGTGCAAGTTGGTGCCGAAGAAGACAGTGAAGAAGCCGAAGGAGACTATACAGAATTGGTCGAGTATGTGCGTATGGCAACGCTGTCCCTGTTTATGGAGTTTGGCGCAAAAATCAGCAACCCCGAAGATCTCTGCAGCGGCGCACCCCGTTTGAACAACAACCAGCTTCATTAACAAAACCACTGACGTTGCTATTGACATATCCGACCACGTATTTGACACGATTTTAACATGATGCGAATAACCAAACAGGAATTTTCCCGTCGACGCAAAACCCTGATGGAGCTAATGGAATCCAATAGTATTGCCATTTTGCCTTCAGCGCCCGAATCCACCCGCAGTCGCGATACGCAATTATGGGTTGGGTCAACTCGATTCGCGCCAAGGTGCGCAGCGGTGCTACACCGCCGGAAGAGTTTGTCGATCTCGACCACTGTCTGCACGATATGCGTCTGTATAAAAGCGCTGCTGAAGCACGGGTAATGGGGGAGGTTGGGGAAATTTCCGCTGATGCTCACAAGCGCGCCATGCAGATGTGCCGGCCGGGTATGTATGAATATCAACTGGAGGCCGAAATTCATTACACGTTCGCTATGGCAGGTGCGCGTCACCCGGCCTACAGTTCGATAGTGGGTGGTGGTAAAAACGGTTGTATTTTGCACTATGTGGACAATAGCGATAAGTTAAGGGATGGCGATCTGGTGTTAATCGATGCCGGCGGTGAACTGGACTATTACGCGGCGGATATTACTCGAACCTTTCCGGTGAATGGAAAGTTTTCAGTCGAGCAAAAAGCGCTTTACGAAGTGGTTTTACGGGCGCAGCAGGCGGCGATGGAGAAGATAAAACCGGGCAATCACTGGAACGAACCCCACGAAGCCTCACTCAGGGCGATTACTGAGGGCTTGGTGGTGCTGGGATTACTGAAAGGTGATGTGGACAAACTGATAGAGACGGAGGCCTATACCGACTTTTATATGCACCGCATCGGCCATTGGATTGGCATGGACGTGCACGACGTCGGCGACTATCGCGTTGGCGGTGAATGGCGGGTACTGGAAGCGGGCATGGCAATGACGGTTGAGCCCGGAATCTACGTGGCGCCGGATAACGAAAAGGTTGCGAAAAAGTGGCGTGGGATAGGTATCCGCATCGAAGACGATGTGCTGGTTACCAAAGAGGGTTATAAAGTGTTGACTGCTGCTGTGCCTAAATCGGTGGTGGAGATTGAGGCGTTGATGGAGGCGGCCAGATTAAATCTATGAGCGATTGTGGTGAAATGCGTGCGGATATCGCCATTGTCGGTGGGGGTATGGCCGGAGTCACCCTGGCTTTGATGCTGGCTGCCGCTCGCCGAAACTGGCGGGTTGTGATCATTGAGTCGTTTGATTTTCCACGGCGCGATTCAGCAATGGCTACCGCCGATCAGAGCAGCTCGCCTCAAGACGGCCCTCAGTCGAGTGTAAACTCCCGCCAACCACTATTTTATCAGCCCAGTTTCGACGCTCGTTCCACCGCACTGGCGGCCGGCAGTGTGGAAATTTTAACCGATCTTGGCGTGTGGCAGGGACTGGCGCAAAACGCTACCCCAATCAGGCAGGTTCACGTTTCAGATAAAGGGCATTTCGGAGCCAGTCTGATTGACAGTGAAACCTATGGCCTGCCGGCGCTGGGATACGTACTCGAAAACAGTTGGATGGGGGCTGTGCTTCTGAACGCACTGCAACGCCAACCCAACCTTACCTGCTTGGCGCCGGCGACCGTGCGGAGCCTGTTCCCCCGCCGTGGGGGAGCTGAGCTTTTGGTTTCCTCCCGGGAACCGGCGTGGGAGAAAAGACTTTGGTGTCAGCTGGCTGTTATTGCCGATGGCGCGGATTCACCGCTACGGCAATCGTTGGGTATCGATGTGCAGATTACCGATTACCGGCAGGTGGCTGTTGTTGCCAATGTGGCCTTTGATCGACCTCACCGGGGCATTGCCTATGAGCGCTTTACTGCCACCGGTCCCCTGGCGTTATTACCGCTGGACGGTTCGCCCCAGGGGCAACGCAGCGCGCTGGTTTGGACACTGCCCAAGGAGCAGGCACAACTAATGATGGCGCTATCCGACGCGGAATTTATGCAGCGTTTGCAACAGCGTTTCGGCTATCGCCTGGGGCGGTTTTTGAAGCTGGGGCAGCGCCATGGCTACCCTTTGCAACGGGTGCTCGCCTGTGAGCAAGTTCGCTCATCGCTGGTGATGATGGGCAATGCCGCGCACTTTTTGCACCCCGTTGCCGGACAGGGCTTTAACCTGGCTTTGCGGGATTGTGCCGCGTTGGCAGAAACGCTCAGCCAGGCGGCGACAGACGGCTGGCCTTTGGGGCATTTGCACGTGCTGGAGCGATATTTACGGTCGCAAAACCTGGATCAGATGTTGACAACCGGCTTTAGTGACACCCTTATCAAGCTGTTTTCTTCAGCGACACAGCCTTTGGCCTTGGGGCGTACGCTGGGATTTTTCGGACTTGACCTGCTGCCGCCGGCAAAACATATTCTGGCTGCTCAGACTATGGGGCGGGCCGGTCGCCAGGTGCATGTTGCGCCTTGTCTTTAAGCGGAGTTAGGGCTGCCGTAGAAATTAATTTCTACGGCAGCCCTTAGGTAAGGGGTTGAGAGTGGACATTACCACCCAAACTGATTTCGACATTTTGATTGTGGGTGCCGGTCTGGTCGGGGCCTCGGTTGCCTGCGCGGTTGCCGCCGGCAATCGGGAGGGGCAGGCCCTGCGTATTGGTGTTGTGGAAGCAGGCGACAAATCGGTTTCTTACCAGGGGGAAAGCTTCGATCCCAGGGTGGTCGCTCTGAGCGGTGCCTCGCAGCGTTTTCTTGACCGTTTTGGTGCCTGGGAGGAGATTGTCGGCGCGCGCCTGTGCCCCTATACCGGGATGCGGGTGTGGGACAGTGAGGGCACGGCCGAAATTCATTTTGACTGTCGGGAAGTGCGGCAACCCTGTCTCGGTTATATTGTGGAAAACAGTGTGGCTGTGAACGCTATTCGGCGTTGCATGACAAGGTTCAGCAATATTCAGTTGCTGTGTCCGGCACGGGTAGTTGGTTTGCAGCGGCGAGCGGAAGTGTTTGCGGTTGAGCTGGGCGAGGGGCGCACAGTGTCTGCCCACCTGTTGATCGCGGCCGATGGCGCAGACTCCAAGCTGCGCAGTCTGGCGGAGTTCAAAACACGCGAATGGGACTACGGGCACAAGGCTATCGTTACGACGGTTCGCACTGAGAAATCCCACGACTTTGTCGCCAGGCAGTGTTTTTTTAGCCACGGCCCGTTGGCTTTTCTACCGTTGATCACTGATACCGGAGACAGCCATTATTGTTCAATTGTCTGGTCCCTGGAGCACCCACTGGCACAGAAATTGATGGCGCTGGGGGATGGTGATTTTTGCGCCCGGCTGAGCCTGGCTTTCGAGCACTGTCTGGGAGAGATTACAACCTGTGCCGAACGTTTTTGCCTGCCCCTGCGCCAGCGCCATGCTATCAGCTATGTGCAGGCAGGTATTGCGCTGGTGGGGGATGCGGCTCACACCATCCACCCACTGGCGGGGCAGGGGGTGAACTTGGGGTTTCTTGATGCCGAGGCCCTTGTGGAGGAGATTCAGCGGGCTTTGCTGCGCCAGCTTCCGCTCAGTGAATATTCGATTCTAAGGCGCTATCAACGTCGTCGAATGGGCGATAACCTCGGAATGATGGGGGCTATGGAAAGTTTTAAACGCATGTTCGGCAGCCGGGATCCTTTTGTGCGCTGGCTGCGCAATACTGGAATGCGGGAGTTGGATAAACTGCCGTTGCTGAAAAATATTGCGGTCAAAAAAGCCATCGGCTGATCAATCTGTAGCTTCTCAATAACCCGGGGTAAGCACAGTGTCAGGCGGATGGCCGCCGGATCGAAGGCACAAATACCCCGGGTTATTGAGAAGTTACATCAATCTTTTTTACCGGGAAACAATAGGCTGCGTAACCAGCCCCACAGGGTATTATTGGCGAGCAAAAAGCGGTCTAGTTTATCCTGGTTGTCAAAATAGTGTTTACTGTCGGCAAACATGATTTCACGCTTAAGCATACGCCGGTTCGGGTCAATTTTTTTGATGATACGCGCGGGATTTCCGGCCGCTACCACGTTTGCGGGGATATCTCCGGTTACCACCGCTGCTGCGCCAATTACACTATTTTCACCGATAGTTACACCTTTGCACACCTTTACTCCGTGTCCGAGCCAGACATTGTCTTTGAATATTACGGGGGCGCTGCACCGAAACGGGCGAGTACGATTGTATATGCCGTGCCAGTCGCTGTCGGAGATATAGCAGTTGGCCGCAATCATACAATTGTTGCCGATTTTTATTTCCATTGCCGCTGTGATATGGACTCCGGGTGATATCAGGCAGTAGTCGCCGATTTCGAGTCTGCCGCGCAGGTGTTTACTGCGCCAGGTCGTCAGCCTTACTTTATTATCGGCGGCGCTGATTATATGAACAAAGTCGCCTACGTGAATCTGATGGCCAAATATTTCAATCTGCTGTGGCTTCATAATATGTGGATTGCACCCCAGGGAATCAAATTGCGGCCGAAAAAAAT
>JARROD010000176.1:0-2098 GCA_037384225.1 Exilibacterium sp.
ATCCAGCCCCGACAGCTGGCTGAGCTTAGCATTGCTCAGTTCGCACGCTGCGGGGATGTATTCCGCCGATCCAGTTGATAAGTACCCGATGCTTAGTGTTCGTCATCTATGCCAACCCGCGCCAATGATGTGCCCTGGCTGTAAACACGGGAGGTGTTACAAGTGTTTTTTTATGATGATCTGTTTCTCACGCCTGCAAAACTATTCGGTGCCCTGTGAAGGCCCGAAATTAACTACGCGCGCTTATTGCACGAAAATCAGCTGGCAGCTGGAACTTCTGCATTGGGGGAGCTGTTTCATACTAATGGTTGCGGGCGCCGGAGCGAAGGCTGCGGCCAGCAATCTCCACTCCCTACGCGAGGAAACACTCCTAACTATCTCCCCAATACGGGGATTTCAGAGCGATTCATTTTCCCCTACTGATACACCCGAATGTAATCCACTTCATACTTTGCCGGGAACACCGTATTGCTGGGATCTCCACCATTATTGCCGCCGATGGCCAGGTTGACAAGCATATACTTGAGGTTATCGAAGGGCTTGCCGCCATCGGGATTCTGAATACCGCTCAAATCGACTTCGTTCATTAGTGCACCGTCCACATAGAGGCGAATGGTGTTGGAGTTCCAGTCCATCGACCATACGTGAAACTCATTTTCCCAGTTGGGGTTGATATTTTTCAATGAGGAAAGTGACCGGGAAGAGGAATCCCAGGAAGCAGTCCATTTTTGGTTATCATTTTTCTTCCAGGCGGCATTGGCCAGGATTTTACCCCGATAGTACTCCATAATGTCGATTTCGCCATTTTCCGGCCATTTTCCATAGCCCAGCATCCACCATGCCGGCCACATACCGTTGCGGACATCGATTTTTGCGCGAATTTCAAACCGACCGTATTGCCAATCCATTTTTCCTGAGCTTTTCAGGCTGGCGGAGGTGTAGTTTGCGCCCTGGTAACCTTCCCGACGGGCGGTGATGGTTAATACACCGTTGTCCACCCAGGCATTTTCCTTCCGCGACACGGTGTAGTACTGGGCTTCGTTGTTGCGAACCAAACCTTCCTCGTAGTCCCAAAAAGCGCTGTCGGGAAGTCCAATGTAATTAAACTCTTCCGCCCAGGCCAGGGAGAGATTCTGGGTTTCCGGGTACATATCTCTCGCCTCTATCAGCTTGAACTGCTGATTTTGCGTACCGTAGTAGGTGTATTGACGAATATCACCGCCGTCACTGGTGCTGGTATTCCATACATCCAGTGCCTTTCCGCTGTGGCGGGAAATAATGTTTACATACCCGCTGCCGACATCATTGATTTGCCATTGCTGGTTTTCTGTTCCGGCGTAAGAATATTGGCGAATTTCACCGCCATTTTCTGTCGAAAAATCCCAGACATCCAGAGATTTGGCACTGTGCGCCGGGCGGATACTATAGTAACCATTACCCAGATCGGTAATATCAAATTGCTGGTTAGTGCCATGAACATAGGCCCATTGCTGAACATTCGCCCCGTTACTCGTACTTCGCTGGGTGATATCCAGCGCGAGACCGCTCTCCCGATTGACAATAGCGTAACGTCCATTGGGAATATCCGCCGCGAAGGCGAATGCCGACAACATAAAAAACAAAAGTAAACTGCACGTTATTATATTTTTCATAAAAATTCTCTCTATTATTATATTGTAATTATTGAGAAATACCGGCTGACACAAGACCAAAACTTAGTCTTTGATGCTGCCCAGCGGCATGGCAGGATTTTCAGAGAGAAAGGCAGAACAGAAGCTTGAAGCTGATTCACTGCTGCTTAGCACCGGGTACCACCCTTCTTTGCAACAATCCAGAGACCGAACACATCAAAACTTCGCGTTAACACCGCTAAGATAACGCGTTCCAGCGTACTGAATCAAGCGAGAGAATTCCATACTTTTGAAACTATATTCTTCAAGTCTGTAAAGATTTGGCACTGCGGCTCAAGCCTCAGCACATCTTGAGAATAATGCTTGGCTTAGTAAGGATGGAACATAGGTAGCTTATATTTATTTATAATATAGGTACTACAATTTGGCGTTGTTCATCGTTTCGTCCATTGTCAGGTCCGAGGAGG
>JARROD010000176.1:2112-10035 GCA_037384225.1 Exilibacterium sp.
GGCAGGCTCTGCCGCAAGCGAGCCCCCAGGGAAGGGTTTACGGCGTGTCTCTGGAGGGACTTCGCCTCCTCGGACCGGCTCGGTTAGCACCTTAGGTGGGCGAAACGATGAACAAAGCCTACAATTTGATATCCAGTGTCAACAATTCTTTGTCGAAAGGTATGGCAAGGATCGCCGGCGAATCCGACAACACCACCAGCGACGGCAGACTCGATTCCGACCTGGACGGGTGGAACACTGCGCCGGATCGCCTCAATCCGAGCTGGAATCGCAACGGGTCCGATCGCCCGGCCACACGTCTCCAGGTCAATCACCTGCTGAATTTTTAATCGGTATGCAAATTATCTGACTCAATGACGTTTTTCTTTAAAAATTCACAGGTATTAAGCCGGCTTTTTATTTCCCGTAGGGACGTGCGCGAGCATTTACCGGGCACAATGTCAAATTCATCTTACCCGGCTCCTCGATAGACGACGCCCGGTGTTGAAACCTTTTTTCGCCCAATGGCAGAACCAGCTGGCCATCAGAACACCGGCGCCAGCGATCATCGCCAGGATAAGATTTTGCTCCTGCACGGCCCCGGTCAATGCCACCAGCGGAAACCCGTACAACATTTGAATCGGCCAGGCGATGAGAAAATAATAAGGCCAGCGCAGATCGCTCATCGCCAACAACAGATTTTTTACCGCATAGGGAATAACCGGTATCGCGGTGAAAACCACGGCATATCGAATACGTTTGTCGGCATCTATCCGGGGAATGTTGTAATTGTTTCGCTGCAATAATGCCTGTAGCATCACTTTGATATGGGTTTTGACCAGCCAATAAGACGCCAGCAGGTGCCAGGCCATGGCCGACCCTATCGCTGCCAGACCGCCGGCGAGACCGAACTTGGCGCCGGCGAGAACACAAAAGACGCTGATGGGAAAACCCAACAGCGGGAGTATGGCCAGAGTGACGAAAAACAGCGCGGGATGGGTGTCTGGGTCGAGAAAAAAGCGCTTGATGTCGTCAACCGTCTGGCCTTCGATCTGCACTAACAGCCAACCTATAGCAATAACCAGCAGAATCGTGGCGAGTGGAAATATCCAATAGCGATTTTTTAAAATTAAAAATTTCATAACCGGTGATGAATTCGACCGCTAAAACATAATATCCAGGCGCTTTCAGTATCATTCGTTGTGGGTTACGGTTTTGGCGGCTGCCATACTTTTCTCATAAAAGAGTTCCCATTCGGCCTTTATCTGGTAACGCAAGCGATCGAGCATGTTGAGCGTTTCCTCATTTTCGCCATTGACAGGGTGGGCCTTCGAAAGGTGGCAGGCGATGAGGCGTCGATAAAGAGCCAGCGCTTTTTCAACACACACACCGCGGGAAAATCGTCGCGCGTTTTCAAGGGCACGCAGGCGTCTGGCCGACGCGTCAACGCTCGCGAGCTGTAACTCGCCGAGTACGGCATCGGCAAAATTTTCCGCACTTGCATTGGCATCGAGCAGGCGCCCGTTGTCACCGTCCTCGACCACCTCACGCGCCCCTGGCGCATCCAGCGCCACCACCGGCACGCCTGCGGCCATGGCCTCCGTCAATACCATGCCCTGGGTTTCCGACAGCGATGTAAAGACAAAGATATCCATCGCGCATAGGGCATCGGCGAGCTCCCGGCCGGTGCGATTACCGCTAAAAATCACCCGCTGCTCCAGCTTGCGGTTGCTGAAAAACTGTTCCAGATCCGCCCTGACGGGGCCATCTCCCGCCAATACAAAACACGCGTGAGGCGAGCGCTCCAGCACTGTGGCCATGGCTTCGGCGAGATAGCCGAGATTTTTTTCCAGGGCCAGGCGACCGAGATGGCCGATAATGGGCCGGGAAGGATCGATATTGTAGTGCTTTCGAAACGTCCCACCGTTCCCCCGCGCGAAAAAATCGAGGTCCACTCCCGAGGGAATAACCTCGATGGGCGTTTCCACACCGCGTCTTTTGATCAGTTCCGCCACGCTCTCACTGGGCGCGATGACCGCCGTGCACAGGTTGGCGTATTCGGTCGACAGATGCATGGCAAATTGTTTTATCCGCTCAGATTTCAGCGGTATATAATGGGTGTACTTTTCATAGAACGTGTGGTGGGTGAACACCAGGGGAATATTGTAGCGGCGCGCCAGCCGCAGGGCAGTGTCGCCTAACAGAAAGGGATGATGGCTGTGAATAATATCGGGTTTAAAATCTTCGACTGCCTGATTCAATATCAAGGGAATTGGCAGCCGCAAGGAAAAATCACTGCCGTTAAAATTCTCAATGGCCGGCACCCGGATTACATCTTTTTCCTCCCGGGAGGGGGTGTCGCGCTGCGCAAAGGTCGGCGTGATAATCAGCACCCGATGCCCGAGCTGGCGCAGGTCCGCCGCCAGGGCGTCGATCGATCTGGCTACGCCACCCACATGGGGCAGATAAGTATTGGTCAGCATAGCAACATTCATGGCAGGGTCTCCTCCGATGCCTGCAGCGGGTGGTTCAACACCGGACGTTCGAGTTCGAAACGCCGGTATCCCGGTATGGAAACGAGCATTTTCGCAGGTTGGGAAAACCATTCGCCGCGCACGGATAGGGTCTTGTTTCCAGGTCGTCCCTCGATGGAAACGTTGACCGCACCGAAGGGTGTCAGGGTAGGCCCGAAAGCCATGCGTTGCTCCGTGTTAAACCACTCCGGGAACAAACCAGAACCGACAATCAATTGATCGCCCTCCTCCCGCAGGAAAAGATTTCTGATCATCATCACCCACTCCGCGGCCGCCCACCCGTGCTGACCGTCGCCCATACAGCCACCCCCGGTCAAAGGGTGGACTGCCTCGGGCCATTGCCCGGTGGGGGAAGCCAGGTCGGCGACGCGCCGCAACAGCGCGCGGTAGCGGTCGTCCTCACTTCGCAGCAGGGTCTGGGCGATATCCAGCGTCAGGTAAATGTTGATGCCGGAGTGAATCATGTCTTGAAAAAAAGCGCCGTCGTGAAAGCAGTTGGCCACTAAAAAATCGGTGGTGGCGCGGATGCGGCTGTCCCCGCAGGGAAACAGCTGCAGGGGATAGTCAGCGACCAGCGATCCTATGGCGCCGGAGTCCATACGCCGGTAGGGCGAGGCGGGTATGCCCCCCCGGGTTCGCCGCGGCGGCAGCCGCGACAGACTGCGCATCACCGCGGATTCGAATTTTTCGGCCTGCATTTGCAGGTCCCGGGCCAGTGCCCGGTTGCCCCGGCGACCGTAGAGACGGGCGGCGGCGTACAAACCCGCGACGCTCCAGAAATCGTCCCAATAATAATAATCATTGGGGCCAAAGTGCTCGGCACTGAAGCCGGAGGGCAGTAATCCGGCGTGCAACGTGCTCTGATTGTCCGGCACTCTTTTGCGCATGATCCAGGCGGCGGCTTTTTTGACCGACCTGAGGGTTTTGTCGTCCAACCGTTCTCCGGTCACCTGCTCGAAGCGGTCGAAGACCCACAATACCTGACCGTTGGAGTCCCATTCTCCCTCCTGGGACTGAAAATAACCGGAGCGTTTTTGCTGTCTGGCGAACTCCCGCAGTGATTCCCTCACCTTGCCCTTGGCACCGAGCGCGAGCAGCGCGTTGAGCATCAGACAGGCATCGCGGAACCAGAATCGAAAATAAGTGTAGGGACCGGGCACCACTTGATTAGCCGACAGCAGCAACAGCGTATGCACTGAAGCCCGATACAAAAACTGAAAATGCTTATCGGGAAGCTCAAGTTTTGCGGTTGTCTCAATGGCCGCATGCCAATCGGTGGAAATTCTCGGTATCCGGGCGATCTCCTGTTTCAATTCCTGCTGCAGTGGTATGGATACTTTGAGAGTTTCCTGTCGGTCGCCCTTCGGCAGAAGGTATAACGCGGCGGCAGTGACCATTCCCACAGAGCAGTGAATACCTTTGGTCTGATCATCCCTTTCCGATAAATGATGGATGACATCGCCGTGTTCGTAGTTGGAAAAGTGAATGCTTTCAGGCTTTTTATCAAAGAGCACGCTGGTTGTGTTGTCCACGTTGAAAGCATTTCGAGCCGCGTCATATTTCAGCGTTTCGATAAACTGGATGCCCTCGGGGTTATAGGGGCGCAACGCCACGGCAAGCGTCCCACCACGGGGCAGGTGCGCCTCTATATCGATGACTACTCGCGGTCGCATGTTTATCCCCAGTGACAGACTGACCGCACTGCGCAAAAACATCCGCTCTTTTTCCGCCGCGGTCACCACCTTCAGGTTGGGATTAAAAATCAATTCTTGATCGACGTTCTCCAGTTGCGATGGCAACAGTTTGGCACCACCGCGCTCCAGGAGCCAGAAATCGAGCGACCAGCCATCGAACAAAGGCGTGACCAGGCCTCGAGGATCGACAATCGGGTAGAGGGGTAACTGCGGGTGGCCCACCGCTGTCCAGTTGCGGTGGGTGAGATTGACATGGCTGAAGGAGAAAGCCCGCGGCATAAATGACGGATCACCGGGATTGAACTGGCGTACCACCCAATAGGGCCAGACCCAGTCGAGATTGGTCTGAATCGCCCGGGTGTTAAGCAGCCCGCGGGCATGGAAAATAACGCCGGCTCGGAGCAGCTCCATGGGTTCCTGTACTTCCGAGGGCTGGGAAAATTTCTGCATACGCGCCAGAAAATGGATTGGATCGATAAAACCATAGTGGTGGGCGGCGCGCTGTAAAAACATCTTCCAGGGTATTACTTTAGAAAACATCGTGTTTGCCTCCCTGTTTGATCTCTCTGGTTTTGGTTGCTGTGCACCACTCGATGGTGGACGTGGTACGAAATAGCAGCGAACAGACTTAACGTTTTAAGGCATACTTAATGCCAACAAAATCTGCGCCTTACGCGGCTTTGATCTAAAAACCGATTTTTAAATAAAATCATCATTCGTGAACTTCTATAGAAATGTAAACTTAGAACTCACGGAAAAATAAATGTTCAAAAACCAAAAGGCCAAGTGCCAGACGTTGACCAAACAGCGCTGTTGCAGCTCAGATATGCGTTGGAAGGAAAAAATAACCGCCGCCGCATGGCAGAATCCACGTAAAGAAAAGCAGCGAAGCGGTTCTGGGCCGAAAATTTATGCACCGATGGGGTTTAAACCCTCCCTTGGGCTCGCTTGTGGCATCCCTACCGCAAGCGGTCTCTGGAGGGACTTCACCTCCTCGGACCTACCACCGGACGAAATGATGAACAACGTCTGCTTTTCTTACTAAGGAACGTGCCCTAAGCAGCAGATGTCAATCGGCATAAAGTTGGGATTTAATATGTCAAATCACCTGGAGCGCAGGCGGTTTACTACTTCCAGCGGCGATTTACACCATAAATGTAAAATTTCTGGAACACGATATCGCCAATCAACGAAATTTCTACGGGATATTAACCCTATCGCTGCATAAATTTTCGGCCCAGGGCCGCTTCGCTCCTTCTATAGCAGCATTTTCAGGGGCGCGCGCAGATTTTTCTAACCGGAGCATAGCTCACCCTATGTGATGATTAGAAAAATTGAGCACAGCCCTGAAAATACCGCTCTAAAAGGCCCTGAACTCGAAAATTTATGCAACGATAGGGTCTATCCAACTATTTCAATAAAAAGTCTATTTATATCAAGACCGAACCTGATAAAAATAACACAACAGCAGCAGAGTGGGTGTTGATTACAAATAATAAAAAATTTATTGCCAACCCTGTTGTTAAAAAATTTGTAACGCCATGGAGTATACCTGGCCCCACTGAGGCTATTTGGACAGACGATTACAGCAACCTTCTCGGTTTACTGAGAAATAGCGGACCAACCGCAGGGAGGGGGATCAGCCCCCCTGCAATGTGATCGGCGAAGGATTATATCCAAGGGCTGCCACACGGCGTCGTCACGCCCCCTGTTATTAAGGAACGGGAAATAAAAATTGACGCACACTGAAGAAACGCTTTGGGTATCTTTCAGCGTCCTAAATCCGCCTGAAGTAGTAATTCGTCTTGGACACTTTTTTTACCGGTCGTTTTCACTTTATAAACAAAAGCACGTCGTTTTTCATGGTAATCGCTGGCGAGGTCAAAAAAACTTTGTTCCATATGTGAAAGTTCCACGTCACGATATGCCGATAAATTTTTAATCGTATTATCGGCTTCGAAGTTATCCGTTTTAGTTGCTAAAAATGTATTGATATTGATGACTTCACTTAGCTGTTCACAGTATTGATGTAGGTTTTGATGGTATTTATCCCAGTCCTCCTCGAAAATTTGATCGACAAATCCGATTTTCAAAGCTTCGTCGGCTAGCATGGGTAGACACTCCTCCATCAGTTGATGGCTTTTCTCCTTACCCACCCGTTTGGGCAATAGGTACGTCCAGTATTCTGAGCCAAACAGCCCCATGGATTTATAATGTGGATTCAATACGACGCCGCTGCGAATGATGACCTGATCACAGGCCAGAGCCATTATTGCGCCACCTGCTCCCGCATTGTTGCGAAGTGCGGCAATAGTAACTTGATTTGGTGTATTGATAATTTCAAGTATTAAATCATTAATGGCATTAATGTTATTCCATGATTCATCAGCAGGGCTTTCGGATGCTTCTATACAATTAAGATGAATGCCGTTATTCCAAAAATCCTCACCACCCATCAACACGATTTTTTTAGCATCGCCTTGTTTCAGTGAGGCCACTGTATTTTTAAGGTCAATGCATTGCTGAGTATTGCAGGCACCGTTATAAAAGTTAAAGTAAACATAAGCGGTATCTTGATGACGCTTAACTTTAATATCTTCAATATCAGGGGCATTTTGAAGTACGGGTATGTTTGACAGCTGAGCGGATTGGTATATATTTTTCAGAACAGTGAGGGCCGGAAGTTTGATGGGAGGCAGGGATTGCAGTTGAGAACACTCTAGTTGTCTGATCCAAATACCCCCATCTTTGGTCGCCACGCAAATAGCGTCTTTGTAAGTTGCTATTATAGTACCTGGTTCGCCTTTTAAATTGGCATCGGCAACACCACCAAACATATGAACATCTACGCCATTGATGACGCCGCGGACTCCCGGCCTGGTATCGGCGCTATTAAGTTTTCTGAGTACTTTTTTTGTCGAATCATCAGACCATGTAATAGCCCGATCATTTTGTTTCATCAAAGGTCTTTCTTTCCCTAAAACCTTTGGAGAATTGTAGTCAAGAGAATAGGGGGCTGTATTCTTTTCCTCTATGTCAACCAAAGCCTTTTTGATTAATTTAATCGCAGCTTCAGACACTTCTCTTTTATAAATACTCAACTTCGGTGCCGGACGCATTGAAAATGTGTGAGTCCCCCAAATATCTCCCGCATCATAGTTGCCATTTGCTTGTAACAGCGTTACGCCCCATTGTTTGGCGCCTTCTATAATGGCCCAATCCAACGAAGATGGGCCCCTATCACCTTCAATACCGGGGTGAACGATTAAGCAAATGTATTTAGACCAAATATCATCTGGAATGCGCTGGGTGAGAAAAGGGCAAACAATAACATCAGGGTTAAACTTTTCAGCTTGTTGCCGTAGAACATCTTCGTTTAAACCATAGTGTTGTTCGATGGTATGATTTAGCGATTCTAATTCAGTTAATACTCGTTGCGTCAGCCCCGAAAAAGCTGTTGACAAAATTATAACTCGCACAAATATCTCCTATTTTTATTATCTTAGATGTATTTTTCTTGTTTGTTCCTGAAACATAGATTAAACCATGCAATATCGGTTATAAATCCAGTTTATTTAAACTTTTACCTAAGGGCGCGCACAAAATAACGACTGCCTGTATATCTGCTATGGAAAGGCATTTCCGATCCATTCAGCCTGACATCATTACGAAAATCGATATGGTTCACTATGCCGGGCGCATACCCAATTTGTGGG
>JARROD010000177.1:0-16655 GCA_037384225.1 Exilibacterium sp.
ATGGGGTGAACTTAAAACCGGAATTCGACGGTCCTAATCCCGGTTTTGCAGCAGGGTTCGAAACATTGCCATGAGTGAATCTCTGATGAACTGATCGTCGGCTTGCTCCTTGCCTTGTATGTTGGTTCCCGGCTTATCGATTTCTGCACAGAGCGGAGGTTCAAAAAATAGTTTGAGCCTTTGGTGTTGCACTGAGCTTATGCAGGATTTAAGCAGGCCGCTTATAGCATTGTCGATCAGGAAGGCTGCTGCGGCCAGGTTTGTTTGCGGAGAGAGATCTCCGCTCTCCACGCCGGTTAGCAACATGTGTTTCCAAAACTTTATACCGTCGTTTTCCAGATCCATTACATCGGCGGCGAAACGTTCATTATAGGAATGGCTGACTTCCACCCAGATAGCGATCAAAGCAGGGTGTTCCCGGGACAGGTTTTGCGTTTGGATCAGAATTTTTTCCAGGATTGCAAAAAAATCTCCCGATAGTCCCCGGGCCTCGGCAAAGATAGCCTCTTGCAATGATCGCCCTTCCTGGATAATGGTGCGAATCATGTCGTCGCGGGTAGGGAAGTAGTTGTAGAGAGAACCGTAGGATATCTCAGCCTGGTTGGCGATATCTTTCATTCGCGCGCCGCTCAACCCCGCCGAAGCCAGTTCCCGGGCGGCGATTTTCAGTACTTTAAGACGCTTTTGTTGCGGAATTTTTTCAAACGTACGGTTGTAGTATTTTGTTGTTACCATCTTGCTCATACTTTTTCTCATGCATTCTCTCTTGTACCGGTGATCGTAGGTGTAGGGGCACTGAATAATGTGCCTGTTACCCCACCTGTTGCGTCATCGGGCTGTTGCGTTTGTAATCTTTCGCCGCGTTCACACATCAACGCCAACAACTGGATGCGATCCCGGTTTATCGACGTGATAACGCCGATGAAAAGGCATCCGCACAGCAGCCACAGGACGAGGGCCGTGTTGGCCATTGTGTAGTAGCTGCCGGTGGTGGCAAGAAGTATACCCCCGATCGCGGGGCCGGTACCTTTGCCGATATTATCGGCAAGGTTGAAAATGGCGAAAACACTGCCGCGGTGCTCGGGCCGGTTGACATTCATGAGCATGGCTTTGGTGTTGGAGGCGGGGACGGTGATTAGAAGGCCGGCCAGCCCCGCCAGGAGCAGATAGGCTTGCAGTGAGCCGAGATCGGTATTGAATATAATCATAGAAGGGATAATGCCGGCAAAAACGCCGGCCGTACATAGCCCCGGCAGTAGTGAGGGCTTTCTGATGAAGAGCCGATCGCCGAGCAGAGCCCAGATAAAGCCGCCGAGGCCGGCAGCGAGGCAAAAAATTTCCCAGATGTAAGTAGCGTCCTGCTGGGAAAATTGCCGAGTTTCGTTGAAAAAAATAATCAACCAGAAGGGGAAGAGCCCCCAGGGAATAGAGCCAGGTATACCTTGCAGGAATAAAAATAAATTGGTGCGATTTTTAAAGATAACGCGAAAATCCTGTAATTGCAGGCGCTGGCGGTAGTGAGCACCCTCCTGTATCGCTTGGCTCAGTGCGGCCTCCGTGCGCCCCCGTTCGGGATCTCGCGCCACCAGTGCGAAAAGTGCAACTATAGGAAAGCTGGGTACGGCTGCCAAAATAAAAGCGAGCCGCCAGCCGTAGTCGGTTTTCAGGGCCAGGCCCGCCAGTAGAGGCCCTGCCGCCATTCCCAGCCCCCAGGCCAGATCAATGCAGGCGCTGGCGGTGGCGCGATGCCTGACCTGAAAGTAATCGCCAACCAATGAGAAGGTCAACGGGTAGATGCCGCCGACGCCGATGCCGGTAAGAACCCGCATAATCACGAACCCGGAAAAACTCTCGGTAAAAAAGTGAATACCTGTCAAGAGGCAGGGCAGCTCGCCGATAAGCACTGTTATGACCAACAGTCTTTTCCTCGAACCCCGGTCTGCCTTAAAACCGAACAAAATACTGATCGCGGCACCCACCAGAATAAACGCGGAGCCAACACCGCTGAGGTAAATTTCACTGACACCGTACTCGGCTCTCAAAGCGTCGATGATCGCAGGGGTAATAAACAGGTCGCACATCAAAAAGAATGATAGGGCAACCAACAGCGCCAGGGTCAGTTTATCGCGCCCGTTCATGCGCCACTGCGCTGCCGCTTGAGATTTGAAATCAGTTGGGCGTACCAGTGCCCGCTGGACTTGATGATTCTTTCCTGGGTTTTGTAATCGGTATAAATCAGCCCAAAACGCTTACTGTAGCCTGTGGACCATTCAAAGTTATCGAGCAGGGACCAGGCGAAATAACCCAGGAGTCTGGAGCCAGCCTGCCTCGCTCCAGCGACTTTATGCAGGTAATCGCGCAGGTAATCAATGCGTTTGGGGTCATGCACCTCTCCCGTGCTGACCACGTCATCGAAGGCCGCGCCGTTTTCTGTGATATAAACCGGTGGGTTGCCGTAATCTTCTCTGAGCAGGCGCAGAACCTTGGTCATGCCCGGAGGGTAAACCTCCCAGCCCATGGAGGTATAGCGGCGTCCGTCGCGCTCAAATTCGCTCTCGGCGGGTCTGGCGCCGCTGATCCAGCTTTTCAGGAAAGGTATGTACCAGCGGTAGCGGGCGTATTCGCAGTTGTAATGGTTCACACCCAGAAAATCGGTGTCCAGGGCGATGCGCCGCATGTCCCCAGGTTCGATTTTGGGCCAGAACCAACGCAGGCGTTCGCTTAGTTCCTGCGGGTAACGCTGTTTGTAAAGCGCGTCCAGAGTAATATAGTTGAGCAACTGGTTGCCCAGATTTGCCGCCCAGGCATCCCGCGGTGAATTCGATGCCGGGAATATCGGTGTTAGGCTGAGAGTGATACCCGCCCTGGCTTTGGGGGCCAGGTTACGAATACGCTCCATGGCCGCGCCGTGGCCCAGTAATTGGTGGTGCATGACCTTTAGAAAATCCTTCATGCTGTGGCGTCCGGGGGCGTGGGAACCGAGAAGATGGCCAAATGCCGCATGTTCGAAGGGCTCGTTCAGCGTTATCCAATCCTGTACCCGGTCCCCCAGCCCTTTGAGCACAATACTCACATAGTCGGCGAATATTTCACAGACATCGCGGTGGCGAAACCCGCCTTTCGAACGATAGAGCGCCGATGGCATATCCCAGTGATAGAGTGTCGCGAAGGGGCGAATACCCGCTTCCAACAGAGAATCTGTGAGCCGCTTGTAAAAGTCCAGGCCGGCCTCGTTTACCCGTCCACTGCCTTCCGGGAGAATGCGGGACCAGGCAATCGAAAAGCGATAGGCATCCAGATTCAGTCTGCGCATCAACTGCACATCTTCGCGATAGCGGTGGTAGTGATCGCAGGCGGTTTCCCCGCTGTGGCCGAAGCGTATCCTGCCCCGTTGGCGGCAGAAATCATCCCAGATAGAGGCTCCGCGGCCATCTGCCTGCACGGCCCCTTCTATCTGGTAGGCCGAGGTGGATGCGCCAAAAATAAAGTCTTTCGATAGCTCACTTAAACTCATAAATGGGTTCCACAAAAGTTCCATGGAGGCAGAGTGGTTTGCCTGTAGCGCTTTGATCCGCAATGCGGGTCATAAAGCTTTTTGACTGACATGTCTGTCAGTATACGCATCTGAGGACTCGCGTAAACCCTCTTTTGCTTGAAATGGCCTGCTCGGGGATTGCTGAAAATATGTGAAATATATCTCAGTAAGAATGTTATGCAGTAGAGATTTTTCTATATTTAGACACAGTCGGGGAAGTGAATGGCATTAATTTTTATATTTTTCTGCTATTTATTCCTTGATACTAATTTCTCCCTATCATGAAGTTACCAGAGAGTGTAAATGTCATATTTTGAGCGTTTCAGATGGCCGTTGACGCGCTTGGCAGCTAACGAAAAGTCCAGCCTTAGGGGAGAAGTCCACGACAGAGTATCCCAAAAGCATGCCTATCCCGGTAGTCAAAATCGACATTATCGAGTCTATGTACCCCGGGGTTATTGCGGAAGTAAACCCTTACCTCTGGTGATGGTGCTGCATGGCTGTCGGCAGGATCATCGCGATATTCAAATGATCAGCGAATTTGATCGGGTGGCTGATCAGCACGAGTTTATTGTTGTTTATCCGTTTGTCACCCGTTACCCCGATATGCGGGGTCGCAATTGCTGGGGGTGGTGGCGGCCCGAGCAAATCAAACCGGGTTGCGGTGAGGTCGAAGATCTTTGGCGGATAGTGACGGAAGTCCGCGCTGAATTCGCGGTCAACCGCCGGCGCATTCATATTGCAGGACTTTCCTCCGGGGTACCCTATGGAGAGAGCGCAAGCGTAGTGGCCTTGCCCTATTCAACATCAAGACGTTATAAGCCCATAGATAGGGTGGTGGCGCTGATGGAAAAGGCGCGCAGAAATGACCGCACGCCGGTGCCCATCTGCATCGTCCACTCTCACAACGACGATACTGTGCATATACAGGCGGGAGAAAACCTGCGCGATTCCTGGCTCAGCTATTTTGGGGTCGAAGAAAAGGTGGTAAAGCGGGTGGAGTACAAGTTGACACATGGAACCCCCTGGGCACATACGCGTTACCGGCGCCGGTTCGGTAGAAGTGTTGTCGAAACCATTTTTTTGGAAGGGCCGGATCACGGCTGGTACGGAGGGGCGCCGGGACGGTTCAGTTATCCATCCGCCCCTAATATATCAAGCATGATATGGAAGTTTTTTAAACGCCATATGCTGGCAGCGCCGTTGGTTGAGGCAAGTCCCGAGGAGCAGCAATTTATCGACATTCCCATCTCTGCCAACGAACCCGGTGGCTGATTATACCAATTTGAATAGATAGCACATCGGATGAAGAATATTTGTTGGGCCGCGGCGTAGCCGCTGCGTTGACTTTCCCTTTTGATTGTGTAGTATACTCCCCAGCTAGAAAGTACGGCTTAGATTGATTTATGTCCTATCACATACGACGTTCCCGAGTAGTAACACGTCCTGTTATCATAATTCATAAGGTAAAACCATTACTTCTCAGCTAAACCGCCTGGATTTACAGGCAGAAATTATTAATGTTTTTATAGGATTTGTTTCATGGCTACTACTACCGGAACCGTTAAATGGTTTAACGAAAGCAAAGGCTTTGGTTTTATTGAGCAAGAGTCTGGCCCAGACGTTTTTGCCCACTTCAGTGCCATTGTTGGCGATGGCTTCAAAACACTGACAGAAGGTCAAAAAGTCGAGTTCACCGTGACTCAAGGTCAGAAAGGGCCGCAAGCGGAAAATATTGTTGCAGTGTGATTTTTTTCCACTTTAATAGTTAACCGTGGTATCCACGGTACTAAAAAAGGCGAGATGGCTATCTCGCTTTTTTTATGTTTGTAGTTTTTCTTCCGTTATAACCTGGTTCAATGCTGTATTCCCGCGCCAGTGACTGAAAGTTAAATGGTCGTATATATTTTGAGCCGCACAGGATCGCCTATAGGGGGGCCAGGGCTTTTCGAGTAGGGGCTTTAGCTGAGAGGAATCACTGTGACGGACAAAGATCGTTCAAAGGTCCAAACCACCGCGACAATAAAAATAAAATAGGCCATCACCCTGGCGACGGGCGCCAGAGAGAAAAAGCGCGATAGGCCAGTGATCGCCGCCAGGACTGCGCCGATGAAAACGAGTTGACCCAATTCCACACCGATATTGAAACCGAACAACTGTAACAGGTTGGCGTCGATATTCGGGCTGAGATCGGCCAATACCGACGCAAATCCCATGCCGTGAAGCAGACCAAACCCGAATACGGTCCAGGGGGAAAGTTCAGCGCGGCTTTTAATGACACAATAGGCGCCCCAGCCGACGCTGGCAGCGATGATCGATTCGGTGATACGGGTTGGCAGGCTGATGATATTCAGTGAACTGGCGATAAGTGTCAGCGTGTGGGCGAATGTAAAAAAGGTAACGTAGAAAGCCAGTTTTGTGGCAATTTTTTTCCAGTTACGCAATTCGGGTGTGAGAGAGTTTGTGGCCGATAGAACCAACACCAGCAGAAACGCCAGGTGATCGAGGCCAATTAAAATATGCACTACCCCGTGGTGGATATAGTCGGCAAAGCCTGCCCGGTTGTGGGTTGTTGTTTGCAGTTGCAGATTCGGAGACGCGCGGGTGAAGATTCCGCTGCTATCACCGGCATGGGTATGCAGTTGATAGGCACAGGTATGCAAGGGGTCAATACCGGCGAGGAACGTGTATTGAATACGGGAGACGGGCTGGGCGTTGGCGCAGGCGATAGTGAACTGAACGGTGAGCATGGGGCCCTGCACGGATTTTTCTGTATTCAGGGTTGAATTCTGGGGGCGGCAGCGTGCCGAGTGATTGCCTCCTCCATAAAAGGCGATTGCGTCATTTAACACTCGCAGAATGTCGTCGCGGCGGCCGATCACTTCCCGCCATTGCAGTTGCCTGTCACCATCGGTATCGAAGTCGATCAGGCGGGTTATATCGGCAAATTGAATCTTCCACAGCGCTTTGGCAGTCGCTTGCGGTTTTTCAACGTCAATGCTGAGGTAAGCCATACTGGTTTCGTGGGCGCTGAGGTTTTGGCCGATGCTGATCAGAAGCAGCAGGGCGAGGTAGTGAAGGCATCTAGCAAAACGATTTTTGATCATTAACGGCTGACCAGGTTCAAGGTACTGGGAGGAACCCGCTTGTTGACGGAAGGCGCTATTTTTTTCATAAGCTGAAGATCCGTAATATATTTGAAGCGTTCCCAGTTCAATTGAGCGTATTTCCAGGCTTGTGGCGGGTCGTTTACCTTGAACGCGTACCACAAGGCTATATCGTAGTAATGGCTGGGATCTTCGCTGACCTTGTAAAAATCGATCAACTGTTGGGCCTGCAAAGCCAGGTTGGTATTTGCCGGGCCGGCGTTTTGCGCGCGTGCGGCGTTGACAATTGTTTGACGGATAATAAAAGGGTCGCGTTTTGGCAGAATGTGTAGAATCCTTGCTGCCTGGTTGTAACGGGCGGCGAAAATCAAACAATCGACGAGCATTTTACCTGTAGCGAAATCACCGGCGTACTGTTGGGCACTGTTTTTGTCCGCATCAGGGCCCGGAAAGTTATCCTCGAATATGGCCATCGCCTTTTCCGTATCGCCATTTTTCAGGTGTAAATCAATCAGCGCATCCTGAGCCCAGTTTTTGAAGCGGCTGTCGGCTGGCAGAGTTGACATCAACCTGGAAAGCAGGGCGACGCTTTTGCTGGCAGAGCCGGTCAGCCCCGCCAGCCAGGATTTGCAGATCAGTGGAATTACCAGAGACCCTTCTTCACTCAGTGCGCTGCAGGCTTGTTGCGCACCGGCTAAATCTCCCTGTATCAGGTGAATGGTAAATAGGCGCAATTGCACCTGGGTGCGAATTGAGGCGCTTTGAGCCAATTGTTCGAGATGGAGTACAGCGCTATCGAAATCGTGGCTGTATTGCAACAAATCGGCATAGACCAGTTGCACGTGCGGGTGGCGGCGATAGGATTCGGCTATGTTTTTGTACATCTCGATACCAAAACCAGCATAGCGCGAACTGCTGTATTGTTGTGCCAGGTGAAGATAGCGCTGCAACTGTTGTCGAGCTTCCTGCCATTGGTGGATTTGTCCCGCTTTGGCCGCAATATCCTCGGTGCGCAGTAACTGGGATGCACTGGTGTCCAATGTGTAAACAACCGTTTGCGGATCTGGTTGAGGTGATGCGATCCCCGAGGACGAGGCCGCGCTGAAAACCATGAGGGCCAGCCAGGTAGTGAGCGACCGGATTGCTGCCATGACTTTACCAATATGAAAAAAAGTTGAAGCTCCAGTAGGAAACTTCAACAAAAGGTATGACTGTGTCGTTGTCAATTTTTAGGTGTTGGAATCGCCGCGCCAATCGGTGAACCCGGGAAGGGCGTGATCAGGTATGGAAAGGTGTTGTCGAAATCCATTGCGCTTACGGGAGCGCCATCTGTTAACTGCTGATCGCCCACCGGTGCATCCGCCGGCTCACAGAGCCCCAGGTTGACAGAAGCCTCCGCGCCGTCTTCAACGATATCGTCTTCGTTAACGACATCCTCATCCGCCTTGCCTCTACCACCCCTAAAGCCGCGGGCGCGTTTGGAGCGGTTGGTTATAGCCCCACTTGCGTCGAATGCGTTGCCGTCTGCACCCGTTTTGGCCAGGTTTAATACGATTTCGTCGCCTTCGTCATCCTCAGCTGAGTCGTCGGCGACGCCGAGTGGGAGGTCGTGGCACAAAGCCCCCATAACAACGCGCAGGGCAATATCGACAACGTCGTCGCCGGGGCGGCGTCCGTTTGGAAAGCCGGCCAGGTCGCCGTTCAGTACCCCGAGGGAATCCTGCTCTTCACGGGGTACGGCATCGATAGTGGTGTTAAGCCGGAGCATGTCCGAAGCGGTGACCTGCTGCAGCTGGTTGACGCCCTCAAAACCGGTGAGAAAGGTGGTGACCAGATCCTGGCGGGGAATATTGGAGGGTGCCAGGTTGGGAATATTGGCGTTTAAGGTGTCGTTGACCGCATCCCTGAACAGTATGTCGATAATAGCCGCCAATACCGGATGGGTGACAAAGTCGGCAAACTGGCCATCGTCTTCGGGGAAGCTGGCATTGAACTTGTCTTTATCGGTGATGCCTATCACCAACTCATTGACCAGAGGGTTGCCGAGACGGGAAACCTGTACAAAACCGCCGACGTTATCCTCCGGCTCCTCCAGAGAGGGGTTGTCATCGAAGAGCGTAATTTGTGGTACGCTGGCCGTTGTCCATCCGCCGATCACACCATTGCCTTCACCGACCAGGCAACTTTTGGGTACCTCAAGCGCGATGGTGGTAACGTTGTTGGTGGCCAGCTGGTTACGGTTGACATCCTGGGTGATGCCGCCGGGAAAGCCCTGCCCGTCACCCGCACCGGGGGCAGAATCCCCTTCGATAGGAACAAAGTTGATCAGATCGAAGATCTCACCGATAGCGAGTTTAAATCCTTCCAGGCGCTGGCCGACGAATACACGCCCCTGTTGATCACAACCCGGAATGTTGACCTGCTGAATAAAGCTGTCGGCAAAGTCGGTATAGTTCTGGACGCTAAAGGTTTTTGTCCCTGCATTGTCAAAGGGTTTTTCAAATACCGTATTGGCATTTGCGTCCGTAAACAGTTCCGGATCTTCGAGTCGGCCTCCTCTGACAACCGCAGCGGTGTATTTTTCTTCAAAGCTCAAGCCATCGGCCTGGCCAATGGCGATACCGGCGACGTTGCGCAACACAGAGGGGATGTTTTTTTGATCGCTGCCTTGTCCAATGGTAAATTCAACCACTCCCGCATCGGGTACGGCGTTTTGCATCTGGATTTGAAAGGTAATGTCTTCAACCGCATCGCCGTCGTTGTCGATATGTATTTCGTAAAGGGCCGCGTTGTCCAGTAAAAAGTAGTTGGGGCCTGCGAAACCAGCTTGGATGGAATTGTAATTCGCAAGAATGGTTACAAAGTCTTCGCGTCCGTCTTCATAACTGTTGAACATGTAGAAGTCAGTCCCGTCTTCCTGAGGGTACTTGGTAATGTGAGGCGCTTCCCGATGGCTGGATGCAAGGGCGCCAAAGCCCGTGCCAATTGCAGCCACTGTGATTGTAGCGGCTAGTAAAGTCTTATGTGACAAAAATGTCATTCTTACCTCCGGGAAGTAAAAGAAGTTCGTTCTATACCCAAAGCGTTTGATTGTGGGTTACAAGTAAACCACAATCATGTCGTCAAGTGGGCCGGCTGAATATAAATTGGCGCGGAAAGAAAAGAAATTACGGTGGGAAAAAACAGATTTGAGGATTGAGCAACAAACTATTAAATTTTTACAATCAGTGAGGAACTAACCTTATTTATGATAGCGTTGCACTATGTTTGTTTTTGTTGTGAGATGTGTATTATGAATTATTAAAAGACGTTGCCAATTATTAAAATAGGTTAAAAGTTTTTAATTATACCTAAATCTCAAACGCTTTGGGTATAGTTGTCCACTCGCTTGTGCATGGGCAATGGCCGACTGGGCCTAAAATTTATGCAACAATAGGGTTATTCGATATTACATGCCAAGCCGCATGCCCGCCCGCGGCTGGGATCGGAATAATAAATGAGAAGGTATAGTGATTGAATATTCTGGACGAAGAAAAAATACACTGCCCTTACTGTGGCGAACCGATTGTGATTTTAATCGACAAATCCATTGAATCGCAGCAGTATGTCGAGGATTGCCAGGTCTGTTGCCAGCCGATCTTGATTGTGCTGGACATAGTCGAGGGCGAATTGGTCCGCATCGATGTCGAGCGGGAAAACGGTTGAGTGTAAAAGCAATTGCTAAAATTCGACCTTTCAATAACCGGAACCATTGCGATGCTCAGTGTCCACGGGCGAGCGTCCTTGGTTTCCGGTCCAATCAGATAAAGCTCAAAAAAAGATAGGCCGCCAGTAAAACCGTTACCCAGGTTACCGTACCGCTCGTCGACCCGTCCTGCCCCAGAATACCCGGGGATTGTTGCAAAGTAGCAATGCGTTCAGAGGCTTTTTGCCAGCCCCGTTGCAGGGATCTGCGCAAACCGGCGTCCAGGCGCCAGATCAGGTTCAGACAGCGCTGACTGAGTCGCGGCAGAACACGCCGATACAGCCACTCCACATCCAGGTTCACCGACGCCAGTTCCGGCGGATACAATCGCATCAGGTTAAGCCACACGAACGCCAGCGCGGAGAAAAACAACAGTTGCAGTTGAGTCAGCACATGGGTCGTATCGTAGGGTGAGTAAACCGTATCGTAGGGCAGCAGCCGGTACAGGGCTTGCGGGAATACACCCACCAATACACAGAGCGTGGCGGCGATAAACATGGCCGTCAACATATTGCCCGGGGGCTCACCGGCGCGAATTCCGGCGTCGTGGGCAAAGAAGGCAAAGTAGGGTATTTTGATGCCGGCGTGGTGGAAAACACCGGCGGAGGCAAACAGCAACACCAGCCAGATCCCGTCGTAACCGCTGTCGAGCGCTGCGCTCATGACCATGGATTTACTCACAAAACCGCTGAACAACGGAAACGCGGAAATCGAAGCCGCGCCGACAATGCACAGGGCGGTGGTTTTAGGCATGGTTTTGTAGAGTCCGCCCAACTCCGATCCGTTGACGCGGCCGGTCATATGCAGCACCGCCCCCATCGCCATAAACAGCAGGCCTTTAAAAATGACATCGTTAAAGGCGTGGGCCACGGCGCCATTGATCGCGAGTGCAGTGCCGATGCCGATGCCCACCACCATAAACCCGAGTTGATTGATCAGACTGTAGGCCAGTACCCGCCGTAAATCGTTTTCAATCACGGCGAAAAAGATCGGAAAACAGGTCATAGCCGCGCCTATATACACCAACAGCTCCGTTCCCGGGAATGAGCGCGCCAGTGCGTAAATGGCGACCTTGGTAGTAAAAGCGCTTAAAAAAACCGTGCCGACGGGTGTCGATTCGGGGTAGGCATCAGTGAGCCAGTTGTGGACAAATGGAAACGCGCTTTTGATGCCGAAAGCCAAAAAAATCAGCCAGGTGTAGGGTTGCTGCAAACCGATATAGGTGAATTCAAAAGAGTCGGTCATTCGGCTGTGAATCACAATGCCGGCGAGCAGCAGCAGGCCCGAGAGTATATGAAAGGTGAAATAACGCAGACCCGCGACATAGGCGCGCCGGCTCTTTCGCGCCCAGATCAAAAATACTGAGCTGACAGCCAGCAGTTCCCAAAATATAAATAGCGTCAGCAGGTCCCCCGCGAATACCGCGCCCAGGGCGCTGCCTATATAAAGCATACCGGCGGTGTACTGTAAGGTGTCGCGCTCGTGCAGTGAGTAGATAAACGCAAGCAGCGCCGCAATATGGAAAATGTATCCGAACAGGGTGCTAAGTTTATCGGCGCGGAACAATACCAGTTCAAAGTTGAGAAATTCGAACTGCCAGTAAACACCCGCGGGCATTTGCCAGAGATTAAGGGCGCCGATAATGGGTATTGCAATTAACAATGCCCCGCGCAGCCGTCCCACTCAGGTGTCCACATGCTTTTTCTCCATTGGCGCTGACTGTGAAATTTCATCCCGATCGTAGTAATCTTCCGGCCGCATCAAGCCTTTTCTCATCCACTTGGCAACGAGCACCAGCACCACGCAGCCCACAAATCCATATAGTGGATAAAAAACCGGCGCCTTTTCCCAAAGGTGTTCAGTGTGACGGTGCAGGATAAAATCCAAGCCGAACAGGATTGCGCAACAGATGTACAGGGCGCGCAAAATCTTTTTAATGTTGTCGGGGTTGTCGAATAAGTAATGTTTGTTACCGCTCATGTTCTGTTCCCGATTGAAAAAGATGAAGTCAAAACACAGTGCTTATCAGTCTGTAAATGGGTTGGGGGTAAACAAACAGGACCACGCACCCCAGGGCGGTAATCCCGGTGGCCATTAACACTGGCAGCGGCGCCTCCGCAACAGCTTTCGGCCTATGCGCTATCTCCGGCGGATCGGCATCGGCGGCGAAAAACGCCCGTGCGCCGATCGGCAGTAGATAGGCGATATTCAACAGCGAGCTGATCATCAGCACCCCCATCAACAGCCATTGTCCGGCGTCAAAGGTTCCCGACAGCAGATACCATTTGCTCCAGGTGCCGCCGGTGGGGGGAATGCCGATAATGCTCAGACTTCCCACCAGGAATGCCAACATGGTCAACGGCATTTGCCGGCCCAACCCCCGCATTTCGCTGATCTCGGTTTTGTGGGCGGCGACCAGAATCGCACCGGCGCAAAAAAACAGGGTGATTTTTCCGAATGCATGCATGGCGATATGCATGGCGCTGCCCATAAGGCTGACACTGGTGGCCAGCAGCGCGCCCAGGGTGATATACCCCAGTTGGCTCACCGTTGAATAAGCCAGCCTGGCTTTGAGATTGTCCTGCCGCAGGGCGACCAGAGACGCCAGTAGAATCGTTGCCCCGGCCAGATACAGCAGCCATTGCAGCGCGGGCAGTGTATTCAACGTCTCCAGGCCGAAAATATAAAAGCATACCTTTATAAGGGTGAAAACGCCGGCTTTAACCACTGCCACAGCGTGCAGCAGAGCGCTGACCGGTGTGGGGGCCACCATGGCCGCCGGCAGCCAGCGGTGAAATGGCATTATGGCGGCCTTGCCCACACCAAACACGAACAGAGTCAATAATACTGACAGGGTTGCCGTTGATGTATCGGCGGTGAATACACCGCCGCGGGTAAAGGACAGCGTGCCGGACAATTGCCAGGTCAGAGCAATCGCCAGCAGAAAAAACGCAATCGATGTGCCGAGCAGAATACTGATATACACCCAGCCGCCGTGTTTTGCCCGCTCGGTGCCCGCGTGGGTGACCAGTGGAAAAGTGCAGAGTGTTAATGCCTCGTAAAAGATAAACAAGGTGAGCAGATTTTCCGCACAGGCAATGCCCATGGTTGCGGTGATCGCCAAAGCAAAACAGCTGTAGAAGCGCGTCTGCCGCGGTTCGTTGTGAGCTCGCATGTAACCAAGCGCGTAAAGGGTGGTCACAAACCAGAGAAACCCGGCGATCAGCGAGAACAGCAACCCCAGAGGTTCCAGACGAAAACGTACATCCACGCCCGGGAACCACGCAAACCAGGTTGTTTCGATGATCTCTCCCCTCATTACCGGTGAATATAAAGTGCATGCAATCAGAAATACCGTCAGGCTGGTCAGTAGGGACACTGATTCGCGAAGGTTGGGGCGTCCAGCACAAGCGACAATGCCCACAACCGCCAGCAGCGGCAGCAAAATAATCAGTTGCAGCAGAGTTTCATACGCAAACAGGGCATGGAGAAAAATCATGGCATGCCCCCCAGTAAATAGTGGGACGCCAGCTCGCTGACGGCCACGGTGGGACGGGTATCAATACCAAAATAAAGATTTGCGAGGAGTAACATCCAGGTTGGAATCAAAAGACTCAGCGGCGCTTCACCGCCCCGGTGGTTAACTGACCCGGAGGCTTGCTGTGTGCCGGGATCCTTAAAGTAGAGCGCATCAATGACCTTCCATACATAAATCACCGCGAGCACGGAACCGGCGACAACCAAACAGGCCAGCGGCCACAATTGCGATTCCATGGCGGCCAGCAGCAGATACCATTTGCTGACGAAACCCACTGTTAAAGGCACGCCGATAAGGCTCAGGCTGCCGGCGACAATCGCCGCCGCGGTCCATGGCATTTGTCTGCCCAGCCCCCGCAGGGTCGAGATTTCCGCCGTGCCGGTGCGGTAAACGATGCCGGCGATGGCGAGAAACAACAGGCCCTTTATCAGCGCGTGATTGAACAAATGCAGCAACGCCGCCTGCAGACCCACGGCGGAGCCGATACCTATGCCTATCGCCATATAGGCCACCTGGGCAACAGAGGAATAAGCAAACAGGCGTTTTATATTGACCTGGTAGATCGCAACCAGCGAGGCGGCGAGGACGCCGGCCACGCCGAGGCCCAAAAGTATGGGGAACAGCGGCATAACGGTTGAGGAAAACTCGACACCGAATACGGAGTATATAAATCGAATCAGCAGGTATACGGCAACTTTGGTCGAGGTGGCGGCCAAAAAGGCGGTGACAATGGAACTCGAATAGGTATAGGCGTCCGGCAACCAAAGATGCAATGGAAACAGGGCCAGCTTCAAACACAACCCCACCACGATAAAGGCAAATGCCGTTGCCACCGTTGCGGAGGCGGCCACATTCGGGAGGCGCTGGGAGAGGTCATAAATATTCAAGGTACCGGTAACCATATACAAAAAGCCGATACCGATAAGAATAAAGGTCGCGCCGATAGTGCCGACAATTAAATATTGATAGGCCGCCCGCAATGCCCTGCGGTTGTTCCCCAATGACACCAGGGTATAGGTCGACAGAGAAGCGATTTCCAAAAACACAAAGATATTGAAGGCGTCACCGGTGGCGACAATGCCCAGAAGCCCCGCAAAGCAGAGTAGATAAACCACGTAAAACAGGACCTGATTTTGCCCTACCTCGCGCTCTACACTTCGGTATGCCGCGCCCAGCACTACTGTGCCAAGTGAGGAGACAATTACCAGCAGGTAGGCGTTGAGCGGGTCTATGCGATACTCGATGCCCCAGGGCGCCTGCCAGCCTCCCAATGCGTAGCTGATAACGCCGGTGCGGGACACCTGAAGCAGAAGCAGCAGGCTGATAAGCGTGGTCAGGGCGCTGGTGGCGACGGAAAATAACCAGGCGAGACGTGCCCTGTCGAGCAGTAAACAGGAGGGCGCGGCCAGGAGAGGAACGATAACCTGGAGAATGGGTAGATGTGTTAGCACTGCTGATCTCTTCGTTGAATCTCTTCTTCCTCGACGCTGCCATAAGCTTCCTGAATGCGTACAATCAGCGCCAGCGCCAGCGCCGTAGTGGCGATTCCGACAACGATAGCGGTGAGAATCAATACATGGGGGAGAGGGTTGGAATACAGGTTCGCACTGTCTGTTAAAATGGGTGCGGTCCCCCCCTCGATCTTGCCGACGCTGATATAGAATATAAAAACGGAAGTCTGAAAAAGGTTCAGGCCAATGACTTTTTTCACCAGGTTGCCCTGCCCAATGACGATATAGAAACCGATCATCATCAGCACAATAACCACCCAGAAATTGAAAAGATCAAGTAACATAATCGCCTGGCTTTTGTTCAGTCAGTGTGTGCATTTCCAACCCGCCCCGCGAAGGCAAAAAATATTAAAACCATAACCGTCGCCACCGTGATGCCGACTCCCAGCTCGATCAGTAGTATTCCGAGGTGTTGTCCGGCCGTAGGGTCGCCGGCCAGTGCGTTGTAGTCCAGAAAGTTTTTTCCCGTCAACAAACCCAGCAGCCCCACACTCCCATAGAGCAAAATGCCAATGGCCGCCAGCGCTCGAAGAGCCGACTGACCGATTATTTTCCTGGCCCTGCTGAGGCCAAACAGCATCGAATACAAAATGACGCCGGAGGCGAAAATCACCCCTGCCTGAAAGCCGCCGCCGGGGCTGTAGTCGCCATGAAACTGAACGTAAAGTGCAAACAGTAAAATCGGCGCAATCAATATTTTGCCGACAACCCGCAAAATTTTGTGTTCGCGCATTGCCGGCAGCCGCTCCCCGTTTTTCTTTGAATCGTCACAAGGCATTCCCATTAATAGCGTCACCACGCCCATACCCGCTGTAAATATCACCACGACTTCGCCCAGGGTATCGAACGCCCGGTAGCTGGCCAGCACTGAGGTGACGATATTATCAATACCAATTTCTTTTCCCGACTGCTGAATATAGCGCGGCGCCACATGTCCGTGTGCCGGTGCGTCCGCGGAGCCGAATGCTGGCATATCCAGCGTTCCCAGTAACAACAGCACCCCCGTGGTAGCGACAAGCACTGTCGCACGCAGGGGTTGTCGCTGCGATGATCTCTCGTAGCGATTGGTCATCGACAGCGTCACCAGCATCAGCAGCGGGAAAATACCCGCGCCCACGGCGGCTTCCGTAAATGCCACATCCACCGCGTTCATGGAGACGAAAAAACTGGCTGACAAGAGGCCGTAAATCCCCGCCAACATCACCACGGTAAACAGGTC
>JARROD010000178.1:0-11198 GCA_037384225.1 Exilibacterium sp.
CCCTGAATTTCAATCGGATCGCCCAGCGCGGTTCCTGTTCCGTGGGTTTCAATATAACTGATACTTCGCGGATTGACTTGGGCCTTGTCGAGTACCGACCGGATAACTTTGGATTGAGAAACCGGGTTGGGAACCGTATAGCCTTGTGTTTTACCATCGTGGCTGACCGCCGATGCCCGGATAACGGCGAAAATGTTATCCCCATCTTTTCTGGCTTGCAGGTAGGGCTTTAATAAAACCACGCCGACACCTTCACTGGGCACGTAGCCATCGCCACCGGCGGCAAAGGCGTGGCAGCGGCCATCACTGGCGGCAAAACCCGATGCGCAAAGTGTAATGTATTTGCTGGGGTGCAAAGACAGATTGACCCCACCGGCCAAAGCCATGGCGCACTCTGCACTTCTTAGGCTTTCACAAGCCTGATGAACCGCGAACAAAGAAGAAGAGCACGCCGTATCCAGGGTGACGCTGGGGCCGGTGAAATTAAAAAAATAGGACACGCGATTGGCGATGGAAAAAGTCTGTGAGTTGGCTGAGTAGCTTTCCGCACCCGCCATCGCTTCGGCCATCAATAGTTGGTAGTTATTAAAACTCGCCCCGGCGAACACACCGACATCGCGCGCCTGCTTTTGCCAGTTTGGGTGGATAAGGCCGCTCTCCTCCAGACACTGCCACGCCGTTTCCAAAAAGAGCCTTTCCTGCGGGTCCATAAACAGTACGTCTTTTCTTGACAGATTGAAAAAACCCGCATCAAAGTTTTCCACATCTTTGATAAAACCACCCCATTTGCAATAAATCGAATTCGCCTGACCTTTTTTCTCGGAAAAATAACGGCGATAATCGAAGCGCTCTTGAGGAATCTCTACGATACAGTCTTGTTTATGGCGGAGATTTTCCCAGAACTCCTCCAGGTTTTCAGCTTGGGGGTAGCGTCCGCTGAGGCCGATAATAGCGATATCACTGTTCGATAATCCCATGGTTTTATGCTTTTCGATATTCGCACCAGTCTTTCGACCGTCAACCACACCGGAGTTCGGTGCGCTGTTTTTCATAAGTTCAGAGTATTTCTCCGACAGGTGCCCCGCCATAGACTTGAGTGACCTGTATTGATAAAACAATGTTGGATCTCTTTTTTTGAGCTGTTTTTCAACCCTCTTATTCAATACAGCAATCATGACCGAATCCAGCCCCAGTTCCTCCAGATCGGCTTCCACATCAATCCTGTCCCGGGGTATTTGCGTGACTTCAGCCACCTCCGTGACGAGCCAGGTTAAAGCTTCGGCCGGTGGATGACTGTCATCTCCGGTATTCACGCTATCGANNGTTTGTGATCAGTGGTTGCCGGTTTTTGCGCTTTGATTGCCTCTGGAATCCAACAGCGATCCCGTTGAAAAGGATAGGTAGGCAATGAAATCCGGCGAGGTGTGACAGGCTCACCCGCGCCTTCCTGGCGTTGGTGATAAACCGCCGCCCAGTCGATCTCCTGGCCGCTCACCCAGGCGGCGGCCAGATTGTTCGCAGTCATCGGATCGGGCGCCGGGCTCTGCACGGTTGAGGCACAGACTTTACCCTGAAAAATACCTTCACTGGTCATCTCGACCCGCGCCTGCCAGCGTTGCAACTTCTCCAGCAGTTCGCTCTGGACTGAAAAGAGTATGGCCAGCCTCTCAGTCATGGATTCGCGCCCGACTTGCAGGGTATAGCAGAGATCGGCCGGATTCACTTCCCGTGTTTTCAGAAACCGCCGATAGCGTTTTACGTATTCGATCAAGCTCTCTTGAGTTTTTGCCGAGAGTACAAATAACAAGGGGACGTGAACAGGCGTTTGATGTTCCCGGTCATCGGTTGTCGGGAGGTACTCCTCCACAATCAGGTGATGGTTGGTTCCTCCCGCGCCAAAGGAACTGAGCCCGGCGCGCCTGGGGCAGCTTTGGCCTGCGATTCGCACCGGATGCCATGGCGCTGCTTTCCGTTGCAGGTAAAAAGGGGATTGGGCAAAATCGATGCGGGGATTCAGTTGTTCGGCGTGCAGAGACGGCACCAGTTTGCGGTGTTGCATTTGCAGCAATACCTTGGTGAGTCCGGCGATACCGGCCGCCGACTCCAAGTGCCCCAGGTTGGATTTCACTGAACCCAGAGAACAGGTTTGTCTGCCCGTGAAGCCTGTGTGGCGGTAAGCCCGGGTCAGGGCGGCAACTTCAATGGGATCTCCCATGACTGTCCCTGTGCCATGGGCCTCCACATAATTGATAGTGTTCGGATCGATACCGGCATTTTGTAGGGCGGTGGTGATCGCTTGTGCCTGGGCGTTGGGGTTAGGTACTGTATAGCCGCTGGTTTTACCTCCACTGTTAAACACCGAAGCTTTGATAAGGCCGTAGATATGATCTCTTTCGGCCCTGGCGCGTTGCGCCGGTTTCAATAGTACCGCGCCAACGCCCTCGCCATCGACAAACCCGTCGGCGTCGTCTCCGAAGCTTCGACATTTTTCCCCTTGACTAATCATGGTGGCGGCGGACAGGCGCAGATAATGTTTGGGGTGCAAAATCAGATTGACACCACCGGCGATGGCCAGGGCAGATTCGCCGCTTTTCAGGCTTTCACAGGCCAGGTGAATCGCTGTCAGCGCGCTTGAGCAGGCAGTGTTGACCGACAAGCTGGGACCGTGAAAATTCAATAAATAAGACACCCTGTTGGCCACCGACCACAAGGAGGCGTTGGCTGTGGTGAGGTTATCGGCGCCCCAGTGTTCTCCACCCAGTGTTTCATAGTCCGCATGCATGACACCCACAAATACACCCGTGGAGACTTCTCCCCCGGCTATGTCCGCAGGGCGGTAGCCGGCGTCTTCCAGCAGGCTCCAGGCGGTTTCGATAAACATTCTTTCCTGCGGGTCCATCAGGTGGGCTTCAATGGGTGGAATGGAAAAAAACAGCGGGTCGAACTTATCCACGTCGTCCATGAATCCGCCCCATTTGGTGTAAATGGTGCCGGGCTGGTCTTTTTCCGAGGAGTAATAGTCGCGCCATTCCCAACGTTCACCGGGCACTTCGCGGATGCAGTTTTTTCCCTGCTCCAGGTTTTGCCAGAATTGTTCCAGATCCTCCGCCATAGGGTATTTGCCGCTCAACCCAATGATGGCGATGTCCATGGCTGATGTTTCAGTGGTTTTCTCAGGCGGGGATACAATATCGCCGGGACCGTCGTGTCCGTTGAATTCAACTGCCGTGCCGGTCTTTGATCCTTTGGCGGCTGCGTGAAACTGTCCCGTTTCAGGCCAATTATCCGCCGCCGCGGACAGATTCCGCGTTGCCAATTGGCGTTCCAGGGTTTCGCGGTGATGGTCGAGCAGGTATTGCGCCAGACTTTCTGCTGTCATATTTTCGTACAACAACACGGCCGGCAGTTGTCCCATATCCTTTTCAAACGCCTGTAGAACCGAAGTCATTATCAGTGAATCCATACCGTAGGTGGAGAAATTTTCTCCGGCCTTGATCCGTTTTTTATCGATTTTCAACGTTTCGGCGAAAACGCCTTTGATATAGTCGACGACCTGTTCTTTCAAGTCGGTACCTGAGTTTGCTCTCAGGCTTTTAATGCCTGCTTTGTACTGAACACTCGTTTTTTCATTGACACCGGCGCTTTCATTCTCCGAACGCAATCGCGTTATTGCATTTCTATTTTCGGCCCCTGTGTCCCCGCCCAATTCCACACCTGCGTTAAATTCCACACCTATGCTCAATAAGTGTTCCCGGCTTGCTTTAATGGGAAAGACCTGATCAACATCGCTGGCCAGCACCCGTTCTATGGTTTCCATACCTTCGGCCGGATCAATGGAATAAACCCCCATCTCAGCGAATCGTTGCTTGTAGTCGGCTCCGGCAACCACACCTACCGTGCCCCAGTAGCCCCAGTTGATTATTTTTACCGGGTAATTGGCTGTTGCACGCACATAGTGCGCAAAAGCATCTTTAAAAGTGCAGGCAGCGGCGTAGTTGCTCTGTCCGGCATGGCAGGTAATGGACTGTCCCGAAGAAAAGAACAGGAAAAAATCCAGTGTTTCACCCCGTAGGGACTGATAAAAACAGACACTGCCCCGCACCTTGGGCGCGCAGGCGGCCAGAAAGGTGTTTTCATCCATATTCGCGAGGGACTTATCCTTGAGCACCAACGCCGAATGAATCGCCCCGTGGATTGCACCGAAATGGACTTTGGCGCGGGCAATGGCTGCGTTCATGGCGTCGCTCTGATCAGCATCGGCCTGTATATACAGTACTTTGCCGCCTCTGGCTTCAATGTTTTGCAGCTTTTCCCGTCGCCCGGCATCGAGGGCACCGCGTCCGATCCAAACCAGCCTTGCCTGTACGGTTTCAGCCAGGTAGCAACTCAATTCGTAACCAATGCCGCCAGCCCCTCCCAGAATGACGTAAACCCCCTGGTGGCGGAACTGGCTCTGCGCCGCCGGGAGGAGTTGGACCGGTTTCAATGTCTGCACGAAACTTTCGCCATTGCGCAGCGCCATTAAGCGCTCTTCTCCGCCCCAGGGCTGCGCCAGCAGCTGTTCAACAAGCGCGGCATCCGGCAACTGTGTGGAAATATCGATACAGAGCAGTTTTATTTGCGGATATTCTTTCACCATCGCTTTGGCCAACCCAAACAACCCCGCCGGCAAAGGATTGACAGGCTCGTGCTCGGAAACCGTGTGAGCCGATGCACTGAGAATGCAGATCTGAATTTCGCGGCTGATCCACCGACACTCGATCATATGTTTCAACAATCTCAGCAGAGACATCACGCCTATTTGCTCGCTGTGGAAGAGTTGTTCCTCGTCCAGTGAATCACTGGGAAACGCCTGCAGACCTCCCAGAAAATAAATGCGGGCGGGGCAGGGAAATTCCCCCAGGCGCAGGCAGTTGACAATGGCCCGGGGATCCAGGTAGTCGGCCTGCCAGTGCTGTTCAGCGGTTTTCCCAGTGTCCCTGCCCAGTTGAATTTGCCACACTGCCCCAGGCTCATGCCGCCCGGCCAGCGATTGCTGCCACTGCAGAGTTTCAGCCCGATCCGGCGTAATAAACAGAATTGGTCCTTGAACAGGGGCTCTCTCTGTTTCTCTCGATGATTCTCTGGCCAGGGAAAGGGGGCTGGGTTTCCATTCCGGTTTATAGAAGAAAGACGACAGTGTATCTTTCCGCTCCTGAACAAACAGATCGCGAAACTCTATGCATACTTGCCCATGCTCATTTAACAGCGTCAAATGGAAGCGGTTTTCAGCCGTATTATATAGGTGCACATAAGCGCGCTCCCCCGGTGCGCATCGGTAATGGATTCTCTCCACCGAATAAGGCAGCAGGGTGTTGATCGGTTTATCTGCCCGGTGATGATGAAGTATAAATCCGGCCCCTACCTGTAGGCAGCCATCGAGCAGCGGCGGAAAAAGAGTATATTTTCCAGCCGCGCTCAGCGCCGATGCATCGAGGGCGATTTCACCCAATGCCTGGTTCTCACACAGATAAATCCGTTTCACGCATCGATAAAAACCTGCATGATTAATATTCAGCCGCCGCAAATTTTGGTAGAGTGCTTCCGCATCGATTTGCGCATCACTGGATTGCTGCAGTGCCTGCACTTTTTTCAGCCAGCTTTCAGCGCCCGGGATTTCGGTTGCCGGCGCCGTGCCATTGCCGAGCAGAGACAACTGCCCGGTACAGTGAACCCCCTCAGCCTGCGTCTGAATTTCAAAGCAGGTCCGGCTTTGCTCCTTCCGCAATATGATTCGCGCTTTGCACCGTTCCCGCACGATCAGAGGTTTAAGCCAGAAAACGTGAGTGAATTGAAAAGGCTGTGGCGTCACCTGTCTGAAAGCCGTATAAACCATCTCCAGATAAGCGACACCGGGAAGGACATTATCGTCCGCCAGTTGATGATCGTTGACTACCCAATCCCCGGTATTAAAGGTTTTCTCAAAGGTCAATCCCGAGCCCAGACTGCCGCTGAAATCCAGGCCGTCCAGCAGGGGATGGCCGGCACGTTCCAGGTTTTCACCCGTGGCCAGGCCGGGGATCGCTGGTGTCACCAGAGAGGTCTGCGGAATCCAGTATCTTTCTCTTTCAAAAGGGTAGGTCGGCATGGAGAGACGGCAGAAAGCCTCCCGCGCCGGGTTCAACGCTTCCCATTCGGGCGTGAAGCCCTGTTCGTAAAGCTCCGCCAGAAGCGTCAGTATTTTCCGGTACTTTGTTTTCAGGTACTGGGTTTGAAATAAACTGTCGTCCAGCCTCTGTTCCAAAGAGGGTGTCTTGGTTTCGGCTGGGAAGAGCTGGGCAAAGTCCCGCAGTAATTGTGTTCCCCGCTTGTCAACGTCCCGGTCGGGTTTTTGCCATTGCGGCTGGATCGATTCGCAACGCAGCCGGTTTGCCAGCTCCTGTTTATTGTTAACCAGCAAAGCACGCCGCCAGGGAAAATGACTTCTGCCTGCCTGTAGGGTGTAGGCAATATCGCCCAGGTTCGCCGCTTCGCCTTCTCTTTCCAACCAGGTGAGAAAGTCTTCAATCCTGCGCTGAAACGCGCTTTCAGTTTTTGCGGAAAACGGAATCAGGTACAAAGGTCTGGCTATCGGCTCCACCCGTTCGAGGGCAGGGGCTTCATCGATAACCATATGGCAATTGGTGCCACTGATACCGAAGGAGCTGATCGCGGCGCGGCGCCGATCACCGTTGCGAGGGGTCCATTGACACAAGGTTCTGTTTACGTAAAAGGGACTGTTCCGGAAGTCGATGTATTCATTGAGATGATCGCAATGCAATGAGGGCACAAGTTGTTTGTGCTTCATTGACAGTAAGACTTTAATCACACTGGCGATGCCGGCGGAAACGGCGGTATGACCGATATTGGTTTTTACTGAGCCTATCGGACAAAATTGCTTCTCCGGGGTAAACTGCCGGAATGCATTTGTGAGCGCTTCAATTTCAATCGGGTCGCCCAGTTTAGTGCCGGTGCCGTGAGCCTCAATGTAATTGATGGTTTCCGGTGCTATGCCGTAACGTTGGTACACATCAACTTCCAAAGCGGTTTGAGACAGTGAACTCGGGGCGGTCATACCGTTGGTTTTACCGTCCTGATTGACGCCTATACCGCGCACCACGCCGTAGATGTGGTCCCGATCACGTTGGGCCTGCTCAAGGGGCTTTAACAGTATCGCGGCGGAGGCTTCCCCGGGAACAAAACCATTGGCGTTATTGTCGAACGCGCGGCACTGCCCCGCCGGAGAAAGCATGCCGGATTTACTCGTCAGAATATAAAAAAACGGTGTGGTGCAAATATGAATCCCTCCGGCGAGTGCCATATCACACTCCCCGGAGAGAATGCTCCGGCAGGCCAGGCTGATAGAAACCAGAGATGAAGAGCAGGCCGTATCCACGGCGAGACTGGGGCCTTTTAAGTTTAGAAAGTAGGAAATTCTCGCCGCCAGTACCGAGGCTTCATTGCCGTGAAAAGAGAACCCTTCCACGGCAGCTCCGGCTTCGTGGTGCATTTTGAGTTGATAATCCCCCCTGGTCGCGCCCGTGAATACACCGATCCGTGTGCCGGAAACTGACACATCCGAATAACCGGCGTCCTCCAGGGTGTGCCAACAGTCCTCCAGAAATACCCTGTGTGCTGGATCCGAGAGTTCCGCTTCCCTGCCGGATATCTCAAAAAAGAGCGCATCAAAGCAATCGATATCGCTGAGAAAACCACCCCACTTGGAATAGGTTTTATTTCTTGCACCTTTATCGGTGTCGTAAAATGTTTCGATACTCCAACGCTCCGGAGGCACTTCACGCAAGCAGTCCCTTCCGGCCGACAGGTTGCGCCAGAACACCTCCAGATTTTCCGCCATGGGAAAACGTCCCGCCATGCCGATGATGGCAATACCCATCCTCGTATCCATCGCTGCGGACCCGTCTGTTGGTACAATCTCAGGGGCGAGGTTTGGGAACGCTGCTGAATCCGCCGGAGTCGGATACCCGTGCGCAGTGTTGCCTTGCGCTCGGACAGCTGACTCATGCCCATGGTGCGGTGGGTGTGATACTGAAGACTCGTCACTATGCAAAACCTGAGTATTCCGCGCCCTGGCATAAATTGCCAGACTCGATTGGCGCTGGTATTGGGTGGCTATATAATCGGTCAGCTGCGCCACTGTCGTGTAGTCGTATAAAACTGTTTTGCCCAGGGAAATGGACAGGGCCTCATTTAAATCTTTGATCAGTTCAACCCCCAGTATGGAGTCGATACCGTATTCGGAAAAGGGTTTCTTTTCGTTAATCTCGTCGGGCTTCAGCCCGGTGGACGTGCCGATATGGGATAAAATCAGCGCTTGAAGAGACGCTTGTGTGTTCTCTCGTACTTTTTCATCTTCCAATCCATTTTCCAATTCATTTTCCAGGGCCGAAGACGATGTGATCGCCACGGAAATTTCTTCGCTATGCGGCGGAGCATGTTCAGACACAACTTCAGACACAACTTCAGACATAGCGGCGCGGGGAACCGGTCTGTGCTCCAGGACGGTGTTCGCCGGACCTGTCGCCTGCCCTCCGGTTCTCCCGCTGTATTCTGCCACTATAACTGACTGGGCCAGGTCGATACCGGTGGCCGGGTCGACGCCCAAAATACGGGTTTGCGCAAAACCCTCCTCGCGCAGCAATCGTGTCCAGAATTCGGTGGACAGTAAAGGGCTGTCGCGCAACCGGTATTGTTCATCTTCAAACAGCCACCAGCCTTGCAGGAGCCCAAAAGTGAGAGTCAACACATCCTGCACGCCGGTCAGTTCGTTGAGCACCAGCCAGCCGAGCGGTTTGAGCAGCAGGCGCACATTGCGCAGTGTCGATTTAATATCAGCAGTGGCGTGCAACACATTGGTGGCAATAACGATATCGAAGCCATCTCCGGATTTTTCCTGTATCGAAGGCGGTTGCGTAATATCGAGTATTTCAAAGCTCAGGAAGGGGTAGTCTTCGGCGAAGTGTTTTCGGCCGTATTTGAGGAAAAAGCCGGACACATCGGTATAGATATATTCCAGACAATCGGCATGGGCACCAATCGCTTTGAGCACGGTTTCAGTGGTGCTCCCGGTACCGGCGCCTATTTCAAGGAAGGGGTTTCCTTTATAGATGCCTTCGACTTTTTCCAGGGAAGAGTCTGGAAACATAACCTGCGTCGGCAATAGTTCGCACCGCAGAATTTTCGGATAGTGTTCGACACAATGCACTAGCAATTCCAGGTAGGCCCGCACTTCCGGGAATTGCTGCTTTAATCTGTTGTATTGGGTGTGCCAATCGGCTTCAGCCGAAACGACATCCGTACGTGTCAAAATGTGTTTGGCGGCAGAATAAAAGCGGGTAAATGTCTCGGGAAGGGCGGCGACCTCGGTCGAAGTGGAATCCATAATTTCCATGCGCTGGAAACTGTGCATTAGTATCTGATGGGCGAATTTTTCCAGATCCTTGTATCCCTGATGGAACCGCCGCAGTGCGGGTTGTGTCGCGTGTGCCTCGAGGCTTTTTTGAAAAACCGGATCATCTAATCGGGCCAGGCCCGCACCGCGATGGTCGCGCTCACCCTCGGGATCTTCTTCGCTACGGCTGAAGCCGGTGTTTTCCGGTTCTGGCAACCAGTAACGATGAGGGGAGAACGGATAAGTCGGTAAGGCGATTTTGCACGGTAAACCCGTCTGCTCGTAGAGAAGGTTCCAATCCAGCTCCGCACCGTTCACCCAGAGTGAGGCGAGACGGGAAAGTTGATTCTGCTGCAGGATCATCCTGAGTAAGGTCTCTCCCACTTCACCTTCGGCCAGGGCTTTAATCGTTTGAGCGGACTTTGAGGTATTGCCTCGATGGCACAGGGCACCGGCATTGTCTTTTTGCAAAGTCGCTATCAGCTCCGGTATATCGGCGACAACAAATGCCACCCGCGCCTCCATCGCTTCACGCCCCACTTGCAGGGTATAAGCGATATTGGCAATATTCAGTGTTTTTTCGTGCCTGCGGATAAAGTGAAGCAGCCGTTGTAGATAAACGGCCAAACGTTCTTCGTTTTTTGCCGAAACGGCGATGAGATAGCGTTGCGGCTGTGCCTGATATAGCGCTGCTGCAGGCCGGGAAGTTTGCTGCGAAGGAGAGTATTCCTCCAGAATCACATGTGCATTTGCCCCTCCTATGCCAAAGGAACTTACACCCGCGCGACGGGGATAGTCAGCCTGCCATTCGCTCAACGTTTGCTGGACATAAAAGGGAGTTTGAGTGAATTTTATTTTAGGGTTGGGCGGCTGCGAATGAATGGAGGGAACCAGGGTCGTGTGTTGCATTTGTAGCAAGATTTTAATCAACACTGCAATTCACGCCGCTGCGATAAGATGTCCGATATTTGCTTTAATCGAGCCGATCGCGCAAAATTGTCTACTATCCGTATAACATCGGAACGCCTGGGCCAAGCCTTCAACTTCGATGGGATCACCCAATGTGGTACCCGTGCCGTGTGTTTCTATATAGCTGATGGTACTCGCGGAAACATCTGCATTTTCGAGCGCTTTCAACACCAGTTTTGCCTGTGCCTGTGGGCTCGGTACCGTATAACCACTGCTTCGACCTCCGGCATTGATTGCGCTGCCCCTGATCAGTCCATATATACGGTCCCGGTCCTCGAGGGCTCGAGATAGGGGTTTAAGGACAATGGCCGCGGAACCTTCCGCATGGATAAACCCCCCGTTTCCCTGCCCGAAGGGGTGGGTGAAATTTTCCGCGGTCAACATATTTTTCTGACAGAATTGCACAACGCGATTAGGGTGCAACGTTAGGTTGACACCACCGGCGATGGCCATGTCGCATTCACGCTGGCGCAGGCTTTGCACAGCCAGGTGCACTGAAGTGAGCGAGGACGAGCAAGCCGTATCGATACTTATGCTCGGCCCCTGGAAATCGCAAAAATACGAGACACGGTTAGCGATATCACAGTGTTCCGTATCCGGGCACAGGGCGCTGAACGCCGGTGAGCGTTGAGCCGCCCAAAGCCCGTAGGTATTGGTGGTGACACCAACAAAAACTCCGGTATTTTTCGCTAATGTTTTTCGGGTCAGCCCGGCATCTTCGATACTGCTCCAGGCGGTCTGTAAAAATATTCTCTGCTGCGGGTCCATCAGCTGAGCTTGACGAGGTGTTATATGAAAA
>JARROD010000179.1:0-6843 GCA_037384225.1 Exilibacterium sp.
GCGGTGTAGGCAATACCCAGCGCGGCTGCCTGAACTCTTCTCATCGCGATGTGCATTTTTTTATTTTCCTCGAGAATGCGGCGAATCCAACGCTATCGATTCCCCAGCCCCCATTTGGCTGCCCGCGAACATTCGCACCAGGCGCATCAGAAATTGATCTCTCCACGGCGGTTACGAATTTTAACGGTGGTGGCAAATACCCGGCGCAATCGCTTATCCGCCACCGCCGGTGCTACCTCGGCGCCGAGCATATCAAAACTTGCAGGGCCGTTGGTGGGCAGCACATTTTCTTTATCGCGAACCAGAATCGCCAGGCGCACGCCGACGATGTCCATCCATTCGTCGCTGTCGACGGCGTCGGCTTCGAGCCAGCGGATTTCGTCGTCGCTCAGTGAGGCAGAGCCCTGGGATTCATAGTGGCCATAGAGCACTTGCAGATTTTCCACGCCTTCGATCAACGCCGAACTCCCCGTGTAATAGTTATTGCGGTAAAGAGAGGGGATGCCCTCGGCGTTGTTCTGGATATAGTAAGTGTTGTAAACCAGGCGATGCAGATTGCTGCCGGCGGTAAAGGCAACGGAAAATGATGCGCTGGAATTTTGCCGGGTCAAAGAACCCTGGGAGTGGGAAAATTTTATCGGCACTGTCGTAGTTAAACCCGAAACGCGAAATATACTGGCGGTTTCGCAGTCGGTAATCAACAGCATGTCCCCTTGCGCGTAACCGGAAGGGTTGGTGCCGACCACAAGCTGATCGTCAACCCCATCCATATCCGATTGCAGTGTGGTGTTATCGCCCGCATTCTTGCTCAACACTGTGGCGTGGGCGACAAACAGCGCATCTGTACTTGGCAGCGGAGTCGCTGAGAATTCCACACCATTGTTCAGATCGACGCTTGAAACGCTGGCGGAAAAGTCGTCGAGCCCTCTGACAGTGTTATTGGTAAAAGCCGCTGTATCGTTGGTATAAAGCGGAAAATCATTGGCAACTATGTCCGTGGCCGCAATCGGCTTGTTGGGATTGAAACAGCCTTGGTAGCCGATATGCTGCAATTCCTTAGTGAGTATATCAATAGCAAAACGCCCGTTTTCCTGCACCCGCGCCATGGCCATGGTCAGGCGATCGACCTGTTTGCTGCCGGAAAATATCTGCACAACGCCGACCATTAATGTGCCGCTGATAGCCAGCGCCACCAGTAATTCAACCAGCGATAAACCTGCCTGCGCCTTGCTAAGAATCCTGAAACTCATAGACCGACATCCATCGACATGCGGTTTATCGCACCGGAGGCCGGCAGGCCGGCACGCCCTTCAGTGCTCCAGCTAATGGTGATAGTAAGTACCACCTGATCTGTAATCGTGTTATCGCGGACAATGGTGCCCACAGCACCGGGCATTGCCGCGGTCAGACCTTGCTGCCATTGATAAAGATCCAGCCCGGCCAGTTCACTGGCATCGCATCCAGTGCTATTGCAAAAGGGCTCTTGGTAAGGCGAGCCTGTCGTGTCTACATTGTCGTAACGGCCGGCGTTCGCCGCGCTTGTGTTGAGGCGCATTCGGTCGGCGATATCGTTGGCCAATAGCGCCGCCTGAATGCGAAATTGGCTCGAATGGTTGCTCGAAAGGCGGTTCATTTGCAGCGCCATATGCCCCAGTAAACCTATCGCGAGCAGAATCATTGACGTCAGCACTTCAATCAGGGAAAGTCCCTTCTGGCGATTCATCTCGATCGGTTGCATTACGTATACTCAAAATCAGGTAACGTTGGTATTGGTTAAATGCGTCTCTATAAGTTAGATAACGCAGTTTCAAACTACCGTATAGGGATTGACGAGAGGCGGGTTAAAATGGACGATTGGTTATTTATTTTTGGGAAGTATTAATCGATATTTCAATGCGAAGAAAAGTGTGTGTAGGTGTTTTATTTAAATGGAATTAATTGTATAAGCCAGCCAAAAACGACATTACATTTAAGTGTTGAATAGGGTGAGCGTAACTTCTCAATAACCCGGGTTATTGAGGAGTTACGGGTGAGCTATGCTGCGGTTAGAAAAATCTGCGCGCTCCCCTGCTGCGCACGCGCCTTTATATTTCAAAGTTTGTTCTAGCCGAATTGATCGATACCGTAGTCAAAAACGCGGCTCAGATCATCGTCGGCGTCTGCGCTCAGCCTATAGCCGTTCATCGCGTTTTCTTTCGCTGGAGAACGGCCTGCTTGATTTGCTCGGGCGTGCGGTCGCTAAAGCCGCTATTTTCAGCGTTGATCAACGCAGCTCTTATCGCCTGTATCTCCAGGTTTTCCGCTTCTCGCATTTGCCGTTCGCGGATAAGTTCACGAAAAATTTCACTGTCGCTGGCGTAATAGCCTTTGGCGATTTGCGCCTGTATCCACTCTTCCTGCTGATCCGTGACCGTAATGCTCTTTTTAACCATTGACATAGCGTGAACCTCCTGGTGCTTATTTATACTACTTTATACGACCACAGCATACTATGAAACAATGAAATATCGGTTAAATTTCCGCCGGCTCCGTGATTTTGTTCACCTGCCGCTGTCCGGATTTATTTACATTTGCATTAAACTTGCCGCCAGCTTATGGTCACCTTCCATAAAGGAAAGTACCCGCATGGCTTCGTCGTGGGAGAACACAGTCGGCAAACGCCGCCCTTTATTGGTTTTATTGAACTGCAACTTGCCCAAATCACGCCCCATGAATTGTTTATACAGAAACACGACCGCATTCAACGCCGTTTTCTGGGTATTGATGGCAACTGAACGCTCATTGGCGAGATAACTAAGCCACGAATCCACTTCTTCTGTACCCATAGTTTCAGGGTGTTGCTTTTGGTGGAAAAGGATAAAGTCCTTGATCCACTCGCAGTACGTTTTCTCAGTTCGGTACGCCAGATGTCGGGCTCGCATAAATGCACGAAGCCGGTCCATGAAGCGAATGGGTTGAGCCGGCAAGAATTTGGGTATATCTGGAACAGAAGCTGCGGATGACCGGAAATTTCAACGATAACAAAGGGTTGTCTGGCGGGATCAAAACTGGGATAGTAGGCTCGGCGACCGTTTTGTCAGTAAGGGTTAGATGCGTGAAAATAGAGGTAGCCTTGATCGCAACTGACTCTTAACTTAAATTGGATAAAAATTCGCTCGGAAATAGTAGCCTCGGGCAAAACGGCCTCGGAGGCTCCTATACAAATGTTAGCTGCCCTTCATAATTAGGAGGAAATTTTGAGTAACACAGAATATCCAATTAAAGGTTCGTGCCAATGCGGAAATGTGCAGTATGAATTATTAGAGCCGCCATTGTTTGTTGCTGCTTGTCACTGTAAAGAGTGTCAAAAATTATCAACCAGTGCGTTCAGTATCACTGCCATGGTTAAATCGGATAGCGTTAAGTTTCAAGGTGAAATGAAGAGCTGGAGCCGAGTGGCGGACAGTGGAAATACTAGTAGTGCAAAGTTCTGCCCGACCTGTGGAAATAGAATTTACCACTATGATCCCAATGGGCCAGACAAGCTAAAACTCAAACCTAGCAATTTATCAGACACAAGTATTATTGACCCAACGATTCATGTCTGGGTTAGTGAAAAGCAAGATTGGTATCAAATACCTGACGGAGTTAAAGTTTTTGATAAGCAGCCATAAAAATAAGCAGCTAACAAGCACTTGTTGTTCGCCCCTGTGAGGCAGGGACATCCGTTCCACTGCGCTTCACTCCGGCCCCAAATGTGGGCGTTATGCCCTTAATCGGAGGAAGAATGAAAATTTCAGGTAAGTTTGACGTTGCTCTAAATCCTTTAGACTTTTACGCCACTGGTGAGGATGGAGTAAATTTCGGACGAATGTCTATCGATAAAACATTTCATGGAGAGCTTGAGGCATCAAGTAAAGGTGAAATGTTAAATGCAATGACATCAACTCAAGGCTCTGCTGGCTATGTCGCAATCGAGCAAGTGGTTGGCAGCTTATCGGGTAAGAAAGGTAGTTTTGTGCTTCAGCATTTTGGCACTATGAATAAAGGCAAAGATCGTCTTATTCTTGAAGTCGTACCTGATTCAGGGGCTGGCGAACTATCGGGTTTGACAGGCACTATGTCCATAAATATCGAAAGTGGTCAGCATTGCTATGAATTCGAGTATGAGTTGGCTTAAGCATAACAAAGCGCTCACTGGGACCTCAAAAGCTACGCTTTTTCGGCCCTTTAACTGCGGCGTTATGCCTAATTCAAGAAAGGAAAAATTATGAATTCAATTCGAAGCAAGCTAATTCGACGTTTTGTGGTAAAGAGCTCAATGAGGAAGCTATGTGATCCATTTACTACATCTTTAGAAGAAATGAGAGATAAACACATAGATGTGAATAGGCGACTCAAATTGCCCAGTGATGCCAATCTTAAAAGCGTTGAAGATGAAGAATTCAGGGCTGAGTGGCTAAGAGCAGAGAGCATTACAGAGAATACTGAAAATGTGATCTTGTATTTTCATTCGGGCGCTTTTTGTCTCGGCTATAGCAATGCCCATCGTTACCTGGCACTAGAACTATCAAGAGCATGCAACGCCAGGGTATTGGCAGTTGATTACCGACTTGCCCCAGAGTACAAATTTCCAGCAGCCAACGAAGACTGCCTGGCTGCATACAGATGGTTACTCAAAAATAATGTAAAGCCACAAAATATCGTTATGGGCGGGGACTCTGCAGGCGCGGGATTGGCACTAATGACACTTTTGACATTAAAAGAGACTGAGAAACCAATGCCCCGTGCAGCGTTTTTCTTATCGCTTTTTGGAGGCGACCTTAAGAATTTTGATGGAGAGTCATATAAAACGCGAAAATCATACGACCCCCTGAACTCAAAAGAAGGAATTCAATATTTTGCAAAGTCATACCTTGGGGAACAGGTGTTGGAGCCGTCAATTGATAAGAATCTGGAAGGACTACCGGATCTTCTAGTTCAGGTCGGTAGCGATGATATTCTTTTGAGCGATTCTGTACGGCTGGCAGAACAGGCAAGACGGGCGGGCGTAAAGGTGATTTTTGACGAATGGGAAGGAATGTGGCACGCATTTCAAGGATTCTCAATGATAGTGCCCGAAGCAAAAGCCGCGATATCGAACATTGCGGAGTTTATAAATAGCAAGGTGAATGCATAACCAGCCAATCAACTGGACGCTCGTAAACTTGCGCCGATTATTGGCGCGTTATGGTGCTCTGCTCAAGGCTCAATTTGAGTCAGTGCAAAACTGGAATCACGTCGCCAGTATCCCTGGCTGTGCTAATCATCAGCCACAGCTTTTTTTATTACCGGCTTGCTATTGTGGCTCCACCCGAAACAGTCTGACCCCGAAGCCGTTAAAGCTGCTGAGTATTCTGGCCAAAGACGGCCTCACCTTAAAAGAGTCTGCGCAAAAATTGTGTATCAGTGTGGATACCGCCAATAAACATGTGGCCGCTGCCAAGCAGTCACTGGGGGCTTCGACGCTGGCCAATGCCGTTTACCTGGCCGCGACACATGACTTGTTGATTGAGGAGGATTAGACGCCTGAGGCCGAAGCGTAGGGGAGTGGTGAGCGGGCGCTAAAACCGCTACCGTGAAGTTACCTTAGCGTGCTCACTGTTGTCGGCACCGGCTGAATAGGCAGGTTTTCTTCTACATTTTTGGCTATCAAATTTAAAAGAACATTCAGCTAATTGTCCAATTGCCAGTGCCGACTTTGCACTAACCGAAAACTGCCCATTGCCTACATCCATTACGTCTTCGCTTTAGTTTATAATGCGGCAATCCAGACAGAGGAGGTTGTTAAATGGCGGATCCTAAAATTGTTAATCCCCACGATAGTTTTTTCCATGCGGCGATGGAACACCCTCCGGTCGCTATCGATTTTTTAAATCATCACTTACCCGAGAAGATTCGACAGGGATTGGATGTCGAGAGTTTGAGGTTGTTGCCGACCACTTATGTCGACACCAATTTGCGGAATCGCTTTAGCGATGTGGTTTTCCATTGCAAACTGGCGGACAAGCCGGCTTACATCGGAATTTTGGTAGAGCACCAGTCAAAGCCGGATAAGTTACTTCAGCTTCGGGTGATGCAGTATCTATTCGGTTTGCTAAATAGCATCAACAGGAGGCAACCCGGCCAGTTATTGCCGGCGGTGTATACCCTGGTGTTTTACCATGGGAAAGAGACGCCCTATCCTTATTCCCTAAACCTACTGGATTGCTTCGATGACCCCCTGAATATCATGGATGACGTCTTTCAGCGTCCCCTGTCGCTGATCGATGTGAACCAGTTATCGGATGAGGAGTTGCTGCAGCAGAAATGGGTGGGGCCAGTGTCTATGAAGCATATCCGAGCAGAGAATATAACGCCCTATGCTATGGCTATTTTCGAGGCTTTGACCAGGTGGCCATTGGATCACCCTGAGACTGTCGAACTCCTGAAGTTGTTGTTAAACTATTTGTTTAATGTGGGTAATATTAGCGATGTTGACGCGTTTATCGAGGTAGACATGAACCGGCTGTCCGGGCCGATAAGGAGCGAGGTGATGACTATAGCCGAGAAGCTGAGAGAGAAGGGGATGCAGGAGGGGGAGAGGAAAGGAGAGCAGAAAGGTTTGGAAAAAGCGGCCTTAATGATGTTGCGGGAAGGTGTAGAAATGGCCTTTATCGCAAAAGTGACCAGTTTGTCTGTGGCAGACATTGAACGTTTACAAGCATCATTGGAGGTTCGCGACTGAAATTAATCCTATTAGTCAACTACGATTGTGTTTCGGCGTGATGGAAGTGGGATTCTATGAGAATAGATAGGCAGTCAGATAATACGTTTGAAGCTCAA
>JARROD010000179.1:6856-25228 GCA_037384225.1 Exilibacterium sp.
ACTTGCTTTTGTTTGCTGACTTCCTGCTGACTTCGAGAAATGCTGTTTGTAATTACTAACTCTAGGGGAGTCGGTTTTATTGGTGGAGCTAAGCGGGATCGAACCGCTGACCTCAACACTGCCAGTGTTGCGCTCTCCCAGCTGAGCTATAGCCCCTTTTACCATCCATTCACCGCGGGGAGCGGCGAAAGAGGGGCGCATTTTATCACCCTCTTATGGCCTGTCAACCCTTTAAATTCAAAAACTTGCCCCTGGTGACAGGTGTTAGCCAAGAGTACGTCAAAACGGCCCCGGCACGGTACCTTTAAGGGTAGCTAAATCTGATAAAACAACTGTTGGCGCCGTGTCATTTTGCGCTGACATCGCAGTTGGGCACACCTTCGCTCTCCGCTCCCTTTAGCGTTGGCGGACCACGGCTGCATATGGCGTTCGATAGCGCTTGCTGCGCTGGATCTGACCGGTTTGGCTTATCGAGTCGCCTACACGAGTGGTCATTGCACCGGCCTGGCAGCTGCGTTGCGGGCCGATCTGGCGGTGGCGCCTTTTCCCCAGAGCATGGTGCAGTCACCATTGCGCAAACTGGACCAGGAAGCCGGGTTTTCGCCCCTGCCACAGCGGTCGCAAGGGCGGCACCCGGACGTCCGGTCAGAATTTCAATGCCTGCTCCTGCAGTGTGAAGGCAGAAGAATATCCGGTAAACGACTCGTAAGTCGTAAAGAAAAACATCCAGCGTTTGGCCAGACCGTTGTATTTAATTCGGTAGGTTCCGGGTTCCTGATCCCGAACCAGCCAGGTGACCGTGGAGGTGGAGAGATCTGACAGACTGCTCGACCCGCCTTCGCGTTCCCAATCGAAGCTTGTATAGGGATCCGCGTCCGTGGCAACTGTCAGCCAGTTGTCGCCGTCTTGTCTCTGGATTTCCAGAAAGGAGTAGCTGGCCGGGTCGTAAAACTTGGCGAGGCTGCCGTCCATTTTTTTATCCAGAATAGTGCGCGGGTGAGCACCGCGAAACTGCACCTGAACCTTGTCCCTGTCCGCTGCATAGCTCGGTTCCACATCCGCTAACACTTCTCCGAAGTTGCCGCCATCGGTGACCACGCCATTGGAGGATATCCAGGTTTCAATAATCTGCTCAGAAGACAGATCCGGAGGTGTCGGACCCGCGGTCGAGACGGTGCCCGCCACCATATCACCGGCGATACGGTCCAGCTCCTGCGCCACGGTGGCGCTCGCCCAGGGGCCGTAGAGCGTGAAAGAACCCTCGAAATGTTGGGCCGCGTATTCTTCACGGGTGGCTAAATACTGGCCGTAGGAGTTGGTCATTCCGGCGAGAATCACCTCGCCGATACCGGCCTCCGCCAGTGTTTCGGCTACAGTGCTGTGCAGACGGCGGCCGGTCATCGTTGTCATTTCAAACGGTGTGCCGGCGATTGCCACTTCGCCGAGGCGAATGATCTGCAACGGAATATTGACCGGTACAAAAGGAACCTCCGGATTCGGGAACCAGAAATCATCGACTTCACCGACCGGCAGCAGCGCGAATTTTTCTTTGTGGCAGGCGTCGTACTGTGTGGTTTGCAGAACCGCCTCCGCTACGGGCCAAAGAACGCCCAGTACGTCAGCGATACCGTCGGAGTCCAGGTCATTAAAGTCGAATTTGTTCTGTACCCAGGCTCCGTTTTCATGGGTATAACTGTTTCTGATCTCTCCTTCCGCGGCGAAATCGACAGGGGCTCCCTCTTCGTCACCGGCCAAAAATCCGCCGCCGATGACGCCGACGCAAGTGCTGGCCGTTGTGTCGATGTCTGTATCCCAGGGCATAATGTAATCGCCGATATAGCGTCTCTGCACCGCAACGTTATTGAAATTAACGTAGCTGTGTCTGAAGTCCAGATTCGCCGAAATATTTTCGTTCGCACTGTTGTAAATCTGCAGTGCCGCGTTGTACTGAATGTCGCCGGCGACAATTGGGTTTTCCATTGCATCCAACGTTGGATCCAGGTCGTTCGGACGCAGGAAGGGAAGTGTGATGTCGATGGGGTCCGGCTGATTCGGGCTGACATCGCCCATGGCGCCCTGGGCAAAGGCCGCTACGAAATTGCCACCTTTCTCGGTTTCAAAGCGGTACGCCGCCCAGCCTTTATTGTCGCCGTGGATACGGCGGTTGGTAATACCCAGCGATGTACCGTGAACGGCGAACCAGTTGAGCTGTCCGATCTCGGTGCCGTCGGTGCCGTCGAAGCGCAACAGCCTCATGGTATCATCCACGGATGAAGAAAAATCGTCCGCGTCCAGGTTTTCCTGATAAGCCAGTGAAGAGCGGTTGAAGGATCCTCCCGGTACTGAGCCCTCGGCGTATTTGATCGTCGCCTCCCGGCGCGCGTTATAGGCATCGATAATGGATTGTGCGATGCCCGTTACCACAACCTGGTAATGCAATTCATCAAACCCTGTTACGCCGTTAAACAGGTTGAATAATGTATACCAGGAAGTATTCGAAGTCGCGGCGTGAGTGTGGGTTGCAGCAACCAATACGTTGTCGGTGCTGAACAGATCACCGTAACCGGCTTCCTGCAGTTTTTTTACGACCCCTATTTTTACACTTTGGTACATATGCAGTTGATCGGCGGTGACTAATGCCACCAGTCCCACGCCCGGTTGTTCAATCACGAATGCGCGACTGTAGAGACGCATGGCTAGTCCCGACATTTCATCGCCGGGGCTGTTATACCCTGTGCTGGAAGCGACAAACGGACCCGTAATGTCGGCTTTAGCGGCACCGACATTGTAACCGGTACTGGATGTTGACAGTGCTGCTGTCTGACGTGCGGTATTAATCTCCTGACTCAGGCAGGTGGAGCTTTGGAAATAAAAGAAAGGAATAAGAATTGCCGGTTTCAAAAACTTCATAGAGTCGCACGGCAAAAATTATTTTGCAAAGATTTGTTATAGTGTGACGCGGTGTATTGTGTGATTATTTTTGGGTTTGCGCGTCGAGTTGGTGTTTACTTTCAGTAAGGTGCCAGTTGAATCTGCGTTGGTGAAAAATAATGGATCGTTATTTAATAAAATTGACCGTAAGGTGCTGCTGTTGCCGACAGCTGGCGCAGAAAGCTCAAGGTGCCAGAATTCTGCAATCTGTTTCCCCAACTTCCTCGATGGCATCTCCTCTGACCGGATCGATTGGTAGCGTTAGTGGACGAAACGATGAACGAGGCCTAAATGTATTAGGTGTAGGCAGTCAGATATCTCGACCCCATCGTTGTATAAATAAAGCTTCTGAGCTCGAAAATTTATGCAACGATGAGGTCGAAATAGGGGTGTCAAAATAATGTATAAAATGAAATAAATACGTTAAGTCCCCGTTATACTTTTGTGATAAATCAATCTTGTATTTAGCCAATAATAGCCCCTCATCAACGGTAATGAGGAATTTGAACGTGCAGACTAAACGACATACTAAACTGACCGGCGTTGCGCTGGCTCTGGCGGCCGCGGGGTTGGCGGCGTGTGCGGTGGGCGAGACCGGTAATGTATCCGGTGTTAAGGCAACGACCGATCTGGTGCACTGTTACGGTGTCAATCAATGCAAGGGACACAACGACTGCAAAACCGCCGAAAATGCCTGCGCCGGGCAGGGTTCCTGCAAAGGACATGGTTTTGTCGCCGTACCCAGCGACGCGTGTAATAAAGTGGGGGGCAGTCGCAAAGACGCCTGGCAGGGCAGTGTGGCTAAAGCCGATCTGATGCAGTGCTATGGTGTCAATAGTTGTAAAGGACTCAATGACTGCAAAACTGCGAACAACGCCTGCGCGGGACACGGTGCCTGTAAAGGGCATGGTTTTGTCAGCATGTCGACGAAAGCCTGTGCGGACCTGGGTGGCAAGACAAAAAGTTGATACCTTCCCCGGCGAAACAGTGCCGGGGGTGAAGCGGAGTTAGTCTATGAGTCCGACATTTCTCGGTTTTGGTCTCGGGTTGCGCACGCCGCATTTTCACTCGGTGCTTGAGCAGAAGCCAAACGTGGATTGGTTTGAAGTCATCTCAGAAAATTTTATGGTCGCCGGTGGTAAGCCAAAGTATTTTTTACACAGCATCCGCGAATACTACCCGCTGGTGTTGCACGGCGTTTCGCTTTCCATCGGTTCTACAGATCCTCTCGACCGGGAGTATTTACAGAGGCTGAAAACGCTGGCCAATGAAGTGCAGCCAGAGTGGATTTCCGACCATCTGTGTTGGACTGGCGTGGATGCGCTCAACACTCATGATCTATTGCCGCTGCCCTACAGCGAAGAAGCGATCAAGCACGTTGTTGCTCGCGTGCAACAGGTGCAGGATTTTCTCGGACGGCAGATTCTCCTGGAGAATGTTTCCAGTTATCTCACCTTCAAAGACTCCACTATGCCGGAATGGGCGTTTTTGTCCGAAGTGGCGTCGCGGGCCGATTGTTACATTTTGTTGGACCTCAACAATATCTACGTCAGCGCCAGAAATCATGGTTTTTCCTGCGAAGATTATCTGGAGGGTATCAATCCCCGACGGGTCCGGCAGTTCCACCTGGCAGGACACACCGACTACGGCAACTATGTCATCGATACTCACGATCACCCAATTGCCGACCCTGTGTGGGACTTGTATAAAACGGCGCTGACCCGATTTGGTCTGATTGCCACCATGATTGAGCGCGATGACAATATTCCCGCTCTGGAGCAACTTGTCAGTGAGCTGGACATAGCGCGGAATGTGGCGTCACAGTTAAATATAATGAGTAACGCCGGAGGCGGAATCGAAGGCCACTGTGCGCCAAATGACAGGTGCGCGCCAAACGATAGGTAAAATCATGAGTGACAGTTTGCATATTCGGCAGCGTCAATTGCTGGCCAGCCTGCTGAACAACGACTCGCGAGACGGCCGTGGGGGCGGCGAAATCGAAAACCATATTCACGACCAGGGGCCCATCGACACTGAGACCCGGTTGGCGATTTACCGCAATGCTTACCGGTTACGACTGGGTCAAACCATCGATACGGATCACCCGGTTACCGGCGCCTACCTTGGCGATGAACTGTTCGAACAGATGGTGCAGGGATATATCGACACCTATCGCTCACATTATCGCTCGTTGCGCCAGTACGCCGACAATTTGCCAAAATACCTCAGGTACCAGTCGCCGTTTTGCGATCACCGGGAAATAGCGGAACTGGCACGCTTCGAGCGCCTGCTGTTAACGGCTTTTGACGCAGCGGATGCGTCCAGGGAGAGCGAACTTTCGCTCAGACAATTGCCGGCGGCGAATTGGCCCGGATTGAAAGTGGTGTTTCATCCCAGTGTGCAGCTGTTCGAAAGTGACTGGAACGTGGTGGACATTTGGCAGTCATTAAAGTCTAACCGCACCCCTCCACCGCCAAAGAACGAGCCTGCGGCCTACTTATTGTGGCGCAATAGAGACTGTCTGACGGAGTTTCATTCCCTTAGTGCCGTGGAGCTGCTGATGTTGCAGCTGTTTCTTCGCGGTGGCACCGGTGCCGAAGTCTGTGAGGCCCTGGCGACTTGCCTGCCTGAAAACGAAGTGAGCAACACGTATGTGCGATTGTTGGGTGGGTGGCTGTCACAGGGAATCGTTAGGCAGTTAACTGCCTTGACAGACCCCCGGATTGCATAAATTTTTCATCCCTTCTAGCTTAGCCGTTTCTGTGCTGGCATTTCCATATCTGTTTATACTTACCAGGGGCATGCACGAAATAACTTCCGGCCCCTTTATCAGTCATGGTTGGTGGCGGGGAGTGTGTCCGCATTTGTGGCCTGCGACTGGCGGCGCTGATTGAAACCACCTAATCGGGTAATAACTGCGCCGGGTGATAACGGTGTCCAGTGATAACGGTGTCCAGTGATAATTAGGTGGCGGTTATCGCAGTACTGCCGTTTTTTTCTTGACAGGCAGTAAGGACGAGGTTTTACACTGCTGCGGCTTGCAGTAGATTGATTAATTTATTCAAGGAGGTTATGTGGAACCGATTATATCGGTCAGGAATCTCACCAAAACCTACACCTCAGGTTTTCAGGCGTTAAAAGGCGTTGATCTGGAGATTCACAGCGGGGAAATTTTTGCGCTGCTGGGGCCTAACGGCGCTGGCAAGACAACACTGATCAACATTATTTGCGGAATAGTCAACCCGGGCCAGGGAAAGGTGCTGGCCGGCGGTCATGACATAGTGACGAACTATCGTGCGGCGCGCTCAAAAATAGGCCTGGTACCCCAGGAATTGAACACCGACGCTTTCGAAAGCGTTTGGGCGACGGTTAGTTTCAGTCGCGGCCTGTTTGGAAAACCCCCTAATCCGGCTTATATCGAGAGGGTGCTACGTGACCTCTCATTATGGAATAAGAAGGATTCCAAAATCATCGCACTCTCGGGCGGTATGAAACGGCGAGTGATGATTGCCAAAGCGCTCTCCCACGAGCCGCAAATACTGTTTCTGGACGAGCCCACCGCCGGTGTCGATGTGGAACTGCGTCGCGATATGTGGAATATGGTGCGCAGGTTACGCCAAAGTGGCGTCACAATTATTCTCACTACTCATTATATAGAGGAAGCCGAGGAGATGGCAGACCGCATCGGCGTGATTAACAAGGGCCGTATTGTTCTGGTTGAAGAAAAACATACGTTGATGGAAAAACTGGGCAAAAAACAACTGCGGCTGCACCTGCAAAGTCCGTTGGAGATCCTTCCCAAAGAGCTTGCCAAATATCCGCTCGAACTCAGTGCCGGCGGCAGCGAACTGGTGTTTACCTTCGATGCCCACCAGGAGCACACAGGAATAGCGGCATTGCTGCGCCAGTTGGATGCCCACGGCATAGACTTTAAAGATCTCCATTCCAGGGAAAGTTCACTGGAAGAAATATTTGTCAATTTAGTGAAGGAACCGGTATGAATTTATACTCCATCCGCGCAATTTACGCCTTCGAAATGGCACGTACACGGCGAACCCTGCTGCAAAGTGTCGCCTCGCCGGTGATTTCGACGTCACTGTATTTTGTGGTTTTTGGCTCGGCGATTGGTTCGCGTATGATTGAGATCGACGGTGTCAGCTACGGGGCTTTTATAATCCCCGGGCTGGTAATGCTATCGCTGTTGAACCAGAGCATTTCCAATGCATCGTTTGGCATTTTTTTCCCCAAGTTTTCGGGCACGATCTATGAAGTGCTCTCCGCACCCATTGCCTCTGTCGAGATTGTTATGGGGTATGTGGGGGCAGCGGCGACCAAGTCGGTGATTCTCGGATCATTGATCCTGCTTACGGCAAATCTGTTCGTGGATTACCATATTGCGCATCCACTGTGGATGTGTGGTTTTCTTGTGCTAACGGCAATAACCTTCAGCATGTTCGGATTTGCCATAGGTATCTGGGCCGATAATTTTGAAAAGCTGCAGATTATCCCCTTGATGGTGGTTACGCCGTTGACGTTTCTGGGCGGTAGTTTTTACTCTATCGATATGCTGCCGCCCGTTTGGCAGACAATCACATTGTTTAATCCGGTGGTTTATTTGATCAGCGGCTTTCGCTGGAGTTTTTACGGAATTTCCGATGTCGGCGTCGGCGTCAGTCTGGGAATGACCCTGATGTTTATGCTGCTGTGTCTGACATTGATAGCGTGGATCCTTAAAACAGGGTATCGGCTGAAGGCTTAAAATTGATGTACTAGTGCCTTGCCCCGCCATTAAACGCCCAACCCTTCGGGCGCTGCCGTGGGCTCCCACAGCGGCGTTGCCGTGCTTGCAAAGGGCTGTGGCCGGAGGGGGTTACAGGGTGTCTCTGGAGGGACTGCATCTCCTCTGACCGGATCGATTGGCACTTTTTGTGGGCAAAACGATGCGCGAGGTCATCATTTTAATAGGAGAAATATCTGAAGTTGTGATCGGTTTACTTGTTATTATGTTGGTTTAAAGTTACCTCCTCTCCCCTCGTTAACAGCGTTTTATATAAATTCGAACTGGTTTTGAAAAAAGTATTAAGCTGTTAAACGCTTTTGCGCAATAAAGTTGTAGCATATTTGTGAAAAGTAACTGCGTCATCACTGACCGAAAAGATACAAAGCGACAAAAAGTTGCATAATTTGGGTTTGAGAAACCCGGGGTTCAGGAGGTATTAATATGCTGGCCATAGGTAAATGCCAGAATATTAACCTTGGCGTGCCGCGGTTCGCCGGGCTTCGAAGCGTAGGCATATTAGCGGTATTACTGGTGGTAGCGCCGGTATTGGAGGCATATGAACGCGAAGGGGTAAGAATCAACGAACAGTGCGAGGCCGCTAACCGGGTCCCGGAGCAACCCTATAATTCCAGGGATCCCAGAGCAGGCAATGGCTGTTTTCTTTGCCACGACGCCGGTGAGGACGGCTTGGAAGGAAAGGGAAGAGCAGCCTTTGAAACGGGAAATTTGGATTTCTTCTGTACGCTGAACCTGACCAATATGGCGCCGAAAATTTCTATTGTCGGGCCGCGTAAAATCAGTGTCGAAGAGCCCCTGGGCATAGTGTTGAAAGCAGACGATGGTGATGGCGATGAGCTTAGCTTTTACGCGGTAAATCTTCCCCGCGGTGCCCGAATTGAGGGCAACGGCGACGGCACGGCGACGTTTGACTGGACGCCTACCCGGGATCAGGCCGGGACCTATAAAGTCATTTTTCTGGTTAGCGATAGTGGCTCTCCCACTGCGGTGGATTCAGCGTTGGTGCGGATTACGGTCAGCGATGGCAACACCCCTCCGCTGCTGACACCTGTGGGCAATAGAGTCGTGGAGGAGGGCAGGGAACTGAGAATCCAGCTGTCAGCCAGTGACAAGGACGGAGACGATATATTTTTTCAACACAGTGGTTTACCCTGGAGGGCGACATTTGTGGATAATGGCGACGGCACCGCATTATTTAGCTGGACGCCCGCCGCAGAATCCGAGGGCGCCTATCCGATCAATGTTGTGGTGAGTGACGGTCTCGATACTGACGAGGAAACGTTGGTTATCCTGGTTACTTATGTGAGCGCCCGAGAAACATCTCAATAAGCCGGGGCGACTATCCGGCAGTAGCTGCTGCCCCAGACACACTGCAAGTCCCCCTCCGGGGGGCACGCACCGCAATCTGTGATAGCGGGCGACCGGCGGCGGCGCAAAGCAGTACTTTGCAAACAGCTTGCCTCATCCCTGTATGAAATAATTTCTATAAATAACCCTTTGCCATTGCCATACGTATCGCGCCATAGGTCGTGCGCGCTCCGAGCACCTGGCGAACCTTCATCATGTGTTTTTCCGCGGTGCTGACTTTCATGTTCAGCCGGGCGGCTGCTTCATTCAGTGTCAAATCGTGATTTACCATGGTTCGCAGCAGCTCACCTGGTCGGGAGGAACGAAACTTTTCATGGTTTGTTTTACAGCCAATAAAATGCTCGGGGAATTTGTGCGTGCCCACGGTATCGACGATTCTGGCAATCACAACGATCTGTTCCAGGTGGCGGCAAATGCGGCTGCGGAATTCCCGTGGATCCATATTTTTGGCGCAGATGGTGAATACCGCGCGCCCTTCGCCATTATTGCCGGAGAGGACTGGAACCTGAAACGCATCGAAATATCCGAGTCGCTTATTCAGGTTTGACAGTTCACGGTTGCGGATAATATCTTCCGATTCGATGGTCGCGGCGGCTAGAAATCTGTCTATATCCGACTGAAAGACAGGCTTGTTGCTGGCCATGACATGCTTGAGGGCGAAATCGTATTTGTAAAACTCCTCCTCGACATATTCGCGACAAATTTCCTTGCTGTTGGTCCCGATCTGCTCGCCGATGGCATCGTCCATGGGAATATCCAGACGGGAATAAGCCCAGTCGGTGGCGCCAAAATTGTTGAGTTCCGTGGTGATTCTGTATTTGAGAATGCGGATGCTTCTGGAGCTGTTTAGCCAGCGGCGAAATTCCTTTTCGTATTTTTTCAAACTGGTTTCAATCAGTACTTCCCCCGGTTCGGCGCTTTTCAGGCGCTCCCTTCCATCCATCGTCGAGGGGAGGCCGGGGAGTTGGGGTTTTTGCTCGATTTCAGATGTCTCAAGATACATGGTTGTGTCGTCTCTGATTAGTAAATACCTTTTAGCGCCTAAACTTTGGACTCATAATGCGGCTAACATTTTTTTACTGATAAAGGGGCCGGAAGTTATTTCGCGCACCACCTAAAGCAGTTTTTGGATTCCTGTCTTTTGCAGAATAATGGTGACGTCATTTGCATTTAAATTTCTTTACGTATATTGCTTTAAGCTTACCTGCTTTGTTGTAGAATCATTTCGCCCTCTGGATACAACAATACATGTCTGAAATTCATTCACCAGTGTCCATTTATGTCTTTACTACTTATCCAAAACGCGGCCACTAATATTTACCTCACCCCAAATTGTTTTTTTCGTGAGTAAATAGCGCGGCCACTAATATTTACCTCACCCCAAATTGTTTTTTTCGTGAGTAAATAGACGAGGCGATGTTTTTTTAAACAGATTGCTGCTGTTTGATTATAAAAAAGCCACCATTAGGTGTTTTTCTTATACATTTAAATGGCGGCTCAAGCCTGTGGCGTGAGGGGTAACATCGATCTGTACCCCTTTTGTTGTGCAATTCGACGCTTTTAACCCTGTGCTTTTATGTCGTCGGAAGCGCGAAGGTTAATTCGGTGTCGAATAACCCTTTCTCGACACCGATACAACGGTGTGGAATGGCAGTAAAGTATTTTTCTCAGTGCAGTTTCAATGACGGGCCCGTGCGGCGGTTTATCAGATCGCGGAGCATAATCATCAGTGTTTTGCCCGCGCCGTGCAGCGCTTGTTGGTGCATACGGTAAAGTAGTTTGTACGCCGTGCAGCGCTTGTTGGTGCATACGGTAAAGTAGTTTGTAAAACACGCGGGCGACTTTTCCCTCGAAAGTAAAATCTTTACTCAGGTTTCCCATAATATTGCCGATGGTGCCGCTTCTGCCCAGAGACACCAGCGATCCCTTGTCTTTGTAGACGAAGGGTATTGGCGCTCGACCAGCTGCTTTTTCAATCAGTGATTTTGCCAGCACACAGGCTTGCTGATGGGCGGCCTGGGCCCGCGGCGGAACATTCTGTTCGGCGCCGGGTCTAGGGCATGAGGCGCAATCACCGAAAGCAAAAATATTGTCATCCAACGTCGTTACCAGGGTATCTTTAACCAACAGTTGATTGATGTGGTTGGTTTCAAGTCCGTCGAGCTGCGTTAACAAAGCCGGCGCCTTGATGCCGGCTGACCAGACTTTGAGCTGGGCGGGAATAAATCTGCCGCTTTTCATCTCCAATCCATCGGCGGTCACCTTTGTCACCATCTCTTCGGTTAGTAGATTGATGTTCAGTGATTCCAGTTGTCGCTGTATGGCTGCTGAAGCCTTGGGAGACAGCGCCGGCAACACCCGCGGCGCGGCTTCAATAATAGTGATATCGACATTTTCGGGTTTGATGCCCCGAAAGCCGTAACGGGTCAGTTGATGGACGGAATGGTTGAGTTCCGCGGCGAGTTCAACACCGGTGGCGCCGCCGCCGACGATAGCGATATTAAACGTGAGTTTATCTTTTTCAGTGAGTTGCGACGCTTTCAGGTAGATGTTTAAAAATGCCTGGTGAAAGCGTTCGGCCGCCGCCCGCTGATCGAGATAAATACAGTGTTTGGCAGCTCCTTCGGTATTAAAGTCGTTAGCCTGACTGCCAACGGCTATGACCAGGGTGTCATAGTTGAGGCTGCGCGCGGGAAGAATTTCTTCGCCGTCAACATTCAGCGCAGCCAGTTGCACGGTTTTTTGCACCCGGTCGATTCCCGCCAGAGTGCCGAGTACAAAGCTCATATGGTGTTGGTGCGCGTGCGCGACGTAAGAAAGTTCATCGACGGTGGCGTTGAGTGCGCCGGTGGCGACTTCATGCAGTCGCGGCTTCCAGATATGCGTACGGTTGCGGTCGATCAGAGTGATGTTAGCGCGCCGCCGTTTTCCCAACTTATCGCCGAGCGTGGTGGCCAATTCCAGGCCGCCGGCACCGGCGCCGACAATAACGATATGGGGAAGAGATTTCATAACTGCTCCTGTCAAGTAATGTATCAGGCCAGGCTTCTGAATCTCGGCCAAAAATCTTACCTGATACAACTTTTAGGGAGCTGAGGGCAGAGGCTACCTCTGCCCTCTGTACCGGCGATACGCCGGTTTTGAGGGTATAAAACTATAGCTGAGGTCCCGCTGCCACTAACGCTTTGCCCGCTTCGGTATCGGTGAATTTTTCGAAATTGTCTATAAAACGCCTGGCAAGATCCACCGCCTTGCTCTCCCACTCGGCGGGGTCTCGATACGTGTTGCGTGGATCGAGAATTTCGCCGTCGACCGCCTCCACCTGTTTCGGTACCTCCAGATTAAAATAAGGTAGCGTGAAGGTTTCCGCGCTATCGATGCTGTCATCGAGAATGGCGTTGATAATGGCCCGCGTGGCTTCGATGGAAATGCGTTTACCGGTGCCATTCCAACCGGTGTTTACCAGATAAGCCGTGGATCCGGCGCTCTCCATCCGCTTGACCAGTTCCTGCGCGTACTTAGTCGGGTGTAGGGATAAAAATGCGGCGCCGAAGCAACTGGAAAAGGTCGGCGTTGGTTCAGTGACACCGCGTTCAGTGCCTGCCAGTTTGGCCGTAAAACCGGATAAAAAATGATACTTGGTCTGCTCCGGTGTGAGTTTGGATACCGGTGGCAGAACACCGAAGGCATCGGCGGTGAGGAAGATCACTTTTTTCGCGTGCCCGCCTTTTGACACCGGCTTGACGATATTTTCAATATGGTAGATAGGGTAGGAAACCCGCGTGTTCTCGGTTTTGGAACCGTCGTTAAAGTCTACTGTCCCATCGGCGTTGACGGTCACATTCTCGAGCAAGGCATCGCGGCGAATGGCGTTATAGATATCCGGCTCGCTTTCTTTGCTCAGGTTGATGGTTTTTGCATAACAGCCGCCTTCGAAATTGAACACACCATCGTCGTCCCAGCCGTGCTCGTCGTCGCCGATCAGGGCCCGGTTCGGGTCAGTGGAAAGCGTGGTTTTTCCGGTTCCGGAAAGGCCGAAAAAGATGGCGACATCGCCGTCTTTGCCGATATTGGCGGAGCAGTGCATTGACGCCATGCCACGCAGTGGCAACAGATAATTCATTACCGAGAAAATGCCTTTTTTCATTTCGCCGCCGTACCAGGTTCCGCCGATAAGCTGCATTTTTTCAGTCAAATTGAAAGCGACAAAATTTTCCGAGTTAAGGCCTTGTTCACGCCAGTTGGGATTGTTGGTTTTGGCTCCATTCATAACAACGAAATCGGGTTCAAAGTTATCCAGTTCGGCTTCGCTGGGGCGGATAAACATGTTTTTTACAAAGTGTGCCTGCCAGGCAACTTCGGTAATAAAGCGTACATTAAGTTGTGAATTCTTGTTGGCGCCACAGATCGTATCAACAACGAACAAGCGTTTGCCGCTAAGGCGTTGGGTTACCTGAGATTTAAGATGCTGCCAGACTTCCGGGCTCAATGGTTTGTTATCGTTCTTACCCTGGTCTGACCACCAGACGGTATCGCGGGTAGTGTCGTCTCTGACGATATATTTATCTTTCGGAGAGCGGCCTGTAAAAATGCCGGTGTCTACGGCGACGGCGCCCAGCTCAGTGACGACGCCTTTTTCATAGCCTTCCAGGTCCTCTTTGGTCTCTTCCTTAAAAAGAAGCTCATAGGAAGGATTGTGGATTATCTCAGAAACATTGGTAATACCATATCGAGTGATATCCAGATTAGTGTCGATCGCCTTATCTCTCATATAGGAACCTTTAATTTAAGATGCTTGTCTGCTGTTTGTTAGGGCGGTGCCTTGACTCTATTTTTGTTTTATTTGCTAATTATATTTGATGCCGTTGGATCATCAAGCCGCCGGCGCCCAAGGGCCTGGACGGTCTACGCCGGGGAAGTCAAGTGTCAATCATAGTTGACGAAATGATATGTTGCCAACGGGTCTGGTGTCAACTAGTATTGACACCGATGAAACAGCACCGAATTCCTATGAAACCCGTCGACCTCAGTAATAACCTTAAAAGCCTGTTGCTCCAGCGCTTCGAGTGGTTTGAAAGCCGCCAGTTGGAAACCATGAACCGCTCCGGCATCCAGCAGTTGACCCTGGCACAGGGGCGTATTTTCGCACAGCTCAGGGGTAAAGATCTAAGTATTTCCGATCTCGCCAAACGGCTGGGGGTCAGCCGCCAGGCCGCACAGAAAACGGTGGCCGGACTGGTTGAGATGGGGCTGTTGGAACTGCGCGAAAGTGAAGGAAATATGAGTGTTAAAATCGTTCATATCACCGATGCCGGACACCGTTTTCGTACAGAGATAGGGCGGGCGATGTCCAAAATAGAAGCGCAGGTGGCCGAAAAAATCGGTAAAGAGGGGTTGGCGCAGTTAAAGCACTTGTTGACCCAGCACTGGGATTAAAATCGCCCCGGGTAATCTGTCAATAATGCCGTAGTGTGCCGGGCGTTATTGAAAGGTTTCGGTTATGGGTTAAAGATTTATGCGACCTCGGGGTGTATACATAGGGATTCCTGTTTATTGTGAACGCGAGTGGTTGCCGCGAACATTGACAGCGCTGGACAATCAGACTGACCTGGATTTTCAGGTGTGGGTCTGTGTCAATCAGCCGGCCGAATACGACTGCGATCAGAAAAAACTATCGATAACCCGGGAAAATCGCGAAACGCTAGACTGGCTGTACGATCGGCGCCACCGTTTCCGCTACCCCCTGCGGATTCTCTCCGCGGTGAAGCCGCCGGCGGCACCGCCGCTGAAAATCAGTGGTGTGGGGTGGGCGCGGCGTTATATCTTCGACAGTATCGCGGCCGCCGAAACCGACAACCCTTTGTGTATTTCCCTGGATGCAGACACGCTGACTGACAATCGCTATGTAGCGGATATTCGCGCAACTTTTTCCCGCTACCCGAATGCAGTGGGACTGGCCGCACCCTATTATCACCGCCTGCCTGAACGGGAAACCGACGCGTTGCGGATTCTGCGTTACGAAATATACCTGCGTTATTATCAGTTGAGCCTGTGGCGTATCGGCTCGCCCTATGCCTTTATGCCAATTGGATCCGGCATGGCGTTCCCGCTGCACAGCTACCGGCGCATCGGCGGCATTCCGCCCAGAAAGGCCGGTGAGGATTTTTACTTTTTGCAACAGTTGCGCAAAACCGGACCGATTATCCGTTGGCTTGAAAGTCGCATCTACCCGTCGCCGCGGCCTTCGATTCGCAATCCTTTCGGCACCGGCGCGGTGATGGCGGATACAGGTCCGGAGCTGCTCGAGCGGCGCTACCCTTTTTACAGTCAAGCCGCTTTTGACGCTCTTGAGAAAACCTTTTCCCGCTTTCCTTCAATCTACAATCAGCCGAGCGGCACCGAGGACATTGAACTGCCCCTGGGCGAATTTGTGCAACAGCGTTTAAATGGTTATCAAAGTTTTATCAACATCCGCCGCAACTGCTCCAGCCAGGCGCAATTTGTAAAAGCCTGTCACGAAAAGGTTGATGCTCTGCGTACCCTGCAATACCTGCGTTTTTATCATCAAAACCGCGACCCGTGTGCGGTGGAGATGGAAAATATTAACGATCTTTTGGCCCGGCTTGGAGAAGCGCCGGTCAGCTTTGCGCCACAGACAGTGAGTAGCACTGAACTCGACCGGATCCGCAATACCCTGTTGGCGTGCGAAAGCCGCATCCAGCGCGAATTTATGCAGCGTTGGGACAATAAGGCCCGCTGGTGATAAACCTGCATATTGGCTTGGCGTCGGCATCCATGCCTGCGACAGTCTGGTCCAGCCACCTCCGGACGTCCGCCTGACACTGTGCCTGCCCCGACTTATTGAGAAGCTACCACGCGAGGCAGTAAAGTGTTGATTTTTAGCGTTTTATGACGTATTAGTGCCATCAAAAAAATACATAAATTCGGCTAAAGTCATACTCTTCTTCAACTGTTTGGAATGGGGTGAAATTGGCCATGTCCGTAAAGATAACCTCTGGTTTGTTGGCGTATTTAAAACGCAATGCAAGGATTCTGAGCCGCGTTGTTTTACTGGTTGTTGCCGCTATGTTTGTCACCCTGGCAATTGGAAAAGTCTACCAGCACTGGGACGACGATCCGGATCGCGGCGCCGTCGCCATCAGCAACGGCGCCTTCGGTGAAAGCTACTCCACACCCGTGTATCTTGAGCAGGGCTGGCGGCGTGCCGACAGCCTTTGGTTCTACACCACGACCCAGGGATCGGGGCTTATACCCTATGATTTTTTTCTGGCCCTGGAACAAGTCGGGTCCACTGAGCTGTTTCGCGCTAATGCCAATATGGATCGGCTGCGCTACCTGCCCCAAAAGCCCACTTTTTTTAATCCGGACGGTTTGCCCGTAGGCCTGGTGAAGGATACTTACCAGAGTAAAAGTTATATGGGCTATACCTGTGCTGCCTGCCACACGGGTCAGGTAAATTATCGGGGCCAGGCGATCCGCATCGACGGCGGTCCGGCCATGGCCAATATGGTGGAGTTATTAACTGAACTGGAAAAATCCATGCAGGCGACACTGGACAACGTCGATAAACGCCAGCGGTTTATCGCTCGGGTGTTGGAGCTGGACGGTGATTACAGTAGCGCGCAAAGCATTGTTGGCGATCTTAAAAAATGGACTGGCACAGTACGGCTTTACAATACCGTCAATCACAGCCACGTCGACTACGGCTACGCCCGCCTGGACGCCTTCGGGCGCATTTACAACCGCGTGCTTCAGCATGTGCTGAACCGGGATCAACTCGCCCGTGCACTGGCAATAACCACGGGGCCCAATGGCAAGCGCCTGCTCAACAGCGAACAGATTCAAAAAGTGCTCGAAGGTGTGGGGGAAACCCTATTGCGCGACGATCAGTTTGCGCAGATTATCCGTCGCCTGATTTCCACTGAGCCGGGCTATCCGGGGCTCAGTCTACGCAATGTACTGCGGATCAGAAACCAGGTTTTTAACGAACCCAATGCCCCGGTCAGCTACCCGTTCTTATGGGACATCGCCCAGTCCGATTACGTGCAGTGGAATGGGCTTGCCAACAACGCTGGCGCCGGCCCCCTGGGGCGCAATACCGGCGAAGTGATCGGTGTGTTCGGAATCCTGGACTGGGAAGCGCAGGAACCGGGCTTTAGTCTTGCGGCGTGGATTTCCGGGCAGCGTAAAAAGGAACAACAGATCAACTTTCAATCCTCCATTAATTTAACCAACTTGCAGCGGCTGGAATCTCATCTGCGATTGCTGCAATCGCCCCAGTGGCCGGAACATATACTGGGTGAGATCGACCGTGAAAAAGCCGCCCGCGGGCAGTTGATCTATGCTGAGTACTGCCAGTCCTGCCACGAAGTGATCGAGCGGAACAACTGGGACCGGCTGGTGGTCGCTAAGATGTCGGCCATTGACGTCGTCGGTACTGACCCGGCTATGGCCACAAACAGCGTAAGTTACACAGGCAAAGCCGGCAACTTCAAACACATTTATCAGGGCACCGACGCCGGTACCGTCATTGTCGAAGAACAGGCCCCGGTTGTGCAGATACTGACGGCTAGCACCCGCGGCGTAGTCGCCACTCCGGATGCCGACAAATGGTTGCTGCGGCGCTGGCTGGATTGGCTTTACACCATGGGCATGAGCTTTTTTCAAAACGACATAGAGTCCAGTGTAAAAAGCGGCAATTACAGAGCTGATACCACCGCGCAGCCCTACCAATCGCTACTGTCTTATAAAGCGCGCTCATTGAACGGTATCTGGGCCACGGCGCCCTATCTGCACAATGGTTCCGTGCCGAGTCTTTATGAATTGCTGCTGCCGGTAAGGCGTGACGGCGACCCTGAGGAGGGGGAATATCGTCCCGACGAGTTTACGGTCGGGAGCAGAGAGTTCGATCCGCTGAAAGTGGGGTTTAAAAGTGCCGGTTACGATGGCTTTAGGTATGTCACTGACCTGCGTGGTAACCACAATAGTGGTCACGAGTACGGCGCCGGCAGAACGCCCCAGGCCGATGGCAGAGTTTTACCGGCGCTGACAGAACAACAGCGCTGGGACTTAGTGGAGTATCTGAAAACCCTGTGACCTTGGCTGCTCCGTGAGTTTTTTCACCCGATGCTGTTACGCGTCGAGACCGGCCCGCCAGGCCAGGGGATTGGATTGGGGGTGAACAGTCTACCTTCAGTGGTACCCGCCGTTGGGTGCCATCGATGTCGCTTGATGTTCACCCCCAATCCAATCCC
>JARROD010000180.1:0-13350 GCA_037384225.1 Exilibacterium sp.
CGAAAAACGAAAAATAGCAGTAACCCTCAATACGAGCCTGATTACACGTGTCGCGTTGTCGAGCCGATACACCTCGACCACACCGTCAAACAGCGCACCGTAATTAATTTAAACTGATATATGTTGTTTTTTGTTTAAAAACACAATATAAAAAGATTGTACAAGAAAGAAGATGATGAAATAGTTGCCGAAGCTCTATTTTAATATGCAGTAAACCCTATCGTTGCATAAATTTTCGAGTTCAGGACCTTTTAGTGCAGTATTTTCAGGGACGCGCGCAGATTTTTCTAACCGGAGCATAGCTCACCCTATGTGAGGATTAGAAAAAGGGGAAGTTATTCCGTGCCCGTTCCTTAATCGAGCCCGAACTCATTCGCTTTCACCGCCTTCATTTGCACTTCCCTCATCTTGAACTTTTGTATCTTGCCGGTAACAGTCATTGGGAATTGATCTACGATTTCGATGTAATGGGGTATTTTGAAATGGGCGATCTGCATCCGCTTCATGACCTCCACCGGACAGCTGGAGCCCGCCATGATACCGGTTCGCAATGTACTGAGGTCGAAATCGCCAAAATCGGGGTGTTCCAGTTCGGCGATAAACATGGTGGGAACACCGTGTAGCGCCGTGCAACCTTCGCTTTCGACACTGCTCAGTGTTTGTAGCGGATCAAACGAGCTGCCCGAAAATACGGCACAGGCTCCCCGGGAAATACAGGCCAGTGTCCCCAGCACCATGCCAAAGCAGTGGTGAATACAGAGCTTGTCATCCGGCGCCAGTTGCTCCACCCGCTGCTGAAACGTGCGATACCCCCATTTAATCGACTGATGTTTCACCACCAGCGCCAGGTTGTGCGGGTATCGATCGGCAATCACATAAATCAGGGCCTCAACTTAACCCGCAGTGCATACCCCATGCTCAGGCGGTAAAAAAGCGGTATCACGAACAGTGTCAGCAGCGTCGAAACGGCGAGCCCGCTGACAATGGATGTGGCGACCGGCCCCCAGACCAGCGACTTTCCGGCCAGCCCCGCCGCCAGCGAAAAGAGGCCGGCAATGGTTGTCAGTGAAGTGATGAAAATGGGAATAACACGTCTTCGGGCGGCGTACACCGTGGCGTGTAGTACGTTCATACCACTGGCGAGGCGGTCATTGGCGGCGGATATCAGCACGATGGCGGCATTGACGGAGATCCCGATCAGCGCCACGGTGCCGTAAAGGGTGTAAAGGCTGAGCGGATTGCGGGTGATCAACAAACCCAGAATCACACCGGTTATCGCCAGCGGCAGGGTGCAGAATATGATCAAAAAGGGCTGCCAGTAACTGCCAAACTGGGTCCCCAGAATCAAATAGATAAGGCCCAGACCGGCGCACATCAAAATAACGATGGCGTCAAGGGCCTCGAAAATATCGTCCAGCTGACCGGAAAAGTCCAGGTTGATGGTCGGGTGTTGCTGGCGTATCTCCGCCCAGTGATCCTGGATCAGGCGGTTGGCGCGGACCGTGTCGATCTGGTCCTCGCGAATATCGGCTTCAAGGGTGATGGTGCGGCGAAAGTTATAGTGACGGATATTCTGCTGCCCCTGGGTATAGGCGGCGTGGACCAGGTCTCCCAGAGCGATAGCCCGCCCGCCAGAAAGCGGCACTGTCTGGCGCAGTAGCTGATCGATATCACCCCGCTCCTGGCGCGCTTTCACCCGCACCATGACCTCTTCGCCGTATTGCTGAAACTGCGATACCATTTCGCCATCCACATAAGCCTGGATCGTGCGAGTCACCACCAACGGGGAAATACCGGCGCGTTTGATGGCTTCACCGTCGTGGCGCAGCACCAGTTCCGGACTGCCCGGCCGGAAGTCCTGGGTAATATTGGTAAACATCCCGGTCTCTTTCATAAAGGCTTCGAGCACATCCACAGCCTGCCGGATTTGCGCGAATTCGGTGCCGCGGACTTTGACACTGATCGGTTTGGTCACCGGCGGACCGCCCTGCATCCGCATCAGTGTCACCTCGCCCGGTAGCCCCCAACCGGCCATGGCGTTTTCGATCAGATCATTGATCTCCCCTATTTCCCTGCCCCCGGATTGACGGGGTTTGAGGCTGACCATTGCCTGACCGGTATTCTCGCCGAAAAGCGGTTCGGTTTCGGTAAACATCTGCCCGGCGAACGCCACACTGCCCCGCAATTCCCCCGGCTCCAGCAGGGCCAGCGCTTTTGCCTCGGCCTCTTCCACCACCGCCAGCGTTTGTTCCAGCGTGGAGCCCCTGGGCAATTCCACATTGACATAGAATAATCTGAAGGAGTCGGCGGCAAAGAAATTGACCGGAATCTGACCCGACCCCACCGCCGCCAGCGCCAGAATCAGAATCGCGCAGACTATCCCCAGGGCGCGGCCGGGGTAGCGCATGGCACGCAGCAGCCAGCGTGTGTAATTCAACCGCAGGCGGTGGATGGCGCTCCATCGCAGCCTGTGGATGCGGGAGGGTTTCGGCGCGGTAGCGCTACCCGTGCCGACATGAACCGGAAGCATCCAGTAGGCTTCCAGCAGACTGACCGCCAGCGCGATACAGACTGTCAGCGGAATGACTCGCATAAAGTCGCCGAGAATGCCCGGCAACAGCGTCAGCGGCAAAAAGGCGGCGATGGTAGTGAGCACAGAGGTCGTCACCGGTGCAAACACCTCCCTCAGCGAGTCGATCACCGCCCCCATGCCCCGCACACCGCGCTCGAAGCGATAGTAGATAGCTTCGACCACAACCACAGCATCATCGACGATCATACCCAGGGCGATAACCACACCAAGCAGCACTGAATTGTTGAGGGTCATACCCATCGCGTTCAACACCAGAAAGGTCCCGGCGAGGGTAAAGGGAATGCCAAGACTGGTAAAAATGGCGATACGACTGCCCAGAAACAACCAGCTTACTAACAGCACAAATACCAGGCCGATGGCGGCATTGTTTTGCATCAGGTTCAGCGCCTTGCGCGTTGAAACCGTCTGATCATCAATCAGAAACAGGCGCACTCCGGTGCTTTCGGCCAACTGGTTTTTTTCTTCAATGTAGAGACTGATCCGGTCCAGCAGCTCCAGCACATTGGTATTGGCGTTTTTAGTGACGGAAAGGGAAATCGCCGGTTTGCCGCGAAACCGCACCAGTTGGGCCGGCTCCTCGGTGGTGGAGACAATATCGGCCAGACTTCCCAGGGGCACCACGCCGGCGGCAGTAGCGATGGGATAATCCCGGAGTACATCGGGGTCGGCGCCGGTCCCCTGCATGCGAACCACCCACTTGCCGTCGCTGGTTTCCAAATCTCCGACCGAAACATCCCGAAAATAGCCCCGCACTGTATCGGCGATATCCGGCGGTGTAATCCCCAGTCCCACCAGGCGCTGGGGGTAGAACTGAATGTGCAGCTCCGGCTCTAGCAACCCTACTGAATTGGCGCTGCTGACACCGTCGATACGCTCCAATTCCTCCTTTATCGTTCGCGCCTGGCGTCGAAAGGACTCATCCGCACCCAGGCCCTGCAGGACCACGGTCGCGGTGGGAAAGCCGTTGGAGGTGGTAATTTCAATTATTCTGGGGTCATCGGCCTCTTCGGGTAGTTGATCGGTATAAGCATTCTGCACTTCGCGACGCAGATCCGCGACCCGCTTATCGAAGGTGCGCTCATCGAGTCGATTGAACCGCACCAGAATCGTGGAAACACTTTCTCTCGAGGTACTGGCGACAAAATCGATATCCTGCACCGAACGGCTGATGGCGTCTTCAATAGGGTCGGTAATGCGCTTTTCCACATCCGTCGCCGAGGCCCCCGGCAGAACGGTCAGAATGTTGATCCAGTTAAAGTTAATCTCCGGATCCCGCTCCCGCGGCATGGTGGCGAACACGCCGATACCGAGCAGCAGAATCAGTACAAATGTCAGGTTGGCAAATACATGATTGCCGAGAAATGCGCGATACCAGTTCATAGATTTGGTTGTCTGAAATTGTCCCAATGTGGTGGTCTGAATATCATCCTGAAGCTTATATAATGGAATCAGCGCCCGGAAATCACAGGTTCACCGTGACTCAGCCCCATGTAACCGTCAGTGACTATCGCGGTGTCCAGCGGCAGGTTGACGGGATTGCTGCGCCCGGGCTTGGCGTTTTCGAGAGCGACAAACACCGAGCTACCGTTGCGGACAACAAAAATACCGAGTTCGCCATCGCGCTCTATGAGCAGATTGGCGGCGACATGGGGCCGCGGATCGCGCCAGAGAATTTTACCGGCCGAGCCGGTAAGCGCGGCAGGGCCGGTAAAAACGAAACGGACTTCGCGGTTGCGGGTCGTGGGATCGATGGCGTCAACCATAGCGCGCTGACTGACGGGATACTTTTTACCGTTTGCGTCGAGTTCAAACTCCGTTGTCTTGGTAATATGCTCCGCATCACTGGCGACGATGTTGGCGGTAATTTCCACCTGGCTGAGGTCCATCAGTTTGACCACCGGCGTTCCGGGTGACAACAGTTGCCCGACCTCGGCGGATCGCTCACTGACCAGGGCGTCGAAGGGGGCGCGAAGGGTACACCGCTCGACCCGGAGTCTGGCGAGGTCAAGTTCGGCGGCTGAGACCTGCCGGTCGGCGTTTAGGGCCTGGAGTTCGGCGCTTCTGATATCCACTTCCTCCTGAGACAACAGTTTGTCGGCAAGCAGCGATCGAGCCCGGCGCAGTCTGTTTTGCGCCAGCGACACCTGTGCCTCGACCTTGGCCAGCCGGGCCTCGGCGGCGTGGCTGTTCAATTTGAATTCGCGGCAGTCCAGCCGCGCCAGTACATCATTGCGCTTGACCCGGCTGCCGACCAAGGGCAACAGTTGCTCCAGCCTGGCATTGAGCTGGGCGGCAACGACGGGTTCATTGAGGCTGATAACGCTGGCCGGCGCCGAGCGCAATGGATAGGTTGCAGCGATGCTCAGGGGCACCGTTGAGACGGCCCTGGCGGTTTCCGCGGCGTTACCGGGTTGGCAGAAACACAAAAGGCAAAGCAGAGCAAAATATCGACGCACACGAGTAATCCTTGACTGGAGAGGTGAATCATTGGCGTCGCATTATAACTACTTTGAACCAAAGCAGGGCAATATAAGCGTCTTTATATGTGTCTTTTAAGGGCTTGCGAGCGTCGCACACCGGGTCTTCACCAGAAAAATTAATCCATTGCTACAGGTTTATGCGCAGAAGCAGCAGCCCCAGCAACGAATTTGTCATCCGCCTCAATCAGTGCTGTAGAAATGCCCGATGTCGCTAAGATACTGGCTGATTAACTGACTGGAAGTCGGCATGCTCTCCCGATTGCTCAGGGGCCGGTCATCGAGGGAAAACAGATTGCCCCGACCATCGCTGGCCTTGGGGGACAAAATCACCTTCATTTCATCGGAGATGATGGCTCCGCCATGCCAGTCGCTCGCCACCAGATAATGTCGGTTCGAACGTTTATCGAGAAGGTTGTGGCCGAAACTGATCCGCTGCGGGTCAATGTTTTCCAGCCGGCTCAGTGCCGACAGAACCGTGACCGGCAGATCCACATGGCTGGTCATGCGATCAATGACACGCGCCTGCTGACCAGGCAAATGCAAGACCAGGGGTACTTTGATCTGTTGCTCAGAAAATGTGGAATTGTGCCCCCAGCGATTGTTTTCCATAAACTCTTCACCGTGATCACCGGTGATAACCACAAGGGTATTGTCGAGCTTTCCGGACGTGCGCAGCGCCTGCAGCACCCGTCCAATTTGCGAATCCAGATGATGACTGGCATTGATGTAGCGGGCTTTGATACGCGGCATCTGCTGCTTAAAGTTCGTATCCAGGTAATTGAAATCCCGCAAATAGTCCGGTTCAATCACACTCTCCGGGGGAAAATAGTAATTCGCGTGCGGCGATTCGAAAAACATAAAAGCGAAAAATGGCTGTGCGCTGGTGCCGATAAAATCGATCAGGTCAGTGACGTTTTTTCTGTCCCTTTGCCACCCCTGGCCCTCGGTGTAGGACTGCAGTTGCCGGGCTGAAAATGCCCTGAACACAGTGCGGTCGAATTCCGGATAGCTGAATCTTGCACTGGTATAGGCCATCAACGAATAGTCGTTTTGCCGCAATACGTCAAGAACCAGCGGCGGTTGTTGCGCCGTCAGTATATCGAACCAGTAATTGCCGTGCAGCCCGTAAAACTGGGTGAACACCCCCATACGCGTACCGTTACCGCCACTGTAGTGGTTGAGAAAACGGATATTATTGTTGGCAAAAGCGTTTGTGGCAGGCATTACGCGCGGGTTCAACATATCGGCTCGCCAGGACTCGGCCACCAGCCAGACAATATTGTAGCGCCGCTGCAACACAATGTCTGACGGTGCAACTTGCGGATATGCCAGTTTGCCTTTCAAGCGATGTGGATGCGCATTCAATTCAGATCGGCGCCTTTCTATGCCCAGGCGATTTAACAGTCCCTTCGCCGTAACGGAAACATACCAGGGAATACCGGCGGCACTTTGCAGAATTTGGTTTTGCCCCGTATGTTCAGCGTAAGCGTAAACTCCGACCTGTCCCCAAAAAACAGTGAAAATTACCATGCGCAAGTACAATGTTCCAGGAAACAGTGCTCCAGGAAACAACGTCCGTAGCGAGGACGTCCGAAATAACAAAGGCCGCTGTGATAACTTCACTTTTTTCCACGGCCGCCAGTAAAGCAGCAACGCATAGATAAACACCACCACCAGCACGCGCCCGGCAACCGAAAGATAAAAAGAATTCGTCAACCCCAGCGCTTCTATGCCTCCAGGCGTGGATAAAAGATTCCAGACAAAGCCATTGATATAAAAGCCGTACAGTGCATGAACCTGATAATTGGCGTCGATCACTAATAACAGCGCGACAGCATAAATATGCAACAGCAATTGAAACGTTTTAGTAAAGGCTGTTGTTTCAACCAGCTTCACCAGCAGCCAGGCGGGAAGACTCAGCAATGCCGCCTGGGCGATGGCCGCGGCGGTGAAATAGATGAGTTGGTTATTTGCGTAAGCGAATGGTAGTCCGTGTATCAAAAAAAGTACCAGGTTACCGATAAATACCAGCGACAGCACGTCACGCCCAACTGAAGGATTTTTTAATAAGCTCATGGCAACAATTATAGTGCCAAAAAATTAAGAAACCCTTAACACTTTATAAGCATTGTACTCTTTGCAGGTTTTGCAACGACGGGGTTATCCCCAAACTACTATCCCCAAACTACTATCCCCAAACTACGCTTGATGGTGCACTGCAACAGGCGAAGCTGCAGGCGGGTTTTGATTCAGAAAAAGAAAATTCCCAATCAATTCCCTGCCGCCTTCAGTGGCGAAGGATTCCGGGTGGAACTGTATACCCTGGATCGGGTACTCCCGGTGGCACACCCCCATGATTTCAAACTCGCCCCCCCGCTGAATCAGGGTCCGGTCCTCGAAATCCCGTACCTGCAAGCTGCCAGTAGCGGCGGTAACGGCTAAACACGCCGGTAGTGTTTCGGCTTGCGCTATCAGCGAATGGTAGCGCATCACTTCCAGTTGATCCGGCACACCGTGAAAGATGTCGGCACCGTTGTGGGACACCGGGCTGACCTTGCCGTGCATTGGCAGCCGCGCTTTCACCACCCGCCCGCCGAACACATGGACGATACCCTGCATGCCCAGGCACACCCCCAAACACCGAAATACGCTTTATCCTCCGGCGAACCCGGCCCCGGTGAAATGATAATACGGTCCGGCATCATCGCTTCGATGTCCTTGAAGGTAACCCGGTCGTTGCGCACAACCCGAATGGAAAAATCCGCTACCCGCTCCCGGTTTTTAGCCGCGGTCAAAATCTCGCCGACAAACTGGTAGAGGTTATAGGTGAAGGAATCGTAGTTGTCGATAATCAGGACGTTCACGCGGATGTCTCCTTGGCAAGATCCTCGCGGATAAAAGGCGCCAGCGCCAGGCGGGTGCCGGCAAACTTGCGGCGAATTTCCTCGTATTCGTCCTCGGCGTTGCTGTCATAGACATTGCCGCCACAGGTCTGGACATAGGCCCGCTCACCATTGACGAAGACGGTGCGAATGGGAATGGCGAAAGTACAGTCGCCGTTGAAAGAGAAATGACCGACGGCACCGCCGTAGGGACCGCGGCCATCGGCTTCCAGATCATCGATAATTTTCATCGCCTCGATCTTGGGTGCGCCGGTCAGGGTGCCGGCCGGAAAGTTGCTGGCCAGCGCGGTAAACATATCTTCATCCTCGGCGATGATGCCGACGATCTCGCTGGAAATATGTTGAACGTGGCTGAAACGTTTGATGTCCATCAGACTGCGCACTTTGACGGTGCCAAAGCGGGCCACGCGGCCGATATCGTTGCGGTGCAGATCGACGAGCATACTGTGCTCGGCAATCTCTTTCGGGTCGTTCACCAGGGTGCGGGCCAGACAGGTGTCCTCCTCCCCGTCCCGGCCGCGCCTGGCGGTGCCCGCAAGCGGGAAGGTTTCCATCTCACCCTGGCGCAGCCGGAACAGCGTTTCGGGGCTGGCGCCGATCAGTTTTTGCTGGCCGAATTTAAGATAGTACATCTGCGGCGAGGGGTTCACCTCGCGCAACCGGTCGTAGATATTGATAGTGTCGCCGTCAATCCGCATCCACTTTTTGAAACCGACCTCGCACTGGAAAATCTTCCCGTCGATAATGTCCCCCTTGACCCGGGCTACCGCCTGGGCGTGTTGCTCCCGGCTCATGGAGTCCGCCTGTAGCTCGATGGACAGCGGGCCATTGCCCTCGTAGTCGGTTTCAATCAGGTTTTGCAGGTATTGGCAACGGTTTGTTTCGTAATAAAAATAGATCACCTCGCCGGTCATTTTGTCCAGAATCAGGCCGTCCTTGAACAGTCCAAAGCGGAAGGTATCGAAATCATCGCTGCGCTTGAGTTTGAGGGTGGGTTCGAAATAGCGCATGGCGTCGTAGCTCAGATAACCGGTCAACCCACCGGCGTAGCCGCGGGAAATAATATTTTGCGGCATAATCTCGCGCAGCAGCAGGTAGGGATTCTCGCTCTCGTAGTGTTCCACTCTGCCCTTCCGGTCTTCGATACTGAGCGTGGAGCCGTTGCCGTAGAGAGTTTTCTCCGGATCGAAACCGATGATGGAATAGCGGGAAATATGGCTTTCCTCACCGAGGGATTCGAGCATGAAACAGGTGGCGAAGCGCTTTTCGATTTTTTTGAACAACAGAAAAAAGTCACACGCCGGGAGCTTGACATAGTGTGGTTTGCGCGGCAGAGAAAAGGGTTGGGGGCGTTTCGACATGGAATCGGTCCAAAAAAAGCGTTCACCGGAGAACGTGGTTAAGGGCGCGGGAGCCGCGGGATACGGTGGCAATGCCAACACCGAGGGTCTCGGCAATTTTCCGGTGCGGTACACCGGCACGCAGGAGTTTGAAAATCTGCAGACGCTTGCTGATCTCGCTGTATTCCGCCGGCGTCAGCAGGCTCTGCAGGGCCACGTCCATTCCCGCCGGGTCTTCGATGGCCAGCAAATGGTCTATTAGTTCTGTTTTGTAGCAATCACCTGTATTCATGTACTAGTACAATATATATTTCCGTCAAAAAGTCAAGCCTTTAAGGATGATTTTTCGTGCACACCCCTAAATAGCATTAACTACCTCTACGCCGGATGTGGTTTTTTTCTTTAAAAAGTCGGTAAAATAGGTTTCAACCTCATGTGTCGCCAATTCCAATTCACGTAACAAAACCTTGAGCCTATCGATATCATTTTCCATCGCGGCGACTTCGGTCAATTCGGATATCTCAGCCAGTTTATCGCAGGCTAAATTCATTGCACTGCCCTTCAAATAGTGGGCAAATTCAACAATGTCTTTTACATCTATCGGTTTTTTTACATTGTCAAAAAATACGCTTCTCCTTTCTGCCTGAGCGAGAAAAATATTAATCAACTCGTACATAAGTGGCTCTTTACCACTGATTCTCTTTAACAAGTCCGCTTTACTCCAAACCTTAGTATCCGCAGCAGTCTCAATAGTCGTGGAGCCAGAGTCATTCGAGTCATTCGAGTCATTCGAGTCATTCGAGTCATTCGAGTCATTCGAGTCATTCGAGTCATTCGAGTCATTCGAGTCATTCGAGTCATTCGATAGTTGCTCTACGCGGCCAGATTCGAGATAGTGTAATAATTTTTCCACTACCAAATCTGGATCCACCGGCTTTGAGATGTAATCGTCCATTCCGGCATCTATGCACTTTTGTCTATCTTTTTCCATCGCATTGGCGGTCATGGCTACTATTTTTATGCTTTTGTAATGCGCTCCAGCAAGTCCGGCTCGTATAGCGTGCGTTGCCTGATAGCCATCCATCTCTGGCATTTGGCAGTCCATCAATATCAATTCGTAGGGTTCATCGTAAGCGCTGGTTTGCAACAAGTCGATAGCTTCAGCACCGTTATTAGCGCGGATTCCAGTGAGTCCGACATCTTCCAAGATATCAACCATAACTTCCTGGTTTATCTTATTGTCCTCAACCAACAGAATGCGATGACTGAATTTGAACGGTCCTGCATAAACTGAATCATCCCCGGTTTCATTATTTAATTTACCATTTATAGAGTATTTATCTTCATTACTTTTAGCAGTGCAGTTAGTAATAGTATCGAGCAAACCCGACGGGGTAATCGGTTTTGGAAGGCATACGCTGAAACCGAACTCGTCAAAATTAAAGTTGTCAGCGCTGTCTATAGTTTCACTTATCAGGATGCGCGTCGCATTTTTCAACTTCGCACAATTATTAAGCCTGTCAAATAATCCCACCTTTTCCGTTTCGACCGATTTCTGATGGATAAAGACGAGATCAAAACTGGTAAGGTTCCCATGTATTTCGGCACAATGAAAACTGTTTGGTGTAGCAAAGGCGCTCACGGTAACACCCCAGGCTTCCATTTGTCGCCGTATCGTCTCACGGCTTTTTTCATGCTGATCAATTACAAACACCTTTAAACGATCCAAATTGAAACTTTTCCTTTTTGATTTCAAACTCCTTTTCTTTAACAAGATATGAAAATTGAATGAACTCCCTCTATGCGGGGAACTGGACGCGGTGATACCACCGTCCATCAATCGACAAAGCTGTTTGACGATGGAGAGCCCCAGGCCTGTACCACCATAATTTCGCGTGGTTGATGAATCTGCCTGAGAAAAGGGATCGAAAAGTTTTGGGATTTTCTCCGGCTCTATTCCTATGCCACTATCGGTTACGGAGCAATTGAACTCCAAATTTTCGTTGCCTACATCTTTTAATCCCGCGAGGACAAAAATTTCGCCGCGCATTGTAAATTTGATTGCATTACTCAGCAGATTAGTGAGAATTTGTCTGAGTCGATTCGGATCGCCAACCACTAAGTTTTCTTCAACATCGGCCGCATCCAGTACTATTTGCAGACCCTTTTCATGTACGGCCGGCACTAGACTCATCGTTATATCACTTAACAATTTGGGCAAGTCAAATTCCACGCACTCAATTTCCACCCGACCCGCTTCAATTTTGGAAAAGTCCAATATTTCATTGATTATATTGAGCAGGGATTTTGCGCTGACCTGAGCCAGTTCCAGCCGGCGTTTTTGCTGTCTATCAGACGCTGACTTCAGCGCGATACTGAGCATACCAAGTACACCATTCATAGGCGTACGAATTTCGTGACTCATATTGGCCAAAAACTCACTTTTTGAGTTGGCCGCTATCTCTGCGGCCTCTTTGGCTTTAACGAGTTCCGACTCAGCATTTTTTAACTGTGTGATATCCCATTTGGTGCCGATCATGCGCACAGGTTTGGCATTACTGTCGCGCTCCACAATGGCGGCGGCTTTCACATGGCGGACCTCGCCATCTGCCGAAACGATTCGAAAATCGGTATCAAAACACTGTTCCCCGTGCAACCCCAGTCGTATTTCACTTTTGACACGCTCGCGGTCTTGCGGATGCAGCCACTCTAACCAGGCATCTCCGGTGTTGACAAATTGAGATTTTTCAATTCCGAAAAGCTGAAACATCTTGTCGTCCCACTCGAGAACATTGTTGGCGACATCCCACTCCCAGATGCCCATGCCGGACGCCCTGGTGGCGACGCTGAGTCGCTTTCTCAAGGCATTTCTTGCTGCCTCTGCCGATTTCCGGTCAGTAATATCCATCATTACACCCAGGATAAAGGATTGGCCTTCCGCATTTTTAAAACGTATTCTTTTTGTCCAAAACGTACGCATCTCCCCGGTGGAACTATTTACCGTTTCTTCCACTTCAAAAAAGCCCGTCCCGAAAGCCCGCCTGTCATTTTTCAAGAGTTGTTCCCTGCATTTTTCGGAACAATCAATACCGGAGCGCAAATGTTCAGGAAATAAATTGAGAAAACGGGAATTAGCCAGCACGATGCGGCCCTGTTCGTCCTTAACGAATAGCTGCAGGGGCATATTTTCAAAGACAAGCTTTTGAAATTCCGAAAACTCATTTATTGCCTGTTCCGCATTTTTTCTTTCGGAAATATCGACATATGTGCCCGATACCAATAACGGCTTGTCATCGTCTGTCCATCCGACAACTTTTCCACGATCATGAACCCACACCCAATGGCCCTTCTTGTGCTTTATCCGAGTCTCGCAGTCATAGCTCTCCAGTTCATGCTTGAAACATTTTCCCAGCAGATAGTGGATTTTCTCCACATCATCCGGGTGTACAAGATTGATCAAGGTCTGAGTATTAACGGGTTCAAGTTCTTCCAGGTTGTAGCCGATAATTTCAGCCGACCTTTCATTGATGCGCATTTTGCCGGTTTTTACACTCAATTCCCAAGTACCGATTTGCACACCCTCGATAATCTCCGATAACCGCCGTCGCTCGGTATTGAGTGCTTTTTCACTCTCTTTCAGCTGGGTTTGATCAAACATATAGCCACGTATATTATCTACCTCACCCCGCTGATTTCGCATCACTTTGTTATAGCCATAAAACCAGCGGTAAGCACCTCTTTTCAGGCGCAGCCGATAGGATTGTTCGTAAGTATCGATACCCGACCCGATATTCTGCCTGACGTCGTTAACAACACGCTGTCTGTCAATGGAGTGAATCAAATCCGTAAATTGAAAATCGGCGGCGGTCAACTCCGATGACGAATAGCCGAGAATATTTCTTATATTTTCCGAGACATAGCGTACCGGCCAACCCGCTTGTGGTGACCACGTCATGGTAAAAACCGGGCCATTGCCGGCGAACCACTCCCGTTCTTCACGGAGTAGCTCTTCGAAATGAGTGGAAAGTTCATTG
>JARROD010000181.1:0-14296 GCA_037384225.1 Exilibacterium sp.
CCTGAATCGGATTACCCTGGTATGTCAGGACTGGGGCGGTTTGATCGGCCTGCGCCTGGTGGCCGCGAATCCGCAGCGCTTTGCCCGTGTTGTGGCGGCTAATACGGGGTTGCCCACGGGCGATCAGGCGCCGGGGGAGGCTTTTCTCAACTGGCAAAAATTTTCTCAGGAGGTGCCGGTTTTTCCCGCCGGTAAAATCATTAACGGCGCTGTAACCGTGGAATTGCCGGAGGCGGTAATTGCGGCCTACGATGCGCCCTACCCCGATGAACAATACAAAGAGGGCGCCCGGCAATTTCCCCTGCTGGTTCCGATTGCGGCCGACGACCCGGCGAGGGAGAGCAACCTGACGGCCTGGGAAGTGCTGAAGCAATGGCGCAAACCTTTCCTTACGGCTTTTAGCGACGCCGATCCAATTACCAGAGGCGGAGAAAAGGTTTTTCAAAAACTGGTGCCCGGTGCGCAAGGGCAGCAACACTGCACGATTGAAAAAGGCGGCCATTTCCTGCAGGAGGATCAGGGAGAAAAGTTGGCACAGGTAGTGGTGAAATTTATTGACGACAATCCTTGAGGCTTTAGGGGATTGGTTAAATGAACAAGCACCCCGTCCCGCGCCTCAGCTCTCGAAGTATCATAACGATATTTCAAGTGCGTAAAGCGTTATAAATATTGAGGGTAATACCATGATGAAATTACTGACATTGGCTGCAGCATTAATGTTATCAGCTTGTGGATCACTAACTACGATTACAAGTACTGATAAGAAAATATCCCAAAATTTGAACAAACGAAACACAAGTTGTGAGTCACTGCCTAGAGTTTATTTTGAGCATTTGCTCTACCTGCGACAATTTTTAAGGAGGGAAAAAACATTTCACCCCGCCTGATAAGCCTTGGGCGTAATCCCATAATGCGCCTTAAAACAACTGCTAAAATAGTTGGGCGAGGAAAACCCCACCTGATACGCCACCTCGGTAATCAATGTCCCCTTCTGTTGCAGCAATTCGGCGCCTTTCTGCAACCGAAACGAGCGAATATAATCCGGCACACTCTGCCCCAGCAGGGCCTTGATTTTCCGTTGCAGCTGGCTTTCACTCATCGCCAGTTCACGACTGATCATGGTGGCGTTGAGCTGGCTGTCGGTGTAGTGCGCTGTGACCAGTTCCCTCAGGTTCTCGACAAACGCGCGGTCTTTTTCGTGCAGGGCGGGTATATCCGCCGCCGCCGTGTACGATAACGCCGTACCCAGACGCTGGCTCAGAATATGCCGGATACTGATCAGGTTTTCACAGCGCAGCAGCAGTTCTCCTGCATCGAACGGCTTCTCCACATAATCATCAATATCGCTTTTCCAGGCTTGCAGACGACTTTGTTCATCCGCCTTGGCGGTGAGCATGATGATTGGTATATGACACGTGCGCGTATCGTTGCGCACCACATTAGCGAGTTCGAAACCGGATTTGTTGGGCATCATCAGATCCGTGATGATCAACTCGGGTACCTCCTCCAGCGCTGTTTTAATACCGCTCAAGCCGTCGTCGGCGAGAAAACATCGATACTGGCTGGCCAGCGCCTGCTGTATAAAGCCGCGCATCTCCGGGTGATCCTCCACTATCAGCACCCGAGGCCTATCCTCCTGAGTACAACTGTCACCACTGTCGGAAGCATTCGACGGTAAACGGGCCTCCCGCAATGCTTCGATTTCCTGTTCAACGGATTGGGAACGGGTGGCGACGGTATCCTTCTCTCGCTCAACCTCCGTGCCGGCGAGGGGCAGACTCACGGTGAAGCAGGCGCCTTCTCCACGCTCACTGTCCACACTGATACTGCCGTTGAGGAAATGAACCAGTTGTTTCACCAGCGCCAGACCAATGCCGGCACCCGGTGCGCGGTCTTCCGTCTGGGCACTCAGGCGCACAAAACGGTTGAAAATCTTTTCCTGCTCCTGCGGAGCAATGCCTACCCCGTTATCTTTTATGGAGAAGTGCACTACATCATCGGAGGCTCTGGCGCAAATTTCTATGTGCCCGCCGCGGGGAGTGTACTTGATGGCATTGGACAGCAGATTCACAATAATCTTTTCGAGCGCATCGATGCCGGCGTTTACCACCAGACCGGGTTCAATAAAGGTCGACGTGGAAAGCTCCCGCTCCTGAAACAGGCTGTGCATGCTCATGTGAATGTTTTCCAGCAGGGCCGATACATTCACGCGGGTGTCCTGTTCGATATTGGGGGAATCCAGCCGCGCCAGGTCGAGCAACTGGTCCACCATGCGCAACAGACGCCTGGCGTTTATCAGCGTGGGGGCAAGCACCGCCTTTATCTTTTTACTGCGGCTTTCCCGAAGAACCTGGCTGATCGGACCCGTAATGAGCGTGAGCGGCGTGCGAAATTCATGGGATATATTGGCGAACAGCTCTTCCTTTTTTGTCAGCAGCGCTTCGATGGTCCGGGTACGCTGTAAAACGGTTTTCTCCAACTGGCGCGCGTGCAGTTGCAACGCGCGGGTTCTCAACCAGATAGTTAAAAAAATGGCGATAATCCCCAGCAGGGCATACAACAGAAAAGCCCAGGCGCTTTTCCACCAGGGCGGCAATATGGTGAGTACTATGGCCGCGCTGCTCTCACCCCACTGGCCATCCTGATCGATGGCCCTTACCTGCAGAATATAATCGCCCGCCGAAATGTTGGTATAGGTGGCCAGGCGGTTGGTGTGATCGGTGTAGATCCAGTCTTTGTCCCAGCCCTGCAACTTGTAGGCGTATTGGATACTTTTAGGTTTGAGGGCATTGATGGCTGCAAACTCGAATGTGAAAAAACTCTCTTTGTGCGTAAGCCGTAGCGCATCCTGGGTGTGAATAGCCTTAATCAACCGGAATTGATCGGTTTTTCCTTGCCTCTCATCGCTAATGGGCACGGATTTGTTGAATAACCGAAAATCCGTAAAACGGATTTCAGGAGGCACCGCGGGGGCGTTTCTGATCTCTTCAGGATGAAAACGGTTGAACCCGTTGATACCGCCAAACAATAATTCCCCGCTTCGGCTTTTGGTAAAGGCGCCCTGATTGAACTCATTATCCTGCAATCCGTCCTCCATGCTGTAGTTGGTAAACGTCTCCGTTTCCGGGTTGAGCCTGGATAGACCTTGGGTCGTGCTCACCCACAGGTTGTTCTGGTCGTCCTCCAGGATACCGTAAACCGTGGAACTGGCCAGTCCGTCTGATTCGCTATAGCGGTGAAACCGCTCGGTGTTGATATCAAAACGATTGAGACCTCCCCCGAAGGTGCCGACCCAGAGTAGCCCTCGACTGTCCTGATAAATGGAAGAAATATGATCGTGGCTGATACTGTCGGGGTCTTCGCTGTTGTGACGGTAGTGGGTGAGTGTTTTATCCTGTCTCAATCGGGTGAGCCCCCTGGTGCTTCCAATCCAGAGCGTACCGTCGCGGCCGGCATGCAGAACTCTCACACCCCAATCGATTTGACCTCCATTGAAACGGACAAGCTGGCCACTGTCCCTGTCCAGCCAGCTCAATCCGGCGTCAAGACTGCCAATCCATAACCGCCCCTCGTGGTCTTCGGCGATTGCCAGAATGTCCAGCGCGCCATTTTTGTAAGGGACAAAGCGTTCGCGGGTGGCGTCGAAGCGATTGAGACCGTTGGAGGTACCTACCCACATCGTTTCCCGGCTATCCTCATACAGTGCCATAACACGGGAATCACTCAGGCTGTAGGGGTCGCTATCGTCGTGGTAGTAGTGTATCAATTGCCCGGTATCGGGGTTGTAACGGCTGACTCCGCCGCCGTATACACCCGCCCATAATGTTTTTCGACGATCCTCGATCAGTGCCACCAGTAGGGTCTGGCTGCCATTGTCCTCCGTAAAAATTTTTTGATGTCCCCATTTGGATGCATTCAAAGAAAAATAGCAGATACCATCGCCCACCGTTCCCACCCAGAGCTTGTTCTGCCTGTCAATATATAGGGCGGCCACATTATTACTGCTCAGCCCATGGAGATCACCGGATTTGTATGGGTAGTGGTAGACATCACCGGTCTCGGGGTTCAGGCGAGCGATGCCGCCAGCGTAAATGCCTATCCATAGCTGGCCCTGCCGGTCCTCAACAATACTGACAATATGATTGGCGCTTAGGGTGGACGACGCGCCAGTGTCCTCCAGATAGCGAATAAACCGCCGCCGTGCCGGCCCCATGCGATTGAGCCCGTTATTGGTTCCCACCCATAGATTGCCCCGTCGATCTTCGTGCAGTGTGTAAATAGAGTCGCTGCTAAGGCTGTGTGAATCGGTGCGAGCCGAGCGGAAATGCACAAACCGCCCTGTTGCCGGGTCGAAACGGTCGAGCCCATCGTCGGTACCCACCCAGAGCGTGCCCTGGCTGTCCTTTAGCACAGCCTTGACAAAGTCGTTGCTCAGACTGTGAGGGTCGCTGTTATCGTGCCGGTAATATGTAAACCTGCCAGACGCTGTCTTAAGATATTGCAGTCCGTGTTCGGTTCCAATCCAGAGCGCTCCGGGCTGGTCTTCAATAATGGCTAAAATGGGACTGGTGGAATGGCCGGGCGAAAAGTGGGTAAAACGCTCCGTGGTCGGATCGAACCGGTCCAGGCCATAGTAGGTTCCCACCCAGATAAACCCCTGCCTGTCCTCGTACAGGGTGGTGACAAAATTATCCAACAGCGAATGCGGATTTGCCGGATCGTGCCTGTAGGTCTTGATGTTATAGCCATCAAAGCGGTTCAACCCATCCTGGGTGGCAAACCACAAAAAACCGTTTTTGTCCTGCACAATGGTCTGACCTTCGCTGCTGATAGCGTTGTTCGATAACCCCATTTCAGCAGTAAGATAATTGAAGCGGATTACATGGGGGGACGAGGAGCACAGGGACGAGGGCGCCAATGCCATGAGAAAGCACAACACCAACAGCCGCTTACCACAGATGCTTATATAGAGATAAGGGTTAAACATGGGTCCGGGGCTTCCATAAAACTGAATGACGTGTCAAATACCCCGGCGGGTTGATAAAAGGGCTCCACAATCCTCTTTATTTTTCATTGTGTATGTTACTAAGTGCCAAAATTGTCAGAGTGCCGGAAATGTGAAACATTCTGCCGGAAATTTATAACGCTACGCAACTCAACTTCGCGATATTTTCCACTATGCCTGTCGATGTGAACCCCATCGATGAGAACCCCACTACTGTACCGTAAGTTGTTCAGACACTCGGTTGTACAATGTTTCCACAACCTCAGACCGCTGGGATGAGTGTGTGAATATCCTCTGATGTTATTTGTGCCACAAAGCGCCCGCCTGTGTATTCCGCGTAACTGCACCACAAAATCGCCGGAAATCTATAGCATTCTGCTGGAAATTTGAGAGCAACTACGATTCGACATTGTTACATTTTGGATCCAAGGAATTTGTTGGATAGCGGATGTCGATTCGGCCGGTGTGAGGGAAGGGGCTACGGATCTCAGGGATAACGCACAACTTTAGCAGGGGTAAGTGACATCGCAAGGATGCTGGCTCGGTCGGGTTGTTGAAGGGTCCACATCCCGTTGGAGAAAGTGCCACAGCAAGGACACTGGTCCAACCAGGGATACAGGCCATAATGATCAGGGATGATTCGCCAGTACGGACGCTGGCAAGGCTTACGGGCAGTGGGAGAATGATCAGGGACGATTCGCCGGTACGGACGCTGGCCAGGTTTACGGGCAGTGGGGGAATGATCAGGGACGATTCGCCAGTACGGATGCTGGCAAGATTTACGGGCAGTGGGGGAATGATCAGGGACGATTCGCCGGTACGGACACTGACAAGATTTACGGGCAGTGGGGGAATGATCAGGGACGATTCGCCAGTACGGACACTGGCAAGATTTACGGGCAGTGGAGGAATGATCAGGGACAATTCGCCAGTACGAACACTGACAATATTTACGGGCAGTGGGGGAATGATCAGGGACGATTCGCCAGTACGGACGCTGGCAAGATTTACGGGCAGTGGGAGCCGGATGCTTTCAGGGAGAGGCACTTCAACAGGGAGGTTGACCTAACCGGCACGGTGGCGGGGCTGGTTATGTTCAAACGATGTCGCCATTGAATGCAAGAATCACAGCCCGCTCCGACACAGACCGGGCTTACCATTTGAGGGAAGAGGTAGCGACAGGGACGTTGGCTTTAAACGGGTTTGTACTATTCTACTCACCCCAGCCATCATCTTCCGCAACGGTTTTAATCAGTGTAAAGCGGTTATCGGGGTTGGAAATAGCCCCGAGTCCTTTTACGTCACTTTTTTACATCACCTTTTATGCTGCGCTTTATTCCGCTTTCAATTCCGGCTTCACAGTTTCTTTCGTAGAGTGTTATATCGGATCAACCAGTCAGCCCATGCATTGCTGCATTTTCATACAGTAATGCATGAACTGTCAACCCTACCGATAAGCTACTCTCTCAGTGCTGCCGTTGGGCAGTGTCTACGCGGATAGCCTCTTACCACCATGCCACATAGAAGGCAGTCAGAACCAAGGCTACCGACACTGCCGAAAAGTTAAACGAGCCGTCTGTCGACATATCCACATCGGATAAATCAACGGCGTTTTTATGCACACCGTTGTTTTCAGCCCCTTTACTCTCGACAAGAGAAACAACAATCGCGGCCCCCAGGCACAGTAAAAATACCAATCCGACACGATCGATAAACGGTAACTGCGGCCAAAAAACATAAAATACAATAGACAATATCGCCGAGCCCAGGGCGGCACATAATGCGCCGTTCACCGTCGCCCGGTTCCAAAAGACACCCAACAGAAACAGCACAACGATTCCCGGTGTAAAAAATCCGGTAAACTCTTGAATATACTGAAACGCCTGGTCAAAACTACCCAACAAGGGCTTGGCACAAAGCATTGCCACAACCAATGCCGTCAAACTGACCACCCTGCCAACCGCCACCAAATGGCGTTGAAAATCTGGTTCAGATTTTTTCTGCGGGCGATAGTATACATAGATGTCCATGGTAAAAATAGTAGCGATACTGTTGGTCATTGACCCCAGGGAAGAAACAATCGCCGCCACCAAGGCCGCAAAAACCAGCCCTTTCAGTCCTACCGGCATCAGCGCCATCAAAGTCGGGTAGGCCAGATCGGGGCGCTCCAACTGCGGCGCCAAAACCACGGCCGCAATCCCCGGCAGCACCACGATCACAGGCATCAACAGTTTGAGAAAGGCGGCGAAGACAATGCCTTTTTGTCCTTCGCGTAAATTTTTTGCGGCCAGCGTACGCTGAATAATATATTGATTGAAACCCCAGTAGGAAAAGTTCATTACCCACATGCCGCCGACCAAAACCGAGATGCCGGGTAAACTGGCATAATGCGGATTATCCGGTGTGAGAATCATGTCGAATTTTTCCGGCGCCACCGCCATCAAATTGACAAAACCCGCCCATACGCCCTCTCCATCCGCGACCATATTCAGAGTGGTAAAGGACAAAAACAGTCCTCCCGCAACCAGAAAGATCACCTGGATCGCATCGGTAAAGGCAATCGCCTTAAGGCCACCGTACAGTGAATAGGCCGCTGAGAAACTCTCCCCAAATTCGAGGATGTTAACCCAATTGTCGGCTCGCTCTCATGGCGCCTTCGACCAGCGATGCCAGTTTCATCCGGCAAACTATTGCCGGCGAGGAAATAGTCGTTGGCATTTTTTTCGTGGCCGTGCTTTTCGCGCGACACCCACAAGGCAGTGGTCAACAAAAATACAACATAGAGGGAAAATACGGTTATATCAATTAGAGACATGTTCATCGCAAACCTATTATTATAGTCAATACTGCAATATTTCAGCTTTGTAGTTTTTTCATTTTTATCAACGTCAGCGCTTAGCTAACCGCAGCGACAAGTTCGATAGCGTTTCGGTAAACTTTTTCCGCGTCGAAACCAGGGGTAAACAACTCTTTGCCAACACCCAAACCATCTATGCCGGCGGAAAACCATTCCCGGGCATTAACAGCGCCGACGCCACCTACTGCGAGCAGCCGCGCATCTTCGGGCATGACTGATTTCAGGGCTTTTACATGCCCAACGCCATAGCTGGAGGCCGGAAATAATTTTAAATAGCGCGCCCCAAGGCGATAGGCCTGAAATACTTCCGTCGCCGTTGCCACACCCGGCATAACGGTTAATCCCAGTTCCAAAGCCCGGCCTATAACCGCAGCGTCCGTATTTGGCGCCACCACCAGAGTCGCGCCGGTTTCCGCTACCGCGTCCACCTGATCGGCATTGACCACAGTGCCGGCGCCACACACACAGCGATCGCCCAATGCCTCGTTTAAACGGGCAATACTCTGGTACGGCTCAGGGGAGTTTAACGGCACTTCGATAAAGCGCAAACCGGCGCGGTAAAGTGCTTCCCCGATATCGACCACCTCTTCGGGCCGCACGCCGCGCAATATAGCCACGAGCGGCATGCTCGGGAATAATGTCTGAATTTCACAAGGGCGTTCTTTTTTCGTTAACATCTCAGGCTATCATCTTATCATGGCTTCATAAACGGCGGCAAAACCGGCCAATGTAATCTCGGTGACATCGCAGATCTCGGATTCATATCCAACGACTGCCAGTGCGTCGGAAAACAGTCCGCACAGTGATTTGTTGCCCAGCAAAGTCACCTTATGCGCAGGCCGCTCAAGGTCTTTCCAACCATTTCCAGACGACAGAGAACGGCCGTTTTCAAAGGCACTTAACAACGGTTGATATTTCTTTACGGCGCCGATTACATCGGCGCCAATAAGCAGCCCTGACAAGTAGGCACGTGCATCCGCTTCGAGGAGTTTGCCACATATTTGCTGGCTCCTGACACGAAACAACTGGTGTATCAAATTCTCTTCGGGGGCGTTCAGCAGCTGCCCCACCCCCATCAGAAATGCCTCCGGGTTATCAATATAGGAGGATTTTTTGCGCTCCGTTTTATCAGATTCGCTGTTTTCAGATAACGCTTTTTTGGGCACCAGTACACTGTGTTCCTGCAGCAGAGCAAACAACTCACCGGTCAGAGCCGTCATAAATGTTTCTATTTTTCCATTGTGCAGCAGCACCCATTTGGTGTGGGTGCCCGGCAAACAAATAAGATGATCACCGTCGCGGCTTTTGCTCTCCGGGCCAATCCCCTGCAGCCTCAACCAACCGAATATCTGCAGTTCCTCGCCCCTCATCAAATCGTTTTCCCGGCTTATAGCACCCGGTACAATCACAACCTGATGACCACAGTGTTTGAAAGCGTGGCATTTGCTAAAAAGCGGTACTGGAGCAACAGGGCAGGGAACATAAGGCGTAGCGACCCAACCGATATTTGACCCCGCCATACCCGAGAGCAGGAGCGGAAGTTTGCCGTAGGTTTTCAGCCAGGGATCGAGGCAAGCGAACAATGCTTCTTCTATTGGCCCCTGCAACTGACCCACACCCGGGCCTTCCACAGAGTCCAGCGGTTCAGCTGCTCCGTCCAGGTACCGACACAGAAAAGCCTTCATGGTGCTGGTGCCCCAGTCCACAGCGACAAAATACTCACTGCTCATAAAATTCACTCATCTCGCAGTTCATCGGTGTTATTTTTTCTATCCGGGCACGTTCCTTAGGTTCTGCCTCCGTCAATCACAAAGCTCTGGCCGGTAATCAGGGCGCTGTCGTCCGAGGCTAAAAATAAAATCAGACTGGCCACATCCTCGGGCATGATTCTGCGCCGCAGGGCAACCAGTTCCATCCATTTGGCCTCCTCCTCCGGCGTCAACCAAGTATCCAATTGCCTCGGGGTAACAATCCAACCCGGCACCACGGCATTGACGCGCACGCCGCTGTCGCCGAAATCTCTCGCCAGGGCTTTGGTCATTCCGATCAAACCGGCTTTGGCGGTGACATACCCCGGCATATTGGCCGGCCCCAGAAGGGCATTGATGGAGCTGATATTGATAATCGACCCCTTTGCCGTGCGCTGCATTTCTTCGAATACCCGCTGAGCGGCAAAAAAAGCGGCATCCAGGTTCACCGCCATACACTGACGCCAGGACTGCTCGGTGACCTCGGTGGGAGAATGGCGCGTGTCGTTGGCCACATTGTTGACCAGAATCTGCACCGGCCCGTGTGCCAAACACGCTTGCGCGACCGAGTCCTGTAACGCCTCGACGCTGGTCACGTCCACCTTGCGAAACCAGGGGCGGTGGATGGCTCCCCCGTCCGTGCTGGCCTTTTCGATGTTATCAATCAGAGCCGTGGCACTGTCCTCATCAATATCGACGAAACTAACCTTCGCTCCCTGAGAACAAAATGCATCCACCAATGCCGCGCCTATGCCGGTAGCACCGCCGGTAATGAATACATGAGCGTCCAACAGGCTTTCGTATCGAGTAAATTTATACACTAATGTGACTCCCGCTCAACTTTTGAACCGCTTTTACCGACCAGAAAATCCAGGTCACAGCCATGTTCGGCCTGCAATACATGATCAATGTAAAGTTTATAGTAGCCGCGCTTATACTTTTTGGAGGTTTGTGGCCCTTGCCAATTTTGCAGCCTTGCCTTCAGTTCCTGTTCGGAAATCAGTACATCCAGGCGCCGCCGTTGGCCGTCCAATTCAATTTCATCGCCGTTTTGCACCACCGCCAGCGCGCCTCCGGCTTCAGCCTCTGGAGAAACGTGAAGAACCACGGTGCCAAACGCGGTGCCGCTCATACGCGCAATTGAGGTTGCCTTTGCACGCATTTTTAGCAAACCGGCTGGCGAGACAATTGCCAATTCATAATATAAATACTATTATTATCATATTGGATTGAAAAAATCCACCTATACCTTAATATTGCAACCGAGGTATTGTGGAGTGCGTAGATAGCCATGCGGCTACAATTTCCACTCTAATTGATAGCAAAATCACCCAGGTTGACTTACCATAGGTACAACCACAGAACAGCCGGAGCCCGCTGTTTAATTATGCATAATCGCACCAGTACCAATCACAATCTCACCCAGCAGATGACCCACGATCTCGGCATCGCCATTATTCAAGGCACATTTCGCCCTGAACAAGGGCTGCCGTCGGAAGCGGAACTCTGTGAACAGTTCAACGTCAGCCGCAGTGCCACCCGTGAAGCAGTCAAAATGCTGACCGCCAAAGGCCTGCTGTCTTCGCGCCCCAGACAGGGAATTCGCGTACTGCCCGAGAACCTCTGGAATGTGTTCGATCCTGATGTATTGCGATGGATTCTCAACAGCCGGCCATCGCTGGAGCTGCTGAGGGAATTTACCCAGATGCGACTCGCCATCGAGCCCGAGGCGGCCGCACTGGCGGCACAGAGTCCCGATAAATCGGTCTGGGTCCCCATTGCCAAAGCCGTCGAGCGCATGCGTGACGCGGAGCAGGGTCTGGATGACCCGCTGGAATCGGATATCGATTTCCATACCAGTATTCTACTGGCAAGCCATAATCGATTTATGATTCAACTGCGTAACTTTACAGAAACCGCGCTGCGAGTCAGTATCCGCTATACCAACCGGCTTAAAGGTGTCGGCGTCGCCGACGTCGAAGATCACGCGAAAATATACGAGGCAATCCGAAAACAACGCCCCAAGGCAGCCCAAAACGCGACACGCTCAGTGCTATCTGAAGCAGCAACGCTGATAGAGCAGGCGCTCAAGGAGGATAAACAGGCCGAAGTCTTGGCCGGATAGACCAAGGGAAGGGGCTGCATTGCAGGCGTCGCCAAAGGCGACCGCCATTGCCGCCCGGTTCAACGAATAGCCGCGGTACCCTGAATCGCCTCTTTCAGCGCCCGTAAATAACTGGCGGGACAGCGGTGCAGAACAATCCCCAGGATCAGAAATTCACATGCCGATTTCCAGCTCCGCCCATCCGCTGATATTGTTATCGGGCACCCCGACCTGTAAATGCTTTTGCGCAATATAGTCATCCAATTCCCCGGCTGAAACAAAACTTATCCGCGCAGACTTATATTTGGCCATGCGGACTTTAGCCCAGGGGGTAAACAATCCCAGGGTAAATACCTGGGCCAGGATATTGGTCAGAAATAGAGCCGTGTAGGAATTAAAATCCATGCGGGCCCGAAACCTCTGCTTACCCAGCGCAGTGGTATTAAATCGCAGGTTGGTCTGTTGAACCGTAAAATAGGCGCAGACATACAGGCAGGCAACCACAGCTAAAGCCACCAGCGGCGGTTGTGCCGGCCGGCCCAGAACCATGCTGGTCAACACAGATGCCACGGCGGCGGCAACAATAACGCTGATGGCCACGATCACAAGCGAGTAATAGTTCTGCACCGCGGTTTTGCATGCGAACCGTTCGGTTCCATAAAGGTGGCCTTGGACAATAAATTTATGCTGCTCGTACAATGCCCGGGGCGCGAGCACACCCGCCGAGACCAGGGCCAGCAGAGGCCAGACAATAAACGCTTTGCCCGCTTCCGACACGGAACCATCGAAATTAAATCGAATATTTCGATAGGCGCTGTTGCGAGCGTTAAACGTCAAAACGCGCACCAACAACCAAGGGAAAAAAACCAGGGAGACCAGCCCCGTAAGAACCCCCAGTAACGGGTGCATATCACTTAACAGCAGCCAGACAATAATAAACCCCATCACAATGACCCGCCCTTTTAAAATACTCACCGGGTTACCGAGGTATTCAAAACCAATGTCCTCCAGCCGGGAATTGTTGTAAAAATACTGCTTGCACCTAACCTTTGCCCAGGGGGAATAAATACCTATAGTGAGCAGGGTCAATAGCCAGTCCACTAACCAAAGGCGAAAATAGTCCAGGCCATTGCCGGCAAACTGAAAAGGGTGTTTGACGTTATCAAGATACTCCGCTTCCGCGTGCGCCTCGGCCGCGGAATAATTGCCCTGCTCCAACCCCTGGGGAATGCCATGGACACTGTCGATGTGGGAGTGGCTTATGCCCCTGTCCGGCGCCGGCGATTTTGCAGTGGCATTTGGGCTGGTAGAGGATTGTTGCGTCGGTTGCCTGTGACTAACCTTGTGTTTATTACCGGAATACTGCTTGTCTGGGCGTTTGCCTACGCCAGGGCGCGGTGTTTTATTCTCTCGGCCGCGAGTGGCCGCACCTTTTTTTGACCCTGATTTCGCCCCTGATTTCGACCCTGGCGCCGGCTGCGATCTTTTAATAGCCTGTCGCTTATTACCAAAGCCTGTATTTTGCGGCTCCAGCTTTACTTTGGCACCGATCCGCGCCAGGGCCTGTAGGTATCTTCTGGCGGTCGCACTGTCCACATTGCGTTTCAGTGTCGTGCGCCCACCGTTAAATATTTTTTCAATGTGGTCTTCACTCAGGGAAAACAGTTTGGCAAACCCGTTTTTAACCCGGTCGATATTATAGTTTTCCAAAATCTCGCCATAGAACACCACATCAAACCGGGTATTTGACATATACTCTTCCTTAGTAATTGGCGCACACGGGACACCGATTATCCTTTGGTAGTTTAAACTCACGCCACTGTATATATTTGGCATCCAGAATCAGCAGGCGCCCAATCAGACCCTCCCCAAAACCGACCAGCAGTTTGATTGTCTCCAGCGCCTGTACCGTACCGACAATACCCACCAACGGCGCCAGCACACCCGCTTCCGCACAACTCAGGTTGTCATCGTTCCCCTCTTCGTACAAACACTGATAACAGGGTGAGCGGCTGTCGCGAGGGTCGAATACGGAAATCTGGCCTTCGAGACGAATGGCGGCGCCGGATACCAGTGGTGTCCCCAGGGCGAAGCAAGCGCGATTGACAGCAAAACGAGTGGTGAAATTGTCAGAGCAGTCGACCACGACATCCGCCGCCGCCACTTCCCGCTCCAGGCAGGCACCCTCCAGGCGTTTGTGCAGACAAACGGTATTGGCACCGGGATTCAAGGCGGCAAGCGTTTGCGCTGCCGACTCAACCTTTGACACCCCGATGCGATCCGAGGTATGGGCGATTTGCCGCTGCAGGTTACTCAGATCTACCTCGTCGCCGTCGGTCAGGACCAGTGTGCCCACGCCGGCAGCGGCCAGATACATGGCGGCCGGACACCCCAGCCCCCCCAACCCGACCACCAAAACCCGCGCGGCAAGAAGTTTTTCCTGCCCGTCGATATCGATTTCGGGGAGCATGATCTGGCGATTGTAGCGCAACAGTTGTTCGTCATCCATCGCTTATCAGTCGTTCGGTTAGTGAGACTTTTTCCGGCCCCGGGTAACTCGCTCCATTCCGGCCAAGTCGGTA
>JARROD010000182.1:0-8840 GCA_037384225.1 Exilibacterium sp.
TTTTTTCGTCCAGATCGAGGATGTAATACTTATTGATAAACGGCGGGATAATCAGCAACGGCACCTGGTAAACCTGCTCGGTAGCGGGCGAATACTGAATGAGTTGTATAAGTTCGTTTTCGTAAATAACTTTTCCCGGGGTGTATGCGAGTGTTTCTCCCACAGTAAATGCGTTGACATCAACCTGGTTGACTTTTAGCGCTTCAAATGGGCTGCTTTCCAGGTCCCGAATGAAGTTATCTATGCCTTTGGCCAGGTTATCCCCTTTGGTTTCGAGAATTTCGCGACAGATTTCCGGGTTGGTAAGAATATAGTTACTGGGAGAAAGCGAATTAATATATTGGCGGGTGTAAAATTTTAACTGTTGCGACAGTTTATTGTCCTTAAACTCCAGGGAGTCGACAGTTTGCTGCAACAATTCGGCGTTGAGAAGATAGGATTGTTTGATAAAATTGAAAAACGGATTTTGCTTCCATTCTTCATCGACAAACCGGCCGTCACCTTTGGCTTCTTCCACGATCGAATCGAAATCACCTCCGGTCATGGCTTTAGCGGCGTTTTGCCATAAGTTGAGTTGCTTTTCCATGAAGCTCAGTTGCTTTTGCAACACATCCCCCGGATCGACCTTAACACTTCGCGACAGCATCCCCATCATTCTATCGGTGTTAAGCAGTGGATTAACCTCCAGTTTTTTCCCCGATAGTAAGCGCAACAACAGATTATGCGTCAAATTATTCAGAACATCGCCAAATTTTTCCATATGCTGCAAAACTTCTGCTTGTTCACTCGAATTCATATCAAAGACCTGTCAGGATTATTATTGCAGCGCTAGTTATTGAGCCCGAGTCCTGTGTTGACGCACTTCAAAATGCACGCGGACACACAAAGCGCTTTGTTGCATAGCAACAGTGTAGCAGCTTTACATGGTGCTTCATGGATAGACGCCACAGAACATTTCCGCCATACTGAAAAACGTCTAAAAAGCAGTCACACCGTCGATATTTACATGCAAATGCCAGCCTGGCCATACTACCAAACTACAAATTACAGTAAAACAACAGCGCGGGGGAGTATTATTACTATTTCACGTTTCAGGTGAGGTGCCATAGCGGAAATCACGCGGGAGGTTTAAAACCGGGACGTAGGAACGCGCACGTTCCGTAGGCAGCGGGTCCGCCTGAATCCGCCCCGGGGTCAGCAACGGTGGTGCACGTCCCTTAGTTTACCCGTTCCAAAATTGTGGTAATCCCCTGTCCCAGCCCAATACACATGGTAGCAACACCGAGTCTCGACCCTTTTTCCTGCATAACACTCAACAGGGTTCCGGTAATACGCACCCCGGAACACCCAAATGGATGTCCCAACGCGATGGCGCCGCCGTACTGGTTGACTTTTTCATCCACTTTATCGAGCAGTTCCAAATCCTTTAATACTGCCAGAGACTGGGCAGCGAAAGCCTCATTGAGCTCTAGGTGATCGATATTGTCCATAGTGAGGCCCGCCTGCCGTAAAGCTTTTTGCGTAGAAGGCACCGGTCCGTAGCCCATAATGGAAGGATCGACACCGGCCAGGGCCATGGAAACAATCCTGGCGATCGGTTGCAACCCCAGCGCGTTGGCCCGCTCAGCGGACATGACCAGCATCGCCGAAGCACCGTCGGTCACCTGGGAAGAACTTCCCGCCGTCACCGTGCCGCCCTTTGGGTTGAAAACAGGTTTGAGTGCCGCCAGCGTTTGCACTGTGGTTTCGGGACGAATGGTTTCATCCTGCTCAACCCGCGTTAAAACGCCGTCGGCATCATGCCCTTCGACAGCGATGATCTCCCGGTCAAACTTTCCCTCCGCCCGGGCTTTGGCGGCCAATTGGTGGGACCTGGCACTGAAAGCGTCCATCTGCTCGCGAGTGATGCCGTGTAATAGGGCCAGGTATTCCGCCGTCAACCCCATAGAACCGGCCGCTTTGGCAACCGACAATCCCAACCGGGGATTAGGGTTCAACCCCTCATTCATATTGATATGCCCCATATGTTCTACACCGCCGACCAGGTAGACATCGCCGAGGCCGGCCATGATATTGGCGGCGGCGGTCTGCAACGCAGACATCGATGAACCGCACAGGCGGTTGACCGTTTGCGCGGGAAGGGCATGGGGCAGCCCCGCACACAGAACGATATTGCGGGCGATGTTAAATCCCTGTTCATCCCGTTGCATCACACAACCCCAGATCACATCTTCGATAGTGGCCGGATCGAGCGTGGGGTTTCGGGCCAGCAGTCCATTGATAACCGCCGCGCTCAGATCATCGGCGCGCAGATGGCGAAAACACCCGTTTTTTGCCCGCCCCATGGGACTGCGGGCATAGTCGACGATCACAGCATCTCTTGGATTCAAACTCATATTCTTTCTCCTGTAATCCACTGAGCCCCATCAGGCATAATAGTTTTTACCGGTAGCGGCTCGTTCGCGCATGCCTGCAGTAGGCTGGTAAAGTTTGCCCAGCCCGGCGTACTTATCGGCGGTATCACAGAAAACCTGCAACCCGATGGTATCGATCCAGCGCAGCACACCACCGCGGAAGGGAGGGAAACCAAGCCCGTAAATCAAGCCCATATCCGCCTCCGCAACCGACGCCACAATGCCTTCCTCCACACAGCGAGCCAGTTCGGTCGCCATGGGAATCATGGTGCGGAAAATAATCTCCTGCTCGGAAAATTCGCGACGCTCACTCACATGGGGCTTGAGTAACGCGTAGGATTCGTCACTGACGACTTTCCTGGACCTGCCTTTTTTATCCGTTTCATAGTTGTAAAATCCTTTGCCGTTTTTCTGCCCAAAGCGCTGCGCCTCATACATAACATCGGTGCAACCTTTAAAGCTTTTTTTCATGCGATCGGGGAAACCTTCAGCCAATACCGTTTCGCAGTGCACACTGGTATCTATGCCGACAACATCCAGTAAATAAGCCGGTCCCATGGGCCAGCCCCACTTTTCCATCACCCTGTCCAACTGCTGAAAATCAGCGCCGTCGCGAACCAGCAGTGAAAACCCGGCGAAGTAGGGAAACAGTACCCGGTTGATTAAAAATCCGGGGCAATCTTTCACCACAATGGCTTTTTTGCCCAGGGTATTGGCATAGGCTACGGTGCGCGCGACCGCGGTATCCGACGTTTTTTTGCCGCGAATGACCTCAACCAGAGGCATGGCGTGTACTGGATTAAAAAAATGCATTCCGCAGAAATTTTGCGGCCGCTGCAGAGCTTCGGCGAGGTAGCTAATGGAAATGGTCGATGTATTGGATGTAACGATAGAATCCTCGGCGATTTTTGATTCCACTTCAGCCAAAACACTATGCTTTATTTTGGGATCTTCGATCACCGCCTCGACCACGACATCAACACTCTCGAACCCGTCGAAGCTCAGGGTGGGCTCGATGCGGGTCAAGACCGCCGCCATCTCCGCGACCGACATACGTCCGCGCTCCACCCTTTTCGACAATAACTTACTGGCTTCCGACAACCCCAGATCAATACCGGTCTGGGCGATATCCTTCATTTTAATCGGCGTTCCTTTCAGTGCCGACTGGTAGGCGATACCGCCCCCCATAATACCCGCCCCCAGCACGGCGGCCCGGGATATCTTTTTATCCGCCTGTTTTTCCCAACCTTTGGCTTTTTTGCCCACCAGTTGATCATTCAGGAAAATACCTACGAGCGATTGCCCTACCTCTGTTTGAGCCATTTTGGTAAACGCTTCGGTCTCCAACGCAAGTGCCTCTTCGCGCCCCAGAGAAGCGGCTTTTTGCATGACTTTTACCGCCGTGACCGGCGCCGGATAATGGGCTCCCGCCTGCTCGGCGACAAAGGTTTTTGAAGTTTCAAACGCCATCAACGACTCGGTATCGTTGTGCCGCAAAGGCGCTTTCTTTTGCGCCCGACGCGCGCTGTAATCCAGCTTGCCGTCGATACAGCGTTGCAAAACCCGCAGGGCTGCATCGCGCAACAGCTCCGGCTGCACAACGCTATCGATTACGCCAACACTCTGGGCTTGCGCGGCAGCTTGATCCTTGGCCGAGGCGATCCACTCCACCGCTGTTTCCACCCCCGCCAGCCGAGGCAGACGCACAGTGCCGCCCCAACCCGGAATAAGCCCAAGCCGGGTTTCCGGAAAACCAACCCTGGCGGCGGTAGCGGCGACGCGATAATCACAGGCGAGGCAGAACTCCAACCCGCCGCCCAGCGCAAAACCATTGATCGCCACCACCACGGGAACCGCCAGATCTTCAAGCCGGTTCAGGTTTTCATTGTTTTTCGCCAAGTGACCGGATATCGCGTCCGGCCCCTGTTCAAATACGGCGCCAAACTCGGTAATATCAGCGCCAACAATAAAGGCGCCTTTGCCACTGGTGGCCAAAACGCCTTTCAGGCCGGGGGTATTTTCCAACGCCGCAATCGCCGCGCTCAAATCATTGACTGTCTGAATATCAAATTTGTTGACCGATTCAGCTTCCAAATCGAATCTCAGCTCCGCGATGCCGTGTTCCAACTGCCGCACCGTAATAGCTTTACCTTGGAATATCATGATTGACCTCGTTAATCCCTTGGCCGACCACAGGAGCAGGCCATAGATGTTATCTGTCATTTTGTTAGCATCACCCCGCGGGAGCGAAGGCTGCTAGTATAACGTCATTCAAACACTCGTTTAAACCACTGTTGGCAATATCGCCGACAGTCAGTTATGGATGGAAGTTACCACCACACAGTCGACGCTGCCGCGGTTGCGAAACCGGTGTGGCAGGTAGCGTTCAAAATAGTAGCCCTCGCCCGGCTCCAGGGTGCGCACCTGGCCGGCGACATAGGCCTCAATGCGCCCCTGAACAACAATACCACCCTCATCGCTCTCACTGACCTGCATCGGACCTGTGTCGCTGCCCGGAGAATAAACCACATGTTTAATAGACATGGTGCGGCTGGATTGACTGCTCGACAGCATACGCCAACTGATACCACCGTCGGCCAGTTTCGACTCCACCATATCCTCCCTTCGGTAGAAGACATCGGTATCAGCATTCAGTTTCATGGTAAAAAAATCGGCAAGGCTCATGGGTACCCCATCGAGCACTCTTTGTAGAGAACTGACAGAGGGACTGACGCGCCCCTGCTCAATCATGGAAATAGTACTATTGGTGACACCCGCACGTTTCGCCAGTTCCCGTTGCGACCAACCGTTTAGCATGCGGACAATTTGTAGACGTGAGCCGACTTCCGTGTTCATAGGGACTGCAAACTCCAAAAGCGTGACCAAGCAGTAATATAACTCAGTCGCCAGTAACTTCTCAATAAAGTGGCAAAATAAGGATTAAATCATATCCTCAAATCGATTCGGCAATTGCAGATCAATAGGGTTTGCATAACCCGGAACCACCAATTGACCGGCATCGATCTGCAATTGAGTGTCATCGATCATATTTTGCCCAAACTGATAAATAGTTTGAAAATCCCCGCGAATAGCCGCCTGGTCATAGCTCTCAGCTTTACAGCGCGTATCCTCAAGCTTACTCAAATAACGCTCATAAGCCGTGCTGCCGTAGCGTTTGTGCAGCATTTTTTTCACTACCGCAGGTGCCAGAATAGTCGCAGTTGCATTGTTGCCCCCAAACCCCTTGGAATTCAAAAATCCGATCTCGAGATAGTCTTCCCCCATATCCGTATCAGTGGTGGAAATATTGAGGCGCTCGGCAAACACATCGCTGGCCACCCTATCGATCGTTTTAATGCCTGGAATCAGACCGTATTTAAATACCCCCAGAGTAGCAGCCAACTGGTCCGCACTGGCTGGGGCCAGGGAATGACCAACATAGGCTTTAACCGCCGCCACCGGCCAGTGCTCGATACCAAACGCTCTGGCTACCCGATCAAAAATGAGGGATTCAGTGACTCGGTTTTGCGCGGTACTGGATCCGTGGGCCTGAATAAAACTGCGCTTGCGCACCGCCTCTTCTCCCAAGATCGCCCGCGCCGCGGCCACGGCCTTGGCCACGGTAATGTAATTGCCGGGGCCAGGGGCCGAAATAGATTTTTTAAAGCCGTCGGCATTGATAAAGACATCGGTCGCCGCCCCGTACACCTCAGCCCCCAATTCCAGCGCCAGTTTGTCGTCCATCAAGACAAAGTACTGCGCCGATTCCGCCAGCGTAAAACCACAATTTTCACCGAAGGGACGGCTTGCCCGGCGGTTGTCAGCCGTGTCTGTAGCGTCCAGATGCTTCAGTTTATCGTCGCTCGCCAGCGCACTCATGCTTCCGTAACCATCGACAATTTCCGGGGTAATCGGAGCTTCACTGTTACCCACCACCACCACCCGGCGACGACCGCTCTGGATATCCTCCACCGCCAATCGCAGGTTATATAAAAAGCTCGCGCAGGCGCCGGTGGTACTGCCGGTGGCTCCGACGCTACCGAGGACATAAGCATTGATAAAATCAGCGGGCATCGTATTCAAACCCAGTGGGCACTGCTTGGAGGAGACGCGCCCACCCTTCAGGCGCGATTGCAACATCCCCCCAAAACCGGCTTCGTCGAGCTGGCTCATAGTGCTGCCGGCATAAACGCCAATTTCATCGGGCCTGACCACGCCCACAACGGTTTTCCAGTCAATACCCATTGAATGAACCGTATCGGAAGCAGCCACAATTGTCATCTGCAATCCGCGGGGGTGAAAGCGGGAATTGTACAGCTCCCCCGGTTCAAACCCGCTCGGCAATTGACCCGCCGACTTTACCGGAGACTCGCGAAAACTATCGACCTTGACTTCACAATGATCTCGAATTTCCACCCGTACCTGCTCCCCTTCCACTGCGGTGACCTGCCAGGAGGAAGGCACCGGCTCCGGCAACTGCCTGACGCTGGTGGTAAAGGAAAGCACCTTACCCGCTTCCGGGTTCATAGCGACGCTCTTGTGCCAGAGCACCGCATCCGGATCGAACCTTTGCGGCTCGATCCTGCGCACCAGCGTGGAATCCATTATCTGTTGTGCAAACGTGGCTTCAATATCAGCCGGGGAATAACGCCTGCCATCAGCATCACAATAGTGCCCGTCCACAAACCTTACCAGCTTCATCATGGTCGCCAGGCCGGTCAGTGTTTCGCGTCGAACCTCCGGCGCCAGGCTTTCCAGGACCATACGCCGATAAGCGTGATGAAAAGAACTGCGGCCGGCCGCACTGAACCCACCAAAACCAACAATTACCGGTAAGCTGGACATATCGCAGGAAACCCTCCCATAGAAAACTGATATTGAGGGTCGAAAATCAACGCTTATGTGGCAAGTGACTAGTAACCCTCATTAATGAAAGTTTAGGGAGAGATTGGCATGAATGAATGGTCATATAAGCCAAAAATCGTGGTATAACGGTCAAATAAAGAAAATGATTGATTTTCTTTCTAATTTACCTAGGTTAAATGTCCAATAGACAATGGTTACATAAACCCTATCGTTGCATAAATTTTCGGCCCAGGACCGCTTCGCTCCTTCTATATCAGCATTTTCAGGGCCGTGCTCAATTTTTCTAATCCTCACATAGGGATAGCTATGCTCCGGTTAGAAAAATCTGCGCGCGCCCCTGAAAATACCGCTCTAAAAGGCCCTGAACTCGAAATCCTTTGTATATTAGCCAAAACAACTCATTTATGCAGGTTTCAAAAACCCGTGACCATGCCCTCAATCGTCTTCGTCCTTTGCGACCATATGCTGGCCACCAGTACCGCGCTACCGATCGAAATGCTGCGCGCCGCCGAGAGCGCCGCCCGCAGCCACGACCGCCAGGCCACGCGGCTCTCCATAACCACAGCGGCGCTCAGACCAGGGCCGGTGCCGACACAATCGGGGTTCACGTTTACCCCTGAATTTACCCTTAACGAAATTCCCCACGCCGATATAATTTATCTGCCGGCCCTGTGGCGCAATCCGCGACCGGTGGTGAAGCAGCACAGAGAACTGCTTCAATGGCTGCGCCATCAGTACGAGAACGGCGCCACCATAAGCGCCGTGGGTACCGGCTGCTGCTTTCTGGCCGCGGCCGGACTCCTGGACGACAAACCGGCTACCACCCACTGGCACTACTTCGATCAGTTTCAACAGGACTACCCCCTGGTGCAGCTAAAGCGTCAGTATTTTATTACCCAGGCCGGCAGCCTCTATTGTGCCGCCAGCGTCAATTCTCTCGCCGACCTGACCGTGCACTTTATCCAAAGGCTTTATAACAAACCCACTGCCAATCATGTGGAAAGACACTTTTCCCACGAAATACGTCGCTCCTATGAGTCGACCAGTTATTTTGAAGGTAACACTCGGCGGCACCCCGATGAAGAGGTGGTACAGGCGCAAATCTGGCTGCAGGACAACTACGGTCGGGATATTAAAGTCAGTCAAGTGGCGGAGCGGTTTGAGATGAGTGTGCGCACGTTCAACCGTCGCTTTAAAATTGCTACGGGTAAAACACCCTTGCAGTATTTACAGGAAATTCGTATTGAAACGGCAAAGGATTTATTAAAAACCAGCAACCTTTCTATCAGTGAAATTGCCTATCGTGTCGGCTATCATGACATGGGACATTTTACCGGGCTGTTTAAAAAAATACTGGCGACCACGCCCAGTGAATATCGCATCACAGTTAGAGCTAAGCTATTTAGTGTGGACAATTAATGATTGCTCGAGCAATACGTTTTTTCACTCGATCCTGCCACCCGTCAAGACCGGCTCTCCAGGCCAGGGGAAAGGATTGGGGGCTAACAGTCTACCTTCAGTGGTTCCCGCCGTTGGGTGCCATCGATGTCGCTTGATGTT
>JARROD010000183.1:0-7573 GCA_037384225.1 Exilibacterium sp.
GCAAGCCGGGGCAGAGCCTTGCTGGAAGGTCCGTTGTCAGAAGCGGAGATCAAAGTTTATGCCCTTAGTGATCGACAGACACAGATCTATCAAACAACCACTGACGATGACGGTTATTTTACCCCGACATTATCAGGTATTGATGATAGTACTTTACTGCTTGTTGAAGTCAGCGGCGGTGAAGATACCGGTGTGGATAATAACGAGCCAATCGCCAATCTGGGTACAATCAATGCGCTAACCACTGTACAACGGTTCAATGCCGGGGATTTTCAAATAACCGCTTTGAGTGATATCGCCTGGCGCTATAGCAATGAACTCCTGGATCAATTGCACCCATCTGATGTGCAACGCAGGCTCGACAATTTGGCGAACATATTGATCGCCGAAGATATCAACGGTGATAGTGTAATCGATGCGGAGGACCTCATCAGTTTTTCGCCCCTGCGGCAGGATCATCAATTAAAACTAGCCTTTTACTACCAGACTCTTTTTCAGGCCGGGAATAATGGAGTCACCGTGATCGATGCTTACCACAGCGGTGAATCAGCTCGGTTACAGAATCGGCTGGCATCTCTATTCGGACAGCGGTTGTCCTTTAATCCACCTCTCAGTTCAGATTTTCAAAAAATTAAAGTTACCGTTAAAAATTTCGGACAGGGTAAAATAACCGGCAACCGAGGCCGTATAGATGTCGATACCGATCGCACTCCGGCTGAAAACATCCGGTTTGATTATTTCGACAAAAGTCTCAACGAAACTCTGATCTTGACAGCAGCGCCCAAGCCGGATACGGAATTTATCGGTTGGACCGGCTGTGACAATGTTGTCAACAATCAGGCTGAATGCACGGTAAACTTGGATAGCAACCGCACTGTAATCGCCAATTTTAAATACAAAGATGCACAAACCGTTGACAACTGGTTCGATCTTTCCGCGGCCAGCGCTACCGTCGATGGCGATATTGTCCGTGTTACCGTAGATACAACCGCCACCGATCTTATTGCCGACTTGTCCAATATCCAGGTTGCGGACTTCATCGTCGGTCTGGCCGACGGTATCGGCTACCTTAAACAGGTCACCGAAATTGTTAAAAGTAGTGATACGGACTATCGTTTTACCACAAAAAACGCCACCATTACGGATGTTGTCAAGCAAGGTACCGGTGTTTTTACCAAGACCATGGATGGCCATGATTTAGATCAGACCAAGCAGAGTGCGCAAAGCGCATCGAGAGCGGCGCGGCCATATTCGGTAGCGGCTAATCAAACTGCATTTTTCCGCGGCGTTGAAGGCGCTAACCTGGTATTGAGCAAAGACAGCAAGCGGTTTCGGATCGAGTTAGGGAAACCCCTTGATGATCTAGCGCAACCGGCGTTGGACGCGACTTTCGATCAGACCGTGGTGTTAGTCAGTCAAAACGGGGAACCCGCCGTCACAGCGTCGGGATCTTTGGAATTAGACGTTAGCCTCGATGTGGGCATTGATGTTTCACTATTTGGCGGGCTCGAATATTTTAAGTTTGTGCCGGAAGTCAACATCGAGAACAATATCCGTGTCGATGTCGAGCAAAGTATTGGCGGCTTTGATCAAAGCTTTAAACTGGCCACCTTGAATTTCGGCAGCGACAGAAATTTTGTATTCACTATAGGTTTTCTGCCCGTCTATATCGATTTAGAGGTGGACTTGATCGTGGGCGCCAACGGCGATGTAAACGCGATCGTCAGTACCGGTGTCACCACAGCCGCGGGCGGTAAAGCCGGTTTTATTTACGATGAGGATACCGGCTTTGAATCAGTTGCAGATATCAGTGGGCCTGATTTCAACTTTCAAGCGCCAGACAGCCTTGAGATCCCCTACACGCTGGAAGCCTACATCGGCCCAATAACATCATTCAATATCTACGGACAAACAGGTCCCGCGGTGCCACTGAGAGGCTACGTCAGACTCGAAAACCTGGTTGAAGTCAGCCCCTGGCTAGACGGATGTAAAACATCTATTTCATTTTTACCTTCCGTTGGCTTCTCCGCGGGGGTGGCCTGGAATGTCGTCGATAACAGCATTCTCGGGAGCCTGTTGCCCAGTGTAGTGACCGATTTCCTTACCAATAGAGAAGTGTCGCTGTTCAACGTCAATGTTCCATTAACCCAGTTCGCCAGAACCATCACGCCGAATTGCAGTGACAGTCAAACGCCAATCCTGAATGTGATAGGCAGTGGTATCAGACAGACAGTAACGGCCGGCCAAAGCATCCGCCGAAACTACACCTTGACCAACGAAGGGGATGCACCGTTAACCTGGTCCGCCAATGTTAACCAGGAAACGGTTACAACACTGTCCCAAACAGGGGGTGACCTGGCGACCGGAGCAATCACGGAGGTTCAAATCTCAATCGACACCACCGGGCTAAGCGCGGGAACTTACCGCGACCGGATTCAGTTTATCAATGAAAGTGTCAATACGGCGGCAAGCGATCGGGACGCCGGCAACACTGAATTACCGGTGATTATCAATGTCCTGTCCCCTACCCAGGATTTTCCAGGTCCGGTGCTGGACAGTGCGATACTTGTCTCGCCCCTGGTCGTGCGCGTGGAGTGGCATTACCCAGACATCGACACTTTCAATAACATAGCGGGTTACAATATCTACGCGCTGGACAATCAGGGCAATGAGAAACGGGTTGCCGTTATCGCCGGCGCGTCTCAAACCTCGGTATTGATTACAGAAATTGACAATGCCCCCTTGCTAGCGGACACCACCTATACCTTTGTTATGGAAGCCTTTGGTGGTGACAGCACTTCCGCGCGTTCGGAGGTGATTTCCGTTACAACGGGAATACCTGACCAGGATTCACATGATTACGCTTTCTTTGATGACTTCAATGATAACGATTACACATCCAATCCTGTCTGGAAACTGCAGAACGCTGACGTTTGTCCGGGCCTGGTCAATGTCGATGACGGTTACGTAAGACTCTTGCGTAGCGACGCTGAGCACAATGATGGCCGCGTCGGCATCAACAGTGCGGTTGATATCGAAGTCACTGCCAACACCGCCATAGGCTTTGATGCGCTTGTCAACTCAAGAAGTATCCACGGGGGGTGCGGGGAAAAGTGTAATAAGTATCCGATCAACGTTGTGCTTTCGGTTGAAGACTCTCAAGGTGAGGAAAAAAGCATTCAATACGCATTGAATTATGGCGAAGCAGCAAAAGATAAAACCGGCGAAAATTTTAAACGCTTAACGATAGCGTTGACGCAAGGCGTGTGGGAAAAAGATCTGCGGTTTAATCTTCGCGATGCCTGGCCTGAAGCGGTTAAAATAACCAATGTCTACATTTACGGTGAGGGGTGGGACTTCGACGGGGGGATAGATAATATATGGATTGAGTGATCTCGACCTTGATCATTTAAGGGTCGTGCACGAAATAACTTCCGCCCTTTTATCAGTGATAGAGAGGGGGTTTCAAGGCGCCCGTCTGACTAGGCGCAAAAACTTTAAGCATAGTGGGTCTACGTCGAGTTTTTGCAACGACGCCAGGCGGGATGCACCGGAGGCCAAAACCGGAAGTTATATCGTGCCCCTGTACAAGGTGAGGGTTATGAACGTTCGGAAATGAAAACTGGCTTCAACTTTCCGCTGGGCTCGCAGGCTTTAGGCCAGCATTCCCCTGGCATTTTTAATAAAGGTTTCTTTATCCACATCAAATTTTCCCGGCACATCGATACCTTTAATCGCAGCGGGCCTTTCGGCAATGCTAGTGACCCAGCGCTGCAGGTGTACCTGCTCTTCAATATCCACACCGGACCAAGCATGGGTTCTGACCCAGCACCAGTTGGCAATATCGGCAATACTGTAGTCTCCGGCCAGGTATTCGTTGTCGGCCAGGCGGGAGTCCAACACCTGAAAGAGGCGCTTTACTTCGTTGTGGTAGCGTTCAATCGCCGGTTGAATTTTCTCTGGAAAATAACGATAAAATACATTGGCCTGCCCCATCATCGGGCCGATACCGCCCATCTGGAACATCAACCACTGTATCACCCGCGAGCGGCCCTTGCTGTCACTGGGCATTAACCGGCCGGTTTTTTCAGCCAGGTATATCAATATTGCACCGGATTCAAAAACGGCGAAGTTATCGGCTTCTCTATCGACAATAGCGGGGATTCGCCCGTTGGGGTTTATTTGCCGGTACTGCGGTGTTTTCTGCTCTTGCTCAGCGAAGTTGACCGGAATTACCTTATAGGACAGAGCGAGTTCTTCGAGCGCCACAGAGGCCTTCCAACCGTTGGGCGTGGATGCGGTGTAGAGGTCTATCATGCTGCTTCCTTTATCTGGTCTGAAGTGGAAAACGGGGTTTACCCCCGCACGTTTTTATGCACCGGCGCTGGGGCGATCGGAGACCTGTTTGTGCCAGCGCAAAAGATTGGTTTGATCTTCTTTGGGGCTGAGCTTCACCACACGGGCAAAGTCCATTGCACACAGTGCGGTGATATCGGCAATGCTGAAGGTTTCTCCGGCAACATAGGGGGAGTCGGCCAGCCGCGTATCGAGCAATTTCATAAAGCCGAGCGCCTGTTTTCCCGCCTCCTCGCCCCATTCTTTGATGGGGTTCATGCGGTCTTTAAAATAGCCGGTTACATGCTGGAAGCACATGCCGACAGAGAACAGAAAATGCAGTTCCACCCGGCGTTGCCACATTTCAATAACCGCTTTTTCCTGTGCTGTGGTGCCCATGAGGGGAATCTCTGGGTAGAGTTCCTCAAAATAGCGGCAGATGGCGACAGACTCCCCAATGTGAGTGCCGTCGTCGAGCTCCAGGACCGGTATTTTACCGGTGGGATTTTTCCGCAAGAAGTCGGCCGACAGGTTTTCTCCTTTTACAATGTCGACCTGAATATACTCCATGGGTATGTTTTTTTCCGCGAGAAAGATGCGCACACGACGCGCGTTGGGAGCTGAGGAGGTTTCGTAAATCTTCATACAGCGCTCTACCTTAAGGGTGCTTGTCTCAGTGTTAGGGGGTTGTTCTATGCCGGAATTGTTTGTATCTATACCGGAATAGTGCTACGTCAAAATACTGCTACGCCAAATTTGTTTTACTCGGGTCCAATTCAGGTGAACGGCCGTGGCCGTCTATATACCCAAAGCGTTTGAGATTTAGGTGCACAGAGCACGCCCCTTTTTGTCCCTGGCCGCGTTGCTCCGTCCAGCCGCTCCAGGCATTCGCGGCGCTAGCGCCCTCACATGGGCCTGCCATGCAGCGTCGTCGCGCCCCCTGCTATTAAAAGAAGGGGGAACAAAAATTGACGCACTCTGCACACCTAAATCGCAAACGCTTTGGGTATATCTGAACAACCAGTTAGTAATGCTAAACATTTCTAATCGATCGGTCAAATATAGTTTATAATTCGTTTGCTAAATTTATGGAGTTGCCCGGTTATGCCACGACCTATCGCTTTTGACCCCGAAGAAAAACTCAATGCCGCTATGCAATTGTTTTGGCGCAATGGATTTGAGGCGACGTCGTTACAGGATTTGGTGGAGGGGCTGGGCATTAACCGGTTTAGCATCTACAACACATTCGGAGACAAACGCGCTTTGTTTCTGCGGGTTCTGGAACATTATTATCAATCGGTGTTCCAGGAGTCACTAAAGCCGCTGTTGCTGCCGGAGCGAGGCTTACCGTGTCTTGAAGCGTATTTTTCCAGGCTGCGCAAAAGGCTGATATCAAGCCAGGTCGGGGAGTATGGGTGCCTGATGCAAAACACCGCCCTTGAAAACAGTGCTACTGGAGAGTTGATACACGATTACGTACACAAGGTGATAACGGAGTTGAGGCCGGCTTTTCGCAATGTCCTCAAAGCCGCCGTGAATCAGGGGCAAATCAGCCCGCAATGCGATATTGAGACTTGTGCGGTGTTTCTGGTTGCCCAGGTTCAGGGGCTGCTCCTTGCCCGACGTGTGGTCGGGGTTGAAGCGGTGGAACCCTGCGTGGATTTCCTGATGCGGGAAATAATGCGCTGGTAAAATATCCATGGTGCCCCCCGATCATTTTTGACGCCGGGAAAATGGTTTGTGGTCAAGCATATAGTGGCAGATCGCCAGTATCTCGGTGGGCGCCTATAGCGGCGGCGGTTCCGATATAGCTAACGCGATTATTCATGTATATCCGAAAAACTGCTCTATGCGTCCGCGTCCTCCTCATCCATGGCTCGCCCTTCGGCAAGCGCACGCTCGATTCCGTCCTCAGCATATCTCCGCATATCATCATAGAGAGCATATGCCGGGTCTCCTTTGCTGAGGGACCCGAGCACTTGCTCGGCGCACGTTTTCATATCGACATCAGCCGGGTATGGCTCGCCAGGCGTGCCCGAACGTCCACCGCTGATCGCAGAGGAGAACAGCGATGAGCTAACCGCTCTGCACGCTGACTTACCGACGCATCGTGCGGTACGCAAGATTCGAACGACGAAGGCGTGTTCACTGAAAACAAACTGATTCGGTGCCTCACGCAGCACGGCAGCAAGGACCGCAAAATGCCTGTCATTGCCTCCGACGCTCCAAAACTCAAGGGTGGATGTGAAAACCGGTTCTGCGAAACCAAATACTCCGGCAACGAGATCAGCGAAGCGATACGAGAACTTATAGCCAGTAGCTTTCGGCAAAGCCCAATCCAGCGTCTCACGAAACATTGTCGCGCCCTCTGGATATTGTAGAAAGTTGAGCGATTGCGCCGCATTATCAAGCCCACCTATAGGCGAGTAATTCCAGTCGTCTTCTGCTATCGCTCTGTCGAGCCTGGATTTCACCAGTTCGAGAACTTGGCGCGGGTTCCGCCTGGCGGTTCTCATCAGAAACTCACGCATAAAATACTCGTCGAGACGATCGGGCGTAATGAATAGCTGCTGGATGATGCGTTCCAGATCCTCGTCACTGATCGAATCGAACGGGATGAGCTTATCGCCATCCAGCCATCTGAATATTTTGCCTTTCGATGCATGTGCCAACGCAGGGTTCGCATTGGCGAGAAGTTCGATCGCGAATTGCTTATCTCTCTCCGCGACCTCTCGAAAGATCCACAATGTGCATCCGAGTACGGACGCGTCGTCCGAACGAAAAACCTGTCGAATGATACCCCGATCGTCATCGTTGAGCTGCCGACCCACGAGGGCGCCCTTCGAATAAGCACTCGCGACGAACGGCAGATGGACTTCATCATGCGCAATGAGTTCACCGATGCGTTCATGTGCTTCGCTCGGCGCTTGCCTTAAGAGCGCGGAGAGCGCAAATGAGCAGTAGCCTGCCAGCGGCGATTGCGGGTTACGCTGACTTGCGTCGAAAATCTCCCGAGCCAGAGTTATCTGGCTGTCCATCAACCGATTAACAAGGAGTTGTGCCGACTGAAGCGATTCCTCGCAATAACGATTCAAATCAATGAGACGCTCACTAAGGAATCGAACCAGTTCCGCGACGTCAGGGAATGCGGCCTCCACTTCCTTCGCGAGCCGCTTTTGGCGATGCTCGTTATGATCGAAACCTCCTGAATCGAGCTTCCATGTGCTGTGCCCCCAGC
>JARROD010000184.1:0-17705 GCA_037384225.1 Exilibacterium sp.
TCAAAGAAAGCGTTACCTTTTCCATGCGTAATTTGAAGCAGAAGCGTCCCTATCATAATAGTGAAAAATTTCAATAACACAATGAACATTGTTCAGGTTTACAGGATGATTGCCCGGCTCTGTGGGTATACCCACTAATCCTGCAGCTTCAACGCCTGTCACTTTTTCTGCAAGAACTGAAAAAAGTGTAACGTCTCGATAACCGGGGTCAGCACAGTGTCAGGCTACCTCCGGACAGTCGCCATAACCAGCTGGCACTGAACCTACTGCTGAACCTACTATAGCCAAGTAAAAAAACCAACCTGGCAACGATCTTGCACTGAATCAAAGCAACATGAACTAAGCTGCCCGCCAGCCCCATACCCAAACAACCCGGAGTTCCCATGGACAAAGCGCTTTACATCGCCATGACCGGCGCCAAGCACAACATGCGCGCCCAGGCCATACACTCTAATAACCTCGCCAACGCCAACACCGACGGCTTTCTCGCCGACTTCGCCCGCGCCCGCAGCCAAGCCGTCTACTACGGCGACGGCCAGCCCACCCGCGCCTACGCCCTCACCGAAAACCCCGGCACACATTTCGCCCCCGGTGCCTTGCTTCACACTGGCAGAGACCTCGACATCGCTATCAAAGGCGATGGATTTTTGGCGGTGCAAACAGCCGACGGCGGCGAAGCCTACACCCGTGCCGCCAGCCTCTCTATCGACAGCGCCGGCATACTCCGCACCGGCAAGGGGTTGCCGGTGTTGGGCAACGACGGACCCATCGCCATCCCGGCACAGGAAAAAATAGAAATCGCCAGCGACGGATCCATCACCGCCCGCATCAAAGGCGAGGGGCCGGAAACCTTGGCCCAGGTCGATCGCATCCGCTTCGTCAAACCCGATCTTTCCCAGCTGGAAAAGTCAGCCGACGGCCTGCTCAGAATGCGCGACGCCAGCAGAGCCCCCGTGGATGCCAATGTACGCGTCGTGTCCGGCTTTCTCGCCAGCAGCAACGTCAACCCCATCGACGAATTCACCAACGTCCTGAGCCTCGCCCGCCAGTACGAAATGCAGGTCAAGCTTATGAAAGCCGCGGAAGAAAATTCTCAGGCTTCGGCACGGCTATTGCAGACATCTTAGGTAAGAAGAAAAACGTGGATTTAAGGTACTCGCCATGCACCCAGCGCTCTATGTCAGTAAAACCGGACTTGCCGCCCAGGACACCCGCCTGACGACCATCTCCAACAACCTCGCTAACGCCGCAACCGTGGGATTCAAGCGCGACCGCGCCGTATTCGAAGATCTGCTCTACCAGATACAACGCCAGCCCGGCGCCCAAACCACCCAGGACACCCAACTGCCGTCCGGCCTGCAACTCGGCACCGGCGTAAGGGTTGTGGGCACCCAAAAACAATTTACCAGCGGCAGCCTCCAGATCACCGATCAGGCCCTGGACGTGGCCATCGACGGCCGCGGTTTTCTGCAGATTCTGCAGCCCGACGGTTCCGTGGCCTACACCCGCGACGGCCAGCTACACCTCAACGCCGACGGCGCGCTGGTCAACGCCAACGGTTTACTCCTGCAGCCGGCCATCAACATTCCCGAAAACGCCAGCCAGATCACCATTGGCTCCGACGGTGTGGTCAGCGCCTCCATCCAGGGCGAGGTGACACCGCAACAGATCGGCAGCATACAGTTGGTGGATTTCGTCAACCCCGCCGGCCTCGAAGCCATCGGCGGCAATTTGTTTTTACAGACGGCCTCCAGCGGCGATCCCCAGGAGGGCACTCCGGGCGAAGATGGCCTGGGTGCGATACAGCAGGGCGCGCTGGAAAACTCCAACGTGGATATCGTTGAAGAAATGGTGAATATGATCACCACCCAACGCACCTACGAACTTAATTCGAAACTGGTCTCCACCGCTGATCAGATGCTGCAGTTTGTCACTCAGAATCTGTAGATAGCCAGGTTGCAGTAACGGCAGTCACAAGCCGGGAGAGCGAAATTATGATGTTGTCAGTCGTGAAAACAGACATGAAAACAATCGTAAAAACAATCGTAAAAACAATCGTAAAAACAATCGTAAAAACAATCGTAAAAACAATCGCGAATACAAGGCGAGTGAAAACTTGGCTGCTGGCGGCCGCGCTGGCCTCGCTCTGCGCCTGTGTCATTCAGCCGCCGCCGCGGCCCGGCGATCCCTATTACGCACCGGTGATTGCCCCCGGCAAGATGCAGGCGCCGGCCTCGGACGGTTCCCTGTACCCGCGCGAATACGGCTATCAACCGAGCAACGGCCTTTCGCTTTTCAACGACAGCAAAGCGCACAGAATCGGCGACATCATTACCATTACACTGAATGAAAGAACCGTATCCTCCAAGTCCAGCACGGTTTCCATCGACAAGGACAACGAGACCACAGTCGATGAAGATGACGATACCCTTGGTACGCTGCTGGGAACCCGGCCCTCTTTTAAAAACCTGAGCCTGTTGACCAATCGCCTCCGCCGATCAGCGCAACAGTTTACAGGGCAGCATTACCGTCACCGTGGCCGATGTGCTGCCCAGCGGCAACCTGGTCGTGCGCGGCGAAAAGTGGATGACCCTGAACCGCGGCGAAGAGTATATCCGCATCAGAGGAATCGTGCGCCCTGAAGATATCAGCCAGAGCAATACCGTCGCCTCCACCAAGCTGGCCAACGCGCATATTTCCTACAGCGGTACTGGCTCGCTGGCCGAATCCCAGGAAATGGGTTGGTTGGCGCGCTTTTTCAACAGCGCCTACTTTCCGTTTTAAGAGTGAAGGTAAACACTATGATGATCCAACCTCCCGCCGCAAAATCGACACGGCCGCCGACGCTAAAAGGGATAGCACTGTTGTTATTGTTGGGGACCTCACTCCTGGGTGCCTGTGCCGCCAGCGCCGAGCGCATCAAAGATATCGCCGGCGTCGCCGGTGTGCGCTCCAATCAACTGGTGGGTTACGGCCTGGTGGTGGGGCTGAACGGCACCGGCGATCAGACGAATCAAACGCCCTTTACCCTGCAGTCGTTCAAAAGCATGTTGAAACAATTCGGCATTACCATTCCGGAAGGCACTCGGGTGCAGTTAAAAAATGTCGCCGCGGTGGCGGTGCACGCCGACTTACCGGCGTTTGCCAAACCGGGTCAAACACTTGACGTCACCGTGTCCTCTATCGGCAATTCCCGCAGCCTGCGCGGCGGCAGTCTGTTGATGACGCCGCTGAAGGGGATCGACGGTCAGGTGTACGCCATCGCCCAGGGCAACCTGGTGGTGGGCGGACTGGGGGCGGAGGGCGCCGACGGCTCCAAAATCACCGTCAATGTCCCCAGTGTCGGCCGCGTGCCCGGCGGCGCTTTAGTGGAGCGCGCGGTGCAGAACAATTTCGCCGCCGGGCAGCCGGTGATTTTCAACCTCCACCGCGCCGACTTTACCAGCGCCCGGCGGGTGGCCGAAAGTATCAATGACCTGCTGGGCCCCGACGTGGCGCGACCATTGGATGCCACTTCGATAAGGGTGGATGCCCCGGTGGACACCGCCCAGCGGGTTAACTTTCTCTCGCTGCTGGAAAACATTGAGGTGGTGCCGGGCGATGAACCGGCGCGGGTAGTGATCAATTCCCGCACCGGCACCATTGTGGTGGGCAAGCATGTGCGTGTGTCCCCGGTGGCGGTTACCCACGGCAGCCTGACGGTGACGGTATCGGAATCGCTCGGCGTCAGCCAGCCCAACCCGTTGGGGGAGGGCGACACCGTGGTGATACCGCAAAGCGAAGTGACCGCCGAAGAGGAGATCAACCCCATGTTCAAATTCGCCCCGGGCCCGACCCTGGATGAAATTGTGCGGGCGGTCAACCAGGTGGGCGCCGCCCCCGGCGATTTAATGGCGATCCTTGAGGCCCTGAAGCAATCGGGGGCGTTAAAGGCCCAATTGCTGGTTATATAAAAAATTATTGGTGATATAAAACGTTGATGGTTACGTGATGATTTCAGATCAGACGGCAATAGCGCAACTACAGTCGCAACTACAGTCGCAACTACAGGCCCGGGATTCCTATACCGATCTCAAGGGGCTGCAAAACCTGAAACAACTGGGGCAGCAGGACCAGGATCAGGCGCTGCGGCAATTGTCGCGGCAGTTCGAGTCGCTGTTTCTGAATATGATGCTGAAAAGCATGCGCTCGGCCAGCGATGTGTTCGGCAAGGACAACGAACTGAACAGTTCCGAGATGAAACTGCACCAGGAGATGTTCGACCATCAACTGGCGCTGAACCTCTCCAAAGGCCGGGGTCTGGGCCTGGCCGACACGCTATATCGCCAGTTAAAAGGGCAGTATGGTAGCAACAGCGCGGCGGCGGACAGCGTCAAACCCGAAAATACTCAATCCACGGCTTCGGGGGCCGACGCTTCACGATCCGATGCTTCACGATCCGATGCTTCACGATCCGATGCTTCACGATCCGATGCTTCACGATCCGATGCTTCCGGATCCGATGCTTCCCGATCCGATGCTTCACGATCCGATGCTTCCGGATCCGATGCTTCCCCGCCTTGCCGGCGACCAGGCAAGCCATCGCCGCCAACCCTGAAGCGTTTGTCGACGCGCTTTCCCCCTACGCCCGCGCTGCCGCCGAGCAACTGGGCGTGGACCCCGGGGTGCTGATTGCCCAGGCGGCCCTGGAAACCGGCTGGGGGCAGCATGTGCTTCACGACAGCGCGGGCAACAGCAGCTTCAACCTGTTCAATATCAAAGCCGATTCGCACTGGCGGGGCGAGCGTATCAACGTCACCACGGTGGAATTCAAAGACGGCCTGGCGGTGCGGGAAAAAGCCGATTTCCGCCGCTACGACGGTTTACAGCAGAGCTTTGCCGACTACGTCGACTTCCTGACCTCCAGTTCCCGCTACCAGCCCGCGCTGGCGGCGGGGACCGATGCCGAAGACTATATGCGGGCGCTGCAGCGGGCGGGCTACGCCACCGATCCGAATTACGCCGACAAGGTGCTGCGCATTGCCGACACACTACCCAGCGGGGTGAGAATCGCCTATGGCCAATGATCTGCTGGGTGTCAGTATCAGCGGTTTGCGGGTCAGCCAGACGGCCCTGCGCACCACCGGCCACAATATCGCCAACGCCGATACGCCCGGTTTCAGCCGCCAGCGCACGGATATCGTCAGCAGTCCCGGCACTTACACCGGCGCGGGTTATATCGGCAACGGCGCCAATGTCGCCTCCATCGAACGCATCGTCAATGCATTCGTCACCGATCAGATGCGGGTGGATACCACCCTGTCCAGCCAGCTCGACACCTACAGAACCAATATCGACCGTTTGGATACACTGCTGTCGGATTCCGCCACCGGTTTGTCCGAAGGTTTGCAGTCTTTTTTTGCCGCGGTTCAGAACGGCGCCGATGACCCGACCTCGATACCGTCCCGGCAGTTGATTGTCAGCGAAAGCGAAAATCTGGCAACCCGCTTCAATACCCTGTATGAAAGTGTCGATGCCATCAATACCGGCATCAACGATCAGCTTTCCGTCGCCGTCTCGGAGGTCAATGCCCTGTCCAGCGCGGTGGCGGATTTAAACGGCCGTGTTTCCCAGGCCATCGGCAGCGACGGCTCGACGCCGCCCAACGACCTGCTCGACCAGCGCGATGAAGTGCTGCGGCAGTTATCGGAGCTGATCTCGATACAGACGTTTGACCAGGGCCAGGGGCAGGTCAATGTGATTATCGGCAGTGGCCAGTCCCTGGTGGTCGGCGTGGATGCGCGGCAGTTGGCGCTGGTCGACGGCCAGGCGAACCCGCGGGAAAACGATATCGCTTTTCAGGACGAACTCGGCAGCCAGATCGTTACCGACCTTATGGAAGGTGGCCAAATTGGCGGTTTACTCGATTTTCGTGGCGAGGTACTGAGCCCGGCGTACAACGAAATCGGCCGTGTGGCGATAGCGCTGGCGGATCAGTTCAACGGGGTCAACCAGAGCGGTCTCGACCTCCGAGGTCAGTTCGGCGGTCTGTTTTTCGCCGATATCAATAGCCTCGATACAGCCCTTTCGCGGGTTTCCGGGAACGCCGGCAATCTGCCGCCGGCGGACCAGGTGCTGGGAATAACCATTACCGACACCGCGGCGCTGACCGCCAGCGACTATGAAATGACGGTGGAGGGCTCCAACCTCTACCGGATTACCCGTCTCAGCGACGGCGCCGAGGTCAGGACCGGTATTTTACCCACCCGTTTACCCAGCAGCGTCGAATTCGACGGGCTGGAACTGACCCTGTATTCCGGCTCTTTTCAGGCCGGCGATCAATTTTTACTGCAGCCGACCCACACCGGCGCGCGCGATATCGCCTCGGCGCTGGTCGACCCCGAAGACATCGCCTTCGCCAGCCCGGTGTTGACCGACACCACCCTGGGCAATCTCGGCAGCGGTGAAATCACCGCCGGCGAAGTGCTGAGCCTGGAGGCCGTGGATGGCGGCGCATTGCCACTGTTTGCCACTGCCGGCGAAATGAGCCCGCCGCTGTTGATCAAATTTACCACCGCCACCACCTACGACGTGCTGGATAACAGCGACCCCGGCAACCCGGTGGACCTCGACCCGCCCCTGCGCAATCAGACTTACATTCCCGGTATCGCCAACGACCTTTTCAGTGACGATGCCGGTGAAACCCGGGTGGTGGCCGACGGCGTCGTGCTGGGGCTGGCGGCGGGCAGGGCGCCGGTCACCCAGGCAGCCCTGCAGCCGACGGCGGCGCTGGCGCCGGCGTTCGGCGTCAGCGATTTCAGTGCCAGCGCCGATCAGTTTGGCTTCGATATCGTTATCAGCGACACCTTGAGCGGCATCAACGACGGCACTGTTACCGTGACAGTCAACGAACCGGCCATTGTCGACAATGACACCCTGCTGACGGCGATCAACAATGACCTGTCCGGCACCGATGTCAGAGCCTATATCGCCGATGACGGCAGTCTGGCGTTTCGCCTGCTGACGGCCGGCACCGGCAATATCACCTTGCAGAACTACAACGCCGACCCGGACGGCAACGGCGACCCGGCGCCGGCGGGGCAGGCCAATACCCTGTTGGGATTCAATATCGAAGCGGCCACCTTTACCACCCTGGGCGGCGCCGACGGTATCAGCGGCGTGGGGGTGCTCAGCAACGGCTACCCGGCGGAAGTGGTGGTGATTGATACCACTGACCCGGTCACCGGTGCCGTCAGCTCAGACAATGTGGTGATACCGCAGGGATCCAGCGCCAAACAGATCGCCAATACGCTCAGCAATGTCGAGGGCGTCAGCGCCAATGCCTACAACGCCATCGAATTGTCCAACCTGCAACTGAGCCACACCGAACCGCTGCAGATTACCCTCAACGGCGAGGACCTGCTGGAATACACCGTCGATGCCACCCAGGCGCCGCTACTCAACGCCACGGTGCCGGACCCGGCGGCGGACCCGGTGGCGTTCAACGATTACCTGGCCCAGCGCATCAATGACAACCAGAGCCTGCAAGATCTCGGCATCTACGCCGTCAGCGCGGTGGACGCCGGTACCGGGCGCGCCGAGCTGCGGGTTTTTTCCACCCAGGGCGACGATCTTCAGGTGCAACTGGAGGCGGCCGCCGGCGAGCGCATGGATGTGGGTGACGGCACCGGCAACCCCAATGTTTCTTTAATCGGTGCCGGCAATAGTTCGAACTCCACCATTATCGTTGGCGGCCGGCTGGACGTAACCTTTAGCAGCAATGTTTCCATGCGCACGCTGCCGCCCAACAGCCTCATCTTTGGCGACAGCGCGGCGGCGGACTTCGCCACCTCTTCCTACCTGGGCATTCAGGCGAGTATTAAGGGCAGCCCCGCCAGCGGCGATACCTTCACTATCGACTTTAACGCCAACGCCGCGCTCGACAACCGCAACGCGCTGTTGTTCACCGAATTGGAGCAGGCGCAAACCATTCTCGGCGGCACCACGTTTGCCGACGGCTACGGCAAACTGGTGGAGCAAGTGGGCATTAAAACCAATCAGATCAATATCAATGCGGAAGCGGCCGAGAAGGTGCTCGAGCAGACCACCGGGTTGAGAGATTCGGTGTCGGGGGTAAACCTCGACGAGGAGGCGGCAAACCTGATTAAGTTCGAGCAGATTTATTCGGCCAATGCCCAGGCCATCTCCATCGCCCGGGACCTGTTTGATCGACTGATTGGTATTTTGTAACTCGTTATTGAAACAGCCGGGAGCTGCGACATTCATGCGTATTTCGACATTGCAGATTTTCAATATCGCCAACAGCAGTATTGCCCAGGCCAATCAGTCCCTGGTGAAAACCCAGGAGCAGATGTCGACCGGGCAGCGGGTGCTGAAGCCGTCCGACGATCCCGTGGCGTCGATAAAAATTCTCAAACTCGACCAGACCCTGGCGGGCATTGAACAGTTCGGCAAGAACATCGATATTGCTGAGACCAACCTGCAACTGGAGGAGTCGGCGCTTGACGGCGCCAACAATCTGATCCAACGCATCCAGGAGATCGCCGTGCAGGCGGGTAACACCGCAAGCCTGACCCGCAACGACTACCTGGCGCTGGCCAGCGAGGTCGACGCGCGGCTCGATGAACTGTTTAACCTGGTCAACACCCGCAATGCCAATGGCGACTATATCTTTTCCGGCTACAACAGCGAATCGCCGGCCTTTAGCGGCGATGCGGAAACAGGCTTTGCCTACCAGGGCGACGAAGGGCAGATGTCGATCAAGATTTCCGTTAATACCCAGATTGCGGCGACCGATTCCGGCAAACGGTTGTTTCTGGATATCCCGGCCAGTGAAAACACCGTTCAAACCTCCGCAAGCCCCGTCAATCAGTCGGATCCGCCGCTGCGGATTTCCATCGGCCGGGTGGTGGATCAGACCGTCTACGATGCGTTTTATCCCGAGGATATCGCCATCACTTTTAACGCCGATTCGGCGGTTTCCCCGGCGGATAAAAATTTCACGGTCACGGAGCGCTCCACCGGTAAAATCATCGAGGCCAATCACCGCTACGTATCGGGGGAGGAGCTCACTTACAAAGGGGTCAGCTTCAGAGTCGTCGGTCAACCGGCTTCGGGGACGGCGGCGGTGGAGGCCACTCGGGCGTTTGGCGCCGACGCGGCGGTGAGCTTGCCGTTTGATTTTACGGCGCCCGCCGACAGTAGTGTCGATATCACCGTGGCGGGGGTGACCGAAACCCTGTTGCTGGATGGCAATGCCACCGATACCGCCTCGCTGGCGGCAATGTTGAACAGCGCCGGCAACGGCAACGCCGCGAAACTGGCCAACCTGGGGGTAGTGGTGGACAGCGTCGGCTTTCATATGCCGGCGGGTATTGATTTTTCGATAGCCGGCGGCGATGCCAATGTCGACGCCGTCACCGGTTTGAATACCAGCATCGGCACCGCCTCCAGCGACGGCCAGCCGGCGCAGCACGGCGATCAACTGTTTGTGGAATCGGCCAATACCCAGGGGTTGCTGACCACACTGGCGCGCTTCAGTGAAGCGATGAAAGCGTTTGACGGCAGCCAGGAAAGCATTGACCAGGTCGCCGGTACCGTGGCCTCGACATTGGACAATCTGTCCAGCGCACAGACCCGGATTCTGGAAGTGATCTCGGAGCTGGGGGCGCGCTCCAACACCATTGAAAGCACCCGCGAACTGCACCTGGATACGGAGCTGGTCAGCAGGGAAATTCTCTCGGACCTGCGGGACCTGGACTACGCCGAAGCCGCCAGCCGTCTGTCGGCGCAAACACTTATTTTGGAAGCGGCGCAGGCGAGCTTTTTGAAAGTGAGCCAGCTGACTCTGTTCAGCCGGCTCTAGCGCAGCTGTTTCCAGGGTTTCTTTTCTCTGGGGTGCTGCTTATTGAAGTACTACTTATTGAGCCTCGAGCCGAATTACGTGGACACTGGCATCGGCGATCGAGGAGTCGATATAGCCGATCATGGCCGGGTCTTTGCTGACCATATCCTTCACCTTCTGACCGTCCTCGACAACCTGTGGCGGCATGGCATTGCCACTGAACATCAGCCGGGCCCAGTACATCTTGAGTGCTTTGGGGTTCATCTGCAATACCGCAGCGGCAAAGGCTGCATAACTCAATNNNNTTTTTTTGATCGATGGCAATAGCGCTGGTGCCGTCTGGAAAGCTTTTGCTTTTACCCGTAAATATCCGCGCGATATCCGCGCGGGACATTTTATTTTGATTTTCGGGATGAACGATGACAACGATCTCCGCCGAGGCGACGCTTGCCAGCATCATCCCGAAGAAGACACAAACCACTATCTGAGCACCGCGCAGAGTTTTCCATTTCATTGTTTGCTCTCCGGCAAATTAAAAGACGATATCGAGCCCAACGTTGACAATGTCGGTTTCCCCGGTTTTGCCGACCGCCGCTACGAATATATTGTCAGACTCCTTAACGGATGAATACTCCAGCTTAAGGGCAGCGGCGGGGTGGAAATCCCAGCGCAGGCCCACAATAAGAGTATTGGAGCGGTTTGTTACCCCTTCGAAAATAGGATTGAGGTCACCCGTCAATTCGGTTTTGATTTCGGTGTAGGAAATATGCGGCGTAAAATCGCCAATCTCATATCCCGCACTGAGGATGTAGGACTCGTTGTAGTCCGTCTGCAGCAAGCTGTTGAACAGATCCAGGTAATCGTCATTTATTTTTGTGATGGTGGCTTCGGCCATCAGAAAGGCTTTATTTAAATTCATATGCACGCTGGCGCCCGCAAACATCGCATCGATGGGATTGTCTTCGCCGGTGGTGGTGCCGCGGGTAAAAAAATCACCGTTCAACACCGACATGCGCAGCTGCAGCCAGCTGTTGCTGGTGGATAACTCGATTCCCAGCATATCTCTAGCGTTGAAATCACCGAGCAGGGCATTTTCGGAGATGCCGTTACCGCCGTAGACGCGCAACGCCGAGTCCCAGGGACCGAGTCCGCCTTTGAACTTAATGGACGCGCCTTCATAGGAACTGATGGGGAGTCTATAGACAGCTGTGGGCGGGCGTATCCAATGATAGGCATACCCCACATCGAGGAAATCGGAATAGAAAAACAGCGGTAAGCGCATACGTCCGGCCTGAAGGGTCATGTGCTCGCTGAGTTCGTAAGTGAGAAAGGCCCATTCGAGATCGGCGTTAAAGTTATTCGCCCCAGTGCCTTTTATCTGCGCGGTGGCATTGAGCCCCTGCGATAGCGCCGCGTGAATCTGCAAACCGATGGTGGTATCCGGTCGAAAGGATAATTTATCGGAATAGCGTGAGGCGTCGTTGGGACGGCCGTTGATATTGGCATAGATATTGTCGGCCACAAACGTCGCATCGGAACCGTCGGCCAGGGTTGATTGTTTTATCGCTCTACCGCCGACAAAGGAGGCAAAGCCACTGAGCTTTATTTCCGCTGCCTGCAGCGAAGGAAAAATCAAGAGTAGTACTAGGCTCAGAACAATGTTTTGAATGTTTTTATGTATGGTCTGGTCCATTACACGGTTTTCCTGTTGAGTGGTAAATATGAATGCACCGTGGTCCAGCAAATACGGTGTATCCACAAATATGCCGTTATTGGTTTTGTTGAATGGCATGATGATGTATACGTCTTGCCGCGGACTGTAAGTATGTTGATAAGGACGACAGCGTTCAAGTCAAAGATACGAACTTGGGATTTTAGTCACAAAAGTAAATATATGTGAAATATAGTGGGGTCTCGGGGGGGATTACGTACTTGTTTTTTACTCCTGCAGGCCGTAGGAGCGAGCGGCTTTTTGGCCGCGGTGGAATTCGGTCAATGACTTTTGGGTCTGATCCCGGTTACTTTCCACCAGAGCGCTGATCTGTTTGTCATAGTGTTGAATGCGTTCGATGGCCTCGATACTGTACGTCCGCAACGATTCGGGTATCGGCGCGGCGAACCCCGCTGCCATCACAGACTGGCGCCTGGCGGCGGCCGCGGTGAGGGCATCCCAGTCATTGTCACTGGCCAGCGCCAGCATTTCGCGGCTCAATGCCAGCGCCTGATCGATAATCTGGCGACGGGTCTGGGGCAAGGTAAACACTCCTAAAGGGTTGGTTTAGTCCAGCATAGTTGAAAAAATTGATCATTGAGAAGCCGACTCAGACCGCTGCGCGGCCACAAATTAGAAAATGACTTGTTAAGTTATTTAAGAATTACAAAAAGCGGCAACAATTTGCAGTTGTGCTTTGCCGCTTTGAATCCATTGTTGCCTCTTTGACGGCCACGCCGTGCCGGCGGCAACCTTCTCAAAACCTCGGAAGTTACAAAAATAGTTAATTAAAACAATGTGTTAAATGCATTATTTTAGTTTGGCACAGGTGTTGCTGTTGTCCTGTTAAAAGTCCTGCAAGAAAAGGTCTTGATTCATAGGTAATAGGAGACAGGTTATGCCATTAGTCATTAACACCAACGTGGCTTCTCTCAATGCTCAACGTCAATTGGTAAAGTCCGGTGACGACTTGACGACCGCTATGGAACGTTTGTCTTCTGGTAAGCGTATCAACACCGCGGCCGACGACGCCGCGGGGTTGGCCATTTCCAACCGCATGACCTCACAGGTGCGCGGGCTCAACCAGGCCATCCGCAATGCCAGTGACGGGATCTCCCTGATCCAGACCGCGGAAGGCGCATTGGACGAAACCACCAACATATTGCAGCGGATGCGCGAACTGGCGATTCAATCCGCCAACGGCATCTACAACGATGAAAACCGTAAAACCCTGGATGCGGAAGTCCAGCAGCTGATTTCCGAACTCGATCGCATCTCCAAAACCACCACCTTCAACGGCCAGAAACTGCTTGACGGCAGCCTCGGGGATGTGGAACTGCAAGTCGGTTCCAACGCCAATGAAACCATCGAAATCTCGATTCAGGCCATGGATGCGAAGACCCTGGGCATGGGTTCCACGTCCGTGGATCTGCTCGGCGCCGAGATTACCGCCAACCTCACTACGCTGACCCTGGCCGAGGGCGATATTCTGATCAACGGCCAGAGTATCGGTGACTTTGCCGGTTCCTCGGAAACCTTCCAGGATCTGATCGACAGCATCAACGACAATGTGCTGGGTGTGGACGCCTCCGGCTTTACCTCGCTGGAGGCGGGCACCGTTGGCGATGGGGTGCTGGAGAACGGCAACACCCTGCGTATTACGGTGCAGTCCGCCGACGGCAGCGGTAACAATATTTTCAATATCACCGACACCAAAAGTCTGGATGAACTGGCGGACAAGATCAGCGATACCACCGGCGGTATTATCAGCGCTGTGGTCGACGACCAAGGCGAATTGGTACTGGCCAACGACAGCGGTTCCACGGTGGTCGTGGTTGCCCTCGACGCCAGTGGCAGCTCCTCCAACGCCGCCGCCGCGACCTTGGTGGAGCAGGCCACCGGCCTCGATCTGCTCAGTACCGGCGGCGCCTCCCAGACCGCCTCGGCCGAGGGGCAGATTGTGCTGACCTCGGAACACGGCGATCCGATCACCATTGAGCGCGGCTCCACCGGCTCCCTGGCGTTGCTGGACAGTCTCGGGTTTCGCGAAAGTGTCGATGCCGGCGTGATCACCGGCCCGGGCCTGGTGGCCAACTCCAACGGCGCCAACGAAGCGCTGGCGGTGGGTGAACTGATTATCAACGGCGTCACCATCGACAACACCGATACCGATAGCCTGAAAGGGAAGGTTGACGCCATTAACAAGTCCAGCAGCGACACAGGTGTAGTGGCCAACACCTTCTCCACCGTCAATCTCGATTTGACCGGTGTGGACTTCTCCGTCATCAGTGCCGGCACCTTTGACCAGATCACCCTCAACGGGGTCACCGTCGACCTGGGCCTGAATGTGACCATTACCGATGCCAAATCCCTGGCGGACGGTTTTAACGACCACACCGATGTCACCGGCGTCAGTGCCCGGGTGCTAGGCACCAACCTGATCCTGGAGTCGGACCAGGCCGCCATCAACGTCTCCATCACCAGCGCCGCCACTAACCTTATCGGTACCGGCACCGGGCTGCAGGACTTCACCCGCAGCTTTATCAACAGCTCGGCGACACTGATTACCTCCACCACCACCCTGGCCACCGCCGGCACCACCACCCACAACACCACCGGCGGCATACAACTGACCTCCACCAACGGCAACCCCATCAGTGTCGAACTGGGGGACAACGCCGACCTGGCCAGGCTCGGGCTGCTGGAAGCCAACTCCGTGGTCAGCGGCACCTTCGGTGCGGCGATCAATACCATCAGCGTGGATACGGCCCATAACGCCCAGCGCGCCATTGACGTGATCGACAACGCCCTGGACGAGATCAACGACGTTCGCTCGCAACTGGGGGCGGTGAACAACCGCCTGGATTTCACCATCTCCAACCTGATGAACGTGTCCGAAAACACCTCGGCGGCGCGCTCGCGCATCCTCGACGCTGACTTCGCCGCCGAAACCGCGGCGCTGTCCCGCGCCCAAGTGCTGCAACAGGCGTCCCAGGCCATGCTGGCGCAGGCCAACGCCCAGACCCAGCAAGTCCTGCAGTTGCTAAACAATTAATAAAAGGGGGTCTGTGACCCCTTTTTTCCCTGGTGGAGCCCCGACCACCTTGTTCAATAAGTGATAAAGGCTTTATATTGAACAAAAATCCCAAGCGGGGAGAAAAACCATGCTCAATGTCAATCCCGACACTGTCTCCCGCCTGAACGATCTGGCGCGGGAGTTTCATGCCCAAGAGGAAGTGGTGCTTGCCGACGAGCCGGAGATTCCCGGCGGCGACTGGCTGACCGAATTACTGGCCAGGCACGGCGAAGACACCACCTTTCTAGAATTCAAATCCATCGTCGACGATCTGGAACCGGACCAACAACAGGAACTGGTTGCGCTGCTGTGGTTGGGGCGCGAGGATTTCAGCGTCGACGAGTGGCGCGCGGCATTGGAGCAGGCCGCCGAGAACTGGACGCCGGAGACGGCGGAGTACCTGATCGCACACCCGCTGCTGCCGACCTATTTGGAAACGGGTCTGGAGCTGTTGGGATATTCCATCGAATAAATAAGAGCCCGGGGCGCTGTTCTCCGGTTCATTCACCTACAGGTCTGGTTTCTATGGATATCTCTTCTCTCAAGCGTCTCTCGGCACACACCTGGGAGATACCCAGACGCGGCAAAATGCGGGTTCCGGCCATTATCCACGCCTCCGAGGAATTGCTTCGCGCTATGGATGACAAGGTCGCTGTGCAGGCGGCCAATGTCGCCACCCTACCGGGGATTGTCGGCGCCAGCCACGCCATGCCCGATGCCCACCGTGGCCATGGCTTCCCGGCCGGCGGTGTGGCCGCCTTCGATGCCGATGCAGGCGGTGTGGTGGCGGTCGGCGGTGTCGGTTTCGATGTTGCCTGCGGTATCCGCTGTCTGCACACGGGACTGCGGCGCGACGAAGTAATGACGCAGCAAAAGGCGCTCGCCGACAAACTTTACCACCAGATCCCGCTCAGCGCCGACAGAGGCGGTCGACTGCACCTGAGCCCCGTGGAAACTGAGCGCATGCTGCGCGACGGCGCCCGCTGGGCGGTTGAACGCGGCTATGGACGCCACAGCGATCTTGAGCGCATCGAAGCGCAGGGTTGTGTGGCGGGGGCTGTACCGGACTCTATTTCGGCGCCGGCGAAGCTGAGCCAGCAGGAGGAAATGGGCACCCTGGGCGGGGGCGATCACTACCTCGAAGTACAGGCGGTCAGCGAGGTGTTCGACAGCGCCGCCGCCGAGGTTTTCGGCCTCCATAGCGGCGATGTCGTGGTCAGTATCCACTGTGGCTCGCGCGGGCTCGGGCGGCAGATCGGCAGCGAGTTTTTGAAGCAAATGGCCGCCGCCGCCCCCGGTTTCGGCATCGCCTTGCCGGAGCCCGAACTGGCCTGTGCGCCGATTCGCTCGGCCCTCGGTGAACAATATCTCGGCGCCATGCGCGCGGCTGCCAACAGCGCGCTGGCCAACCGCCAGGTAATCACCCACCTGGTGCGGCAGGTGTTTGGCGAACTCTTTGCGAAGTCCGAGCTGCCGCTGCTCTACGATGCTTCCCACAACACCTGTCAGCTGGAAACCCACGTCGTCAACGGCGTCGCGCGGCAAGTCTACGTGCACCGCAGAGGCGCCAGCCGTGCATTCGGCCCGGGGCACGAACAGGTGCCGGCTCCCCTGCGTGCCGCCGGGCAACCGGTGATGGTGGGTGGCTCCGTGGGCACCGGCTCTTATATGTTGGCCGGGTGCGACGCGATCCACCCCACCGCTTTTGCGTCCGCCTGCCACGGCGCCGGGCGCGCCGTGAGCCGGCAGCGGGCGATGAAAATGTGGAAGGGCAGGGAGATTATTGAAGCCCTGGCGGCGCGCGGCATCCTGTTCAAAAGCCCGTCCCTGCGCGGGGTCTCCGCGGAAGCGCCGGGCGCCTACCGGGACCTGGAGGCGGTGGTCGATGCCGCCGACGCCGCAGGCCTCGCGCGCAAAGTGGCGCGCCTCGAGCCGCTTATCTGTGTCAAGGGGTGATGTCGTAACTTCTCAATACCCCGGGTTATTGAGAAGTTACGTGATGCCCTATCGCCGCAATCGGGTCTCGACGATAGGTGATAAGGAAGCGGTCGCCTTGAAGGGAATTGGTATCGATGAACGAAAATCAGTTGATACGTATCAATGCCTGTGCCGCATGCTCTGCTTAGTGTATGGAATACCAAAGTCGATTGACGGCTGGCGGATCTTAAGGAGAAAAAAATGAAAAACAGTTTATTCGTACAGGTACTGTTGAGTAGCTTATTGATTCTTGTGGGGTGTGACAGCGGACCAAAATCGGGAAAAGGCTTCGCACTGCCCGATGGCGATGTGGAAAAAGGCAAGATGGTTTTTATGGAACTAAAATGCCATGCCTGCCATAAGATCAACGGTGTCGAGCAATTGCAGACCAACGGCGAACCGGAATTGAGCATTGCCCTGGGCGGCGAAGTGACCCGCATTTCGACTTACGGCGAACTGGTGACCTCCGTGATCAACCCCTCTCACCGGCTGGCCAAGGGGTATCCGCTGGCGATGATTCAAAAGGGCGGCGAGTCGAGAATGACAAATTACAACAAGGTGATGACCGTTGAGCAACTGATCGATCTGGTGGCGTTTCTGCAATCGAACTACAAACTCAAACCCTATCCACGCACCAATTATCCCCGTTATTACCCTTGATAGAGCTACTCGGCTTTGAACGAATTTACGCACTGAATGGATTGACCAGTGCGCGGCAAGCCTCGCCCTTTAGGGCGGGGAAGGATAGCGCGGACGCCGCAGGCGTCCTTCAGTGTGGCGTTTGCTGCTGCTCAATGTACTGGCGGATGATCTCGATGGGTGCGCCGCCGCAGCTTCCGGCGAAGTAGGACGGCGACCACAGCGCACCGCCCCACAGCTTCTTGCGGATGCTCGGGTATTTCTTATTAAAGCTGATAGTCCCAAACACTCACACTAAACAGCTTTCCTTTGGATACGCCGCGGCGCGGCCACGGTACTGTATTTTATCGGGCCTGAGCTCCGCTATCGTCCGGCACCCCAGCAGGGCCATGGAACGCTCGACTTCGTCGCGCAAGAGACCAACAGCTCGCTCCACACCCTGTTGCCCGCCGGCCGCC
>JARROD010000185.1:0-7520 GCA_037384225.1 Exilibacterium sp.
TGACATTGCCGAGGCCGTAGGGTTTAAAAATCAACGCTATTTCAGTACATCTTTCAAAAATATAGTGAAATTTACACCCAGTGAATATCGCCGCAATGTCAGCCTGACAACATCTATCCGTTAGAGGCGCCCTAAGGAACAGCGTTAACGCTGCGATTCCAATCGAAATACTTTGGGGGTTATCCCCATACTGCGCTTGAACGCGGATGAAAAATGACTGCTGGAAGAAAATCCACAGGAGATGGCGACATTGATTATCGAGCTTTTTGTGCCGATTAACAGGCGTTTGGCTTTCTCAATACGCCTTTGAGTCAGATAAGCGTATGGAGTCAGGCCAATTGTATGTTTGAAACACCTTAAAAAATGATATTTACTGAGGCATACGATCTCTCCCATTTCCTCCAGCCCTATATCCTGATCTATATTTTCCTCGATAAATGCCAAAACTCGCTCCAAGGCCTGTTTATTCAGCTTCGGCGTTAGTTCATTTGAATTTTTCAGACGTTTATCGAAACTCTTAAGGGTTTCGACAATAACCAGTGTTGTAATTGACTCGGCGATCAGCTTACCCCATGAGTATTCACCGAGCATAAATCTAATAATCGATTGACGCAGTTGTTTCAAGGTTGGAGAGAGAGTAAAGTTGTGCCCAGTGAGAAACAAAGGATTTCGTATTGAGATATGCTCTTCAAGCTCACTGCGAAGCACGGGATCATAATAAATCACCAGTAGCCGCGCTGTTGAGTCTTGTTCGCAATCTCTAGCGTAGATTTCCGAATTCTGCTCCACACACCCCATCGAATCCGGCATCCAAAGCTCCTGGGTAAGAACATCTGAATTAAACGCTCTGCATATTTTTGCTGGATAGGTCAGTACGGGAAAACCGATTACCTCTTTTGAAGAAATAAAATAATGTTCATGCGCACCCTCAGCGTGGTAATCAATTCTAATTTTTTCATCCAGGTACTGTTCTCCCCCTACAGATGGAAGAGATCGTGACGGTTCTCTAGTCGATAAATTTCCCAAACCGTTATTTTCATCGTCTGATACAAAAATCATAGTTTAAACTCAAACAGCATGAACAGCATGACAGCCAGCAACTCACCATACACATACGAACACTGACACCATCAGCGATGAACTAAACACATGTATCACCGCTAACCAGTCATGCCTTACCGAAATAAGCATCAACCCCGCACACCTATCCGTATCCTATAGTCCCATATTTTTCCACAGTTGCCCCATGAATATTTTTTGACTGCTGTACCAGCACCTCCGATCGGCTTCCCAAATGCAATTGGCAACCAATATTGCCGGTGACAATTCTGTCAGGGCCGGCCTCGAGCATACGGTAGGGCATGGGATAACGCCAAGCCCTAGACGCTATTCGCCCTATGTTTGTGCCCCGACCCCATGTGATTTGCGGCAGATGCCCATAACGCTTAATGCATTCATTAATTTGCCAATACGCTTGGAAACTCTAACTTAATAAATGTCACTTATAATATACCCAAAGCGTTTGAGATTTAGGTCTCCAGAGCACGCCCCTTTTTGCCCCTGGCCGCGTCGCTCCTCCTACCGTGGGGCCCGCCACGCGGCGTCGTCGCTCCCCCTGCTATTAACAGAAGGGGGAACAAAAATTGACGCACTCTGAAGGCCTAAATCTCAAACGCTTTGGGTATATCCAACAATTCCCTGTGTATATACCGCCATTCGGCATTCAGATCCAACGTACAGATATGGATTCGGCGCTTGCCGAGATTGTATGTTTCCCTTATCCGCTTATCAATCGCCGGGTAAAGCAGCATACCTTCGGCGTTTTCATCACCGCCGCCACGGCTTCGCAAGTTTTCCAGATAAGAGAATATCTGGTATAGGTTTGCCGAATGAATACTTTCTTTGTCGTAATAAGTCTGCAGGGTTTTACTGTAGAACTTGGCATCGATGATCAGGCAACGTTGTGCGTATCTAATCGAGATATCCGTCTCCATCGAGGGCAGGTATTTGAGTTCGGGATCAGTTGCACTCGATGCGTTCCACTTTATTTTTTCTTTTTTGACACTGGCGTTTTTCAAGTGGATTTTATAAAAGTTCAAAATAAAATTTTCATACAATCTCCCCATGGCATTGTCGTCCCTGACAAAATCCCGAAAGTGGTACCTGCCCGTCCTTTCATCAACCAGCCATGAAGCGATGGTAATCTCACAGACATTGAGCAGAAAACGATAGAAACGATTATTGGTGTTGAGTTGCACTCGCCTGAAAACGACGCCGCCACTGCCAAAGCCACTTATCGCCATGTCCGCGGTAAGACTGCAGCCCGGTGGAATTTCTATACCCGCCCAGCTCAGGATCCGATTGATTGTGGCCCTCTTGCTGGGTGGCTTTATATTGCTCAGGCACAACAGCATTACCCACATTATTTCAGCGCAGAGTATTTTCGCGGCCGCTGTCGCCGGCGCCAGCTGTTTTTCAAGTTTGCCGATAAATTTACCTTCGCCCGAGTCTAAATTGTTCACATAGTATCGCTTAATGGAATCCAGGTTCTCGGCATTCCATACCGGCTGTTCAGTGAACAGCGAACCACCACCCAGCAGGCAATTATCCCGCCAATTGTCTATAACCTTGAACTTTTCCTCTGTTCGGACGTTTCCACAGAATCGACTCATAAAAGCTTATCTCTCATTTGGATATTCAATCGCTTTGAACAGTCGTAACCTCAGCGCAGCGAATCCGGGCAAAATTGGCCATATAGGGTTTTGTCACACGACAACGTCGGCTGACACACTGCCCCAGCAAAGCATCGTTCAATTCAGCATAACCTCTCAATAGCCTGTGGTAGGCACAGTGTCAGGCGGACGTCCGGATCGAAAGCACAAATACCCCGGGTTACTGAGAAATAATGAAAAACACGCCAAACCATGTGCAGACAATTCGCTTGCCAGTAAACTTGCGGACCGACAAAATACTTAACGGCCACCATCAAATATCACTCACCACCCCGGTCAAACAAAAAACGTGAGAAGTCACTCGCTCCATACTCTGCTGCTGTCGCTGCCGTCATTCGCGCTGCTATTGTCTGCCACGGGAACGCACGCAAATTCCGCATAGGGAGCACCCGTAGCGGTGGAAACGGCTCGAGAGACATCGATTTTCCGCCAGTTGCAGCTCACTGGCACAGTGAACTCGCCGCGTGTCGCCATGCATTCCCGCGCCGCGAAGCCGGCTCCAACGTGTTCGATATAAAACGTGCAATGATCAAAGCGGTGGCGGCCATTAATCGTGAAGTGCTGGAGCCGGCCGGCCTGGTGCTGACACCGATCACAGACGATGTGCGCTATGTCGAGGAATCAGTGCACAACGTGTGGAAAAATCTGGCGCTCGGCGCGCTGCTGGCCACGGCGTGCAGGCCGCCATCGCCGGTGTGCGCCGGGTGTGGCCGGCGGTGCTCGCCTGCACCCAAAAGTGGCCGCCACAGCCGATTCGCATTCCTACGTCACCCTTAAGATGATAATCTTGACCGCCTTAAAAAATTTTAAGGCCCATAGGATCGCACATGAAAACACTAAAACATTTTCCTCTCTTCGCCGTTGTTCTGATCATCTATAATCTACTGGCTATCTTCAGCCACGAAGAATCATCAGTCTTTGGCCTGGTGCTGTTTTCCGTCAACCTGGTATCCGGTGCCGCCCTTGTTCTCAGTGTTGACACCATGATGATTTTGTTCGGCGTTATCGTTATTTTTATCGAATTGGTAAAAGCGACTCGCTCCTCGGCCGCCTCCGCACTCGACCACGGTCTATCGACCCTGGTGTTCATCGTATTCCTGCTGGAACTGATTCTGGTCAAAAATATGGGAACGCCGGGGTTTCTGATCCTGACGACCCTCTCTCTGCTCGATGTCATTGCCGGGTTTACGGTAACCATAAACACCGCACGCAGAGATTTTGCTATAAGTAGAGAATTAAGTTGAAAAATGACGGAAAGATTACTATTCTGGGGTCGATATAAAAAAGAGTGCGGGCTTGGAAAAGCACCGCACTTAAAATAGCGATGAATCGAGAGTTGCAAGTAAAGCAAGTTGGTAAAGGTTTCTGGTTGAAATCTTAAACCGATTGCTCTTCTTACAGTTAGGGAACTAGCAGGTAACGTGCCAAATTTAAAACCTTGCCGCTTACGCCCTTAAAACCCACTATCCAGCCTACATTAGTGGTAAAACCACCGGAATTTGTAGGCGTCTCAACATCAATAAAGCAGAACATTTTATCACTTTGTGCACCAAAACCTTTCATTTTTCCTTTTTTTGCACCACAACAAATCTCGGTGTCTATAACTCTGCAATAATTAACAATACCGGTGTTTGTGCAACACGTCTTTTTCGATGGCAACAAAACCCTTCAGTCATCAAACAGAATACCGAGATTTCAGCTCACCCAAAGGGGGATAATTCATGACAGAGTGCAACCCGGAAGAAGTGGGATTATCATCACAACATCTTGCCCATATTTCAGCGCACATCGAACGACAATATATAAACACCGGCAGATTCACCGGTGCTTTGACGCTGGTGGCCCGTCAGGGCAAAATTGCATACCTGCAACCACAGGGGTTAATGGATGTCGAACGCAATAAACCCGTGGCACGGGACACTCTGTTTCGTATTTATTCAATGACCAAACCGGTTACCTCAATCGCGTTTATGCAACTCTACGAAAAAGGAATGTGTTTACTTGATGAACCTGTCCACAAGTTCATTCCCCAGTGGAAAAATTTAAGGGTATACAAAAGTGGTCTTTACCCTGAGTTTATAACCACACCCATGCAACGCCCAATGCTCGTTCACGACCTTCTGACCCATATGTCCGGCCTCACATACGGTTTTATGAACAGAAGCAATGTCGACGCCGCCTACCGGTACTTAAAACTCGACGGCAACAACGCTGCACAGGGGTTTACACTGGACACGTTGATTGAACACCTGACGGATTTGCCGCTGGAGTTCTCACCGGGAACAGCCTGGAATTATTCTGTGTCCACAGATGTACTGGGATACCTGATACAGGTGTTGGCAGATCAACCCCTGGACGACTATCTGCAAAAAAATATTTTAGACCCCCTGGAAATGGCCGATACGGGATTTTCGGTCAAGCCGGAAAATATTTCGCGCTTCGCCGCCTGCTATGAATATACGCGGGGTGGGCATTATAAACTGCAGGACGATCCTCAGTCTTCCCACTACCTTCAGCAGCCGAGTTATTTTTCCGGCGGCGGTGGCCTGGTTTCCACGATTAATGACTATTTTAATTTTGCCTGCGCGCTACGCAGCGGCGGCTTGTTTAAAGGCAACCGTATAATCGGGCGTAAGACACTCGAATTTATGACGTCCAACCATTTACCCGGCAACCGCGATTTACCCGGGCTTTCCTCTGGCGCTTTCAGCGAGACATCCTATGAGGGCACGGGATTCGGGCTCGGATTTTCAGTCAAGCTCGATGTTGCCAAATCAAGGATTAATGGCTCTGTCGGCGAGTATGGCTGGGGCGGCCTGGCGAGCACGACCTTCTACTTTGACCCGGTTGAAGACATTATCACTCTCTTTATGACCCAGTTGATTCCCTCCAGCAGCTACCCTATCCGCCAGGAATTACGCGCGATGGTAAACGGCGCACTTACCTAGAGGCACTTTTCCAACAGCATAAGAACCACCACTTCACCCTTTGAGTACGACTTGCCACGGGCAAGCTGCCTGTTCAGTTTGTGCCCGGCGGCACTCTTGCCTACAACTTCCTTTTACGAACCACTTCAACTGCCCAAAACACGCTACGGGTAAAGCTATTTTTCATGCTAGCAACGCAAACTACTCAGTCACCACAACTGTACAGCGATTCGGCAACCACATTATTAACCACTGCCACAACAAAATGCACAAAGATAAAAATCCGCGGTGTGACACCCCGCCCTAACAATTTTACCGCACACATAAAATAAACAACGTTCTTTAGTTTTTTTACACAGGTAGTTAGGAACGGGCACGAAATAGCTCACAAGACGAATGCCAAATCTTTAAAAAAATGTATAAAAAATCAAAAAAGTGATAATAAAAATTCCAAAAGAAATTGAGCTTTTGTTGCAAATGAAAGCTAAAATTATTTCACAGAAATGCATGTTGGAAAAATATTTTCACACTATTTGTTGTGGAAAAGTGAGTTCTTATACGTCTTTTATAGGTACCATTAAATGTAAAGCTTTCAAGCCGAGCAACCAGTCGCCTGGAAGATTACCGCCATAAAAATATACATATTAATGCCGTTGAGGGGTATTTGGTATGGCAGCTAACATATCCGCTGAGCAGGTTATAGAACCCACAGCTATTACTATGGACATTGATGGACTATCTCCGGATGAAGCCCTGTCAATATTTGACAGAGCCAATAACGGTGATCAGGAATGTCTTGAAGCCATGAAAAACCTGAGCGAAAATGATCTGTTCCGGTTTTATTTGAAAGCCTTTGTTCCCTTTGTGGAAAGATCGAATAGGCTCCACGCCCTACAGCCTAATATCGATAGGCCCCATTAAAGATGTGCTGAACATGGCCCAGCCCTATTGCATTGATTACTATTGTATCAAATATCCACCGGGCTGGTGTCACGCTTGGTATGTCTACTGCGGCATAGGCGTAATACACTTAAGCCCTGACTCCACTAGCAACCAGTGAATTTTCTCGTACATCTCTCATGCATTGCACTCGACGACGCTATCTATACTAAGGAGACAGCCCCCACGTAAGGACGCTTGCGCCGCGAATGGCCTAGAGCAGCAAACAGAGCAACGCGCCCAGGGGCAAAAGGACGCGTGCAGCTTTTTCTAACCGGCGCATAGCTCCCCCTATGTGAGGATTAGAAAAATTGGGCACGACCCTGAAAATGCGGCAATAGAAGGAGCGAAGCGGTCCTGAGCCGAAAATTTATGCAACGATAGGTAAACACAAGGATACAATATTTTTTTGGCTATTGAGTTTGTACAAGTTGCTCAGAAGCTGACAAAAAATTGCGAAATATAGTGGATTCCGTGTATTTTTTTAACAAAATAAAACCATCGCAAATAGAGAAAAAATAGACAAACTATTTTTTGTGACATATATCACGTTAATTTATTGACTAATTACTCATCCTGCCAGACTTTTAAATTTCTAATATTTTTTATGATAAAAAAGGCACAAAGGTGCCAAAGGAATTCCTATTTTTTGTGTATACAATTTTGCCTTTCTTTAGTAGTACTTCTATTCAAAAATACACATAACGATATTTTATTTTGCCCCTTCGGAATTTGGCAGGGATCGAAAACCATGAAACCCAGCACTGTGAAATATAAAATATCACTGATTACCGACAGTGAAGCAGAAAGAAGTAAATTTTTTTCTTTGTTTAAAGTTATCAATCCACGTTTAATGCATTACTGGGAAATAACCGATGCGGGCGAAGCCGATTTTGTGATCGTTGATACCGACTACAAAAAA
>JARROD010000186.1:0-8839 GCA_037384225.1 Exilibacterium sp.
ACAGTCATGTTTGTACAGCAATTTTTCGAAGGTTTCCCGGGCCAGTTGATGACGGTACTTGCGCTCCTCCGGTTCGGTCTTTGACTCTTCGGTGAGTTGTTCCGAGCGATAGTAGTTGTCGCGGGCATGGGTGTCGCTGGACGAAGTATTCCCGAATTGGGGTAAAGCTGTGGGTTTCAGTGTTCCAGCAGTTTCCTCAGCTTCGATGGCTATAAGCATTTTCATGAGTTCATCTATGTCTTTCACGACATAGGCTTCGCGGAAATCAAAATGATCGCGGCCCAGAAGAAGCGTGGCGCTTATGTTTGGGAGATCCGCTGTGAGTTTGTTTTTTTCCAGCCAGGTCAAAAGGTCTCTGCGTTTGTGGGCCAGCGCTGCTTCCGTTCTTGCGGAAAGGCAGATTAGGTGGCAAGGGCGCTGGGCGATTTCGGGGAATTCGATTTCAGGGGCCTGTTCGATGACTACGTGGGCGTTGGTGCCTCCAAAGCCGAAGGAACTGATGCCTGCTCGTAAGGGGTTGTGGCCATAACGTGACAGCCACGGTTGCAATCTGTCGACAATGTAAAAAGGAGTGCCATCCATAGTAATGCGAGCATTCAACGCCTTGTAATTGTGTAATGGCGGCAGTTGGCGGTGTTTCAAAGACAGCAATACTTTAATCACGCCGGCAACGCCCGCGGCCGCTTCCAAGTGGCCGATATTGGTTTTAACCGAGCCCAGTCCACACCAGGCGGATTCTTTGTCGACTTCCGGTGCGAGTTTTCCAAATGCAGTCATCAATCCATTGAATTCGATCGGGTCACCTTTCGGTGTGCCGGTGCCGTGGGCTTCAATGTAACTGAGGCTTTGTACGGGGATGCCGGCTCGTTCGATGGCGGCAACAATGACTTCGGCCTGAGCGTCAGGGTTGGGATAGGTCAGTGTATAGGTGCGGCCGCCGTGGTTGACGGCGCTGCCTTTGACCACGCCGTAAATGGAGTCCCCGTCGGCCAGGGCTTTGGCCAGCGGTTTCAGAAGCACAACACCGGCGCCCTCCCCGCGCACGTAACCGTCGGCGCTGTCGTCGAAGGTTTTGCAACTGCCGGTGGGAGATAGCATGCCCATTTTTGAAAACGATATATGTCGCGTGGGTGTCAGAAGCAGGTTGATGCCGCCGGCCAGGGCCATTTCGCAGTCGCCGTAGTCGATGGCCTGGATGGCGCTGTGAATGGCGTTCAGGGAGCTGGAACAGGCGGTGTCGATGGGGATGCTGGGACCCTTCAGGCTAAAATAGTGGGACACCCGGTTGGGGATGACGGCGGTGGCGGTGCCGGTTGAGTGGTGGGCCTCGATGGAGATGTCGGTGCTTTCCTGCAGTTCTTTGTAATCGTGGTTGAAAACGCCTAAGAAGACACCGCATGATGCGTTGCTGGGGGTCCATGGTTTGTACAACCTTGGGTGTGAGGCCGAAAAACGTCATGTCGAAGGCATCCACCGCGTCGATGAAGCCGCCCCATTTGCTCAGGCTTTTGTTTTTGCCGCTATTTGGGTCGCCCCAATAGTCCTGCCAGTCCCAGCGGTCGACGGGGATTTCGGTAATGCCCGATTTGTTCCGGATCAGGTTTTCCCAGAATTCGTTATAGTTGCCGGCACCTGGAAATCTACAGGATATGCCTATAATTGCTGTTTCCATTGACTGTATGTACCTTTAAAGTTTCAGTGTCTGGCGCTATGTGTCGATGCGAAGTAACTGTTGCATCCGTTGGCTAAGCAGGTCGGCGGTGGCCGTCATTAATTTATCGGCAATTTTTTCAACGTGGCGGTTTTCCCAGGATTCCAGTTCCGTTCCCCTCACCCATTGGTTGAAAGCGCCCATGGCTTTGCCGCAGTGGACCTGGTAGTTGACCTTTTGCGCGGGGTCGCCCGCGGCGGCCAGGCGCATGGAGTAGGCAAAGTACCAGCGAAATACCAGGGCCATTTTGTGTTTCGGGTCGCGTTCGGCTTTTTCGATTTCAAGGGGATTGCGTTCCAGAAAATATTCCCTGGTGTCTGCGTAGACCTGGTCGAAACGGCGGGCAAAGAAATTTTTCTCGATCTGGTTTCTGGTTTTTTCGTCGATGTCTTCCCAGGCTTTGTGGTTGCGCCAGAGTTCGTGCAGTTTGTTGGCGCGGGCGGGGAAAAATACGCCTTTTTTCATTACTTGAACCCGGGCGCCGATTTCGAACATGTCGCCCGCCGGGGCGTAGTCAGTGTCCTGCACGTTGAGCTCCTGAAGCATGGCTTTAACCGTGTCGCTGGTGCCGGCTTCGACGGAGCATTGGTTGATTGAGCCGGTGACGATGAAATCGGCACCCAGGATAAATGCGGAGGCGGCGGCCTCGGGAGTGCCGACTCCGCCGGCGGCGCCGACTCGTACCGGGGTGCGGTATTCGCAGCGGCGGCAGATTTCATCGCGCATCCGGATGATCGCCGGCAACAGCACTGTTGAGACACCCATGTCTGTGTGGCCGCCGGAGTCGGCTTCGACGCACAGGTCATCAGCCATGGGGACCCGTTCGGCGAGTTGCGCCTGTTCGGGGGTGATCTCTCCCTGGTCCAGGAGTTTGGTGACCAACGCCTGTGGGGCGGGGTTTAAGAACACTTCGGCGACTTCGGGCCGGGATATTTTGGCGATAATTCTGTTTTGGATAAGCGGATAGCCTTCGTCGTCTTTTGATAGACCCGATAAACGGAATTTAACCAGGGGGGCGCTGATAGTGATAAAGGCGGAGGCTTCGATATTTTTCACCCCGTGGCGGAGGTATAGGTCCACGGTTTTCATTTCCATGTCGGGCTCGTAGGGATTGCTAAGCAGGTTCATACCCCAGGATTCGCCGTTTTTGAGTTCCTTTTGGATTGCCAGGATATTGGATTCGTTGGTGGCCAGGTCCAGACCACCGGCGCCGAAAAAGCTCAAATAGCCGGCTTTGGCCATGCGGATAACCAGCTCTTTTGACGCTATACCGCGGACCATGGCGCCCGAGGCGTAAGCCCTTTTTACATTGTAATCCGCTTTAAAAGTGCTGGATCCCAGGTTGTCGGCTGAAATATTTTCGCTCATGGGTTTGTGTCTATTAAGTAATGGGTTTGGTGTTTAGGTCGCGATTTAATGCTCAGCAAAGCAGTGGTTTAGCCTCCTCCCGGATTCTTGTGATGGTTTTTGTCAGCACATCTCCGGGGCCGATTTCTTCAAATTCGGTTACGCCATTTCCCAGTAAATAGCGGACGGTGTCTGTCCACTGGACTGACTGCTGGATTTGTTGGGCGAGGTTGCTTTTTACCTGACCCGGTTCGTAAGGGCGGGCGGAGACGTTGGCGATGACCGGAATTTTTGGTTCAAATATATCGACATACTCCAGTTCTTCGACAAAAGCCGGGGTAATGGAGCTCATGTAGCGTGAATGAAAAGGCGCGCTGACATTCAAGGGGTAGTAAATGAGACCGTCCCCCGGGAGCATATTGAAAAATGTTTCGGCCTTGAGAATGTCGTCAGTCGGGCCGGATAAAACCGTTTGCGTTGGACAGTTGTAGTTGGCAATATCGATGCCGTGCAATCCATTGTTTCTCAGTACCGCCTCTACGGTTTCCCGATCACAGCCCATTACCGCGGCCATGGTGCCACCGGAAGCCTGACTCATCAGTTCACCGCGCTTTTTTACCAGCTTCAGGCCGACGCTGAAGTCGAAGGCGCCGGCGGCGAATAGTGCGCAATATTCTCCCAGGCTGTGGCCGGCTAGATAATCCGGCGGGGTTGGGTCGTTTTTCTTTTTTTACAGGTAACTGAGACAGGAGACCACGTAGATGGCCGGTTGGGTAAATTGGGTTTTGTTGAGCTGACGGAGCGGGTCTTCCTGGCAGAGTTTTTTAATGGAATAACCGAGTATGTTGTCGGCTTTTTCGGTTAGCTCGCCGAAATCGTCGAAGATGGTTCCGCCCATGCTTCTATATTGTGAGCCCTGACCGGGAAATACGTATGCTTTCATGATTTACCTCCCACGTTGTGGTTGCCGACTCTTTTTGAGGAGTCGTATGGCGGTTTTCGTGTTAGTGGCTCAGCCCTAGCTTGGAAATCTGTAGTGCGCTTTTTGTTGTAAAGAATGTAGTGCATGTCAAATTTATAGAATCTTGCTGCGCTGCACATGAATACTATGAGTATCTCGTGGGCTAACTTCAACAGCTATATCGAGGATATATCGGGGGAAGAGGGATAGGTTGACTGCGCTAAAAGGGGGCTATTTTTTTGAATTATTGCGGTTTGTTTGGAATATTGGGCAGGGTTGGGGTGCCCTTTGGGGGATTGTTGAGACACCCATGTTAACTATTGAGACACTCATATTATTGTTGCTAATCGAGACATCCATATTTGTTAACAAGACACCCACTTTATAGCAATTAAGACAGTCACGTTATTTATTTAAAAATTCTCGATCGACCAATACAGCGACAAACAATGCGGGTTCTTCTCCGATGACTTCCCAGGCGTGATTGGTTCCTCGCTGGATTACCATATCAAAAGGTTTTAGTTCGGTTTCCTCATCATCGAGAATCAGTTTTACCCGCCCCTGCAGTAGCACTATACAATCAATAGTCGGTGTAATATGCATCGCCGCATGGCGGCTGGTATCTTGCTGATGGTGTGCGGAGTTGACGGATGCAAAAGCGTCTGCCACTTGTTCCCGCACCATGGCTTCAGTTATTTGTTCGGATATTTTTGGGGTTGGGGCAACAGTAAAGTAACGAAAGCGAACCGCCCCCCTTTCTGGGGCGATAGAGATATTGCGCTCAGTTTGGTCTTTCGAAGCTGTCCGATCCAGCGGGTTGCCTGGATCGGTCCAGACTTCGTGCAGCCCCGAAAAATCGTCAAACATATGGCGGTTGGGAAGATGGTCATCAATCATGATTTTTGAGCGACCATTGTTGTCTGTGCCTGTGATTACGCGCCTTAGAGATTGCCATGGGTTGGTGTGGGTCATTTTATACTCCTGTGTGAAATATCTGTTTTTATTAAATCTAAAATGTAAGAATATTTTCTAAAAAAATGTTTATATTTTTTTAATTGTATCAATGGAATGCGGGATATATAGGTGCAGATTTCTGTAGTTGAGACACCCACATTTATTAATAGGATACTGCACATTCCATAAAACAGTCACGATTTAGAAAATTTAATACCGGTGCTAAACTACCTCTAACATACCACTGTACAAAAACACATATTACTGATATAAAACAACATTTATGCCCTCCTATTACAGGGTCAAATTAACACCTATTCGCCAGGAGAAAACACTATGCCACGCACAACAAGTGTAACATTGGGTTCAAAACAGGAGGCTTTTATAAATACAATGATCAAAAGCGGTCACTATACTTCTACTAGTGAGGTTATCCGTGACGCACTGAGAAAGCTTGAGGAGTCTCTGAAGTCGGAAAGGCTGTTAAGACAGTATATAGATAAGAAATTGGATGATGTAAAAAATATGGCAGATGCCGACCAAATATAATGCCTACGTAAGGATTTATTTGAATTGCGTTAATTCAGCAAAGCCTGGCAGGGAGAAAGACCAGGTGTTCGCAGAAACCCAAGTTTTGCCGCCGCTTGCTTGAGTTTGCTCACACAGCCAACCAGACTCTTGAACCGACTCTCAAACCGGCTACTCAATAGCAACCAATGATCAGGGTCAATACTCAGTCGAGTCAATATTGGTGGACAGTTTTCAGAGATAAACCCACGCTTGTCCTCACGGATAATCCGCCCGGTCCAATCGACTAGCGACAAATAATCCGCCAGCCTAAATGGCATTCCTTCAATAGTAGACTCGCTCGAATTTCCGGCAAAAGGCATTAAGGCTTTCGGTTGTCCGCCACTTTTTTTCAGTTCTTTAACGCGTATTTGAATAGACGTGTGATCGGAGTCTTCAGGGGTATTGGCCATTTTTGCCCGTACCGGGTTGAGATCCACATAAGCCATACAAGCGGCAAGCGCCTTCTCATCGAGCAAAGCCTGCGAGTGAAATCTCGCTTCCCAAAATTTACCTGTGCAGTTATCTTCCGCATTGGCCCAGCGGGCAATGGGTTCGTTCAAAGCCCGCATAAACCAGCTGATGCTGCACAATTGCAGGCGCCACTGCTCCAGTTTTGCGTCTACCGCCTTCATCTCGGCGTCCGATAACTGTTCATGATTCAAAAACTTCTGCGTTAGAGGTGTACCCTTGTAAAGCTGGTGCCAGCGCAGGCAAACCTCCTCTTTACTCCAGCGTAGCGATTCGGCTTTGTTAATATGCAGAACTACATGGTAGTGGTCACTTAGCACCGCGTAGGAGCAGACGCTGATGGCGAAGATTTCCGCCTGTTTTAGAATCCGGTCTTCAATCCATTGACGGCGGTGTTCGAAATTCTTGCCTGTCGCTGAATCCTTACCACAAAGAAAAGCGCGCCGGACACAGCGGCTTGTACAGTGATAATAAGCTGTGAGTTCGAGAGAAATAAGCTGTTTCCTTGGCTTGGGCATGATTGGGGTCTCCTTGTATACTGTATAAATATACATGCATATATTCCATTAATCAACCCTCTATACAGACACCCATATTAAGAAAATTATCATGGGTGTCTTGTTTACTTATTTGCTGACTAATGTGGGTGTCTCAACTAATTTTCTAATCGCCCAGCAAATGCCATTGTACCGCTGTACCTCGCTCTATACGCTGTTTTGCTTTTTTTCCGATAATTTCTTCATAGTGTTTTGGCGCCAAACCGTAACCTGGGCGAATACGGCGCACATGATTTTCTGTGATAGTTTCCCCCGGTTGTAGGTCTTTTACAAAATATAGAGAGCGCCTGAATTTCAGGCTCTCACTCTCTACCGGCTTGCGTTCGTAGCCGGCAACGCCTAAGGATTTATGCGCAATCTCGGTTTCCTGGACAAGACGTTTTAGCTCATCAGGCTCAATTGAAAACACTGAATCAGGACCTTTGTCGTCACGGTCAAGTGTGAAATGTTTTTCTATCAAGCATGCGCCTAGAACAACTGATGAAACAGCGACGGCAGTGCCTAAAGTGTGATCGGATAACCCTGGAATAATATTGAAGCGCGTTGCCAGATCGGGGATAGTTGCAAGATTCGCCTGCTCAAAGGGCGCCGGATAGGCACTGATACAATGTAGGGCCACAATATTACTACACCCATTATCTCGCGCGGTTTGAATTGCCTCGTTAATTTCTTCAAGATTTGCCATCCCAGTGGAAATAATCATCGGTTTACCGGTTTGGGCAACTTTTTTAATCAGAGGTAAATCAGTTGCCTCAAATGAAGCTATTTTATAGGCTGGAGCGCCAAGATCTTCTAACAACTCCACTGCTGTTTCGTCAAAGGGTGTGGAGAAGATTGTTATGCCTATTTCATGGGCTTTATCAAACAATTGTTTGTGCCATTCAAACGGCGTGTGAGCCCATTCATAAAGTCTGTAGAGGTTATAGCCATTCCACAATCCACCGTGAATTTGAAAATCTTCTTTATTTGAATCAATTGTCATGGTATCCGGTGTGTATGTTTGGAGTTTTATTGCATCTGCTCCACACTTTGCCGCTATTTCTATGGTTCTCAGTGCAGTTTCAATATCGCCATTGTGGTTAGCCGATAATTCAGCGACGATGTAAGGCTTATAGTCCGGACCTATTTTTTTACCTTCAATTTCAACGTATTTTTTAGTTTTGTTCATATTACTTTCTGCTATAATTTTTGCCCAGACGACTAATTCACCTTTACCAACAATAACTACTGTGCCAAAATTTGCGGGAAAAGCGCCTTTACCACCTGGCTGGCACCTTTTCCATCACAGACACGAAATGCTGACTCACTGAGTTTTCTCCAACTACGGAGATCAACCACTATTTGTTCAACGGCTGTAGCAATAATGTTTGCACTCACAGCTCGATGCCAACCCAGATTCTTAACTGCTCCCTGCGTCGATAGCGCTACGGCGACTTGTTTCTGGTTGTCGGCACTGGTAATCAAAACCGTTGGCAATCCCAGACAACAACGTTCCCAGGCACTGGTGCCAGCCGCTCCAATGGCGAGATCCGCCGTTAATATTAAAGACGACATATCTACTACATCGCTCCAGAGCTTGACCGTCATTTCCATTGCCTCGACCATTCGTTGAACGTCGGCAAGATGTGGTGCATTGCCTCCCAGTACTATATCAACTTCGATTCCGGGCAGCCGCCGAGCAAGCTGTTGTAGTCCAGACAAGGCTTTCACCGTAATATTTTCCGGGTCGGTTCCGCCCATAGCGATCAATATGCGCCTGACGACCGAGGTATCCAGACGCCGCCGCCGCGCTGCAACTCTGCTCAGCCTGAATTCCGGCCTCAATAAGGCATAGTCCGCCCCAATTAACAGGCGGGTGTTTTGATTTACCCAGGGTTGATATTCCACCGGATTGCGACCGTAAGTCTGATCCAGCAGCAGGTCGCAGTCGTAGCGCCGGTTAGCCAGATCATCGATTACCATTAGACGGTATCCCGACCGTCGTATTCGACTGTGCCAACCGGCATCGAGGCCATAATTATCAACCACCAGCCAGTCGATAGGCGTCAGTTGTGACAATAGACCGCACGTCTGTTCCGCGTCCCGCTGCACAGTTGTACCCAACCACTCGGACCAACCGACAACCACTGCTGCCGATTCCGTATTGTGACTGTCACGATTATCACTTACCAACTCAGTAACGTGGGTGTCTCGATTGTCGCTCGCCCACCCCGTATCGTGAGTGTCTCGATTGTCACTCGCCCCCCCAGCGTCGTGGGTGTCTCGATTACC
>JARROD010000187.1:0-14680 GCA_037384225.1 Exilibacterium sp.
CGTTCAACCACCAGACAGGTGTGCACATTGGGGCAGGAGGCCAACGCGGTATCGGTATTTTTTTCAGTGGGATTGTCTTGCCACCGCGCACCCCTTCGTCGGCGGTGATGACCACGCGGCAGTCCGAATCCAGTACCCTGTCTTTAAGGGCTTCAGTTGAGAAACCGCCAAACACCACTGAGTGAACAGCGCCAATACGGGCGCAGGCCAGCATGGCGTAGGCAGCCTCAGGTATCATCGGCATATAGATACAAACCCGGTCACCCTTTTTGACGCCTCGGTTTTTCAACACGTTTGCCAGTCGGCATACGGATTCATACAGTGCCTGGTAAGTGATCTGTTGATCATCCGCCGGGTCATCGCCCTCCCAGATAATGGCGACCTGATTGGCACGGTTTTTAAGATGGCGATCGATGCAGTTGCTGCTTACATTGAGTTTACCACCGGCAAACCAGCTGACTTTACCCTGGTAAAAGTCGAATTCGCGGACGCTTTGCCACTTCTGTTCCCAATCGAGAAATTGTTCCGCTTGTTGTGCCCAGAAGAGATCGGGCTGTTCGATGGATTGTTTATAGAGGGTTTTATATTCATCGGCCTTAATAAGGGCCTGTTCGGCAAAACTGGACGGTACTGGATGAACGGGAAAATCAGACATGGCTATCTCCTCTCCATATGTGATCTGTTATTAGGGTCTCTCGATCAGGATTGAACACCTATCCAAAGCGGTTGAGATTCAGGTTAGACCATAATAACCGCTCGGCTTCATCGATTTCTATACATCAGACGCAAATCCACGTTTTCTCCACCCCGGAGTGGCATGAGGTCAACTCAACGAAATATTATCGATCAATCGGGCGCCACTGGTATACATGGCGCCGAGCAGGGTGATTTCACGGTCATCATCCACCGCCGGCTGCAGGGTTTTACTGCTGCAGGCACTTATATAATCCACCCGAAAGCCCGCGGCACAGATCTGCTCGCCAGCCTCCCGCTCCAGGGCGGCAAAGTCGCGATTGCCCGCCGCTATCTGTTCGCGCATCCAGTTGAGGCTCAGATATAACTGGTTGGCCCGGGGCCGCTCCTCCTCGGTAATGAAGCTGTTGCGGGAACTCATGGCGAGCCCATCCGCTTCGCGTACGATGTCCCCTTCCACAATCTCCACGGGTATGCACAGGTCCTCCACCATGCGTCGAATCACCGCCAGTTGCTGGAAATCCTTACGGCCGAACACGGCCTCGTGAGGTTGAACGATATTGAACAGTTTGGTGACCACGGTTGTAACCCCTTCGAAGTGGCCGGGGCGGCTGGCTCCGCAAAGCACATCGGTCATGGTAGGTACAACCACCCGGGTCTGGTCTGCCATTCCGTTGGGATAAATCTCGTTTTCGTCGGGGTAGAAAAGATAGTCACAATCCACCTCGCGCAACTTGGCAGTGTCGGCTTCGAAGGTGCGGGGGTATTTGTCCCAGTCCTCATTGAGACCGAATTGCAACGGGTTGACAAAAATGCTCACAACCACGACATCACAGTGGCTTTTTGCAATCTTCACCAATTCGAGGTGAGCCCGGTGCAGATTACCCATGGTCGGCACCAAACCAATACGTTTACCGGCGAGGCGCTCAGCGCGCAGCGTTTGCCGGATTGATTCTATATGATGAAATACCTGCATATCGGCAACCCCTTTGGCGATTGGGAAGGCGATGGTACATAATCAGCCATAATAAGTATACGTGTGCTGACCTAATATACATAAGCATAAGCTAATATCTTATACAGAAATCCGCACACCACAATCCCATTTTTTGTAGTATCTGTCACCAGGGGCGTGCACGAAAACCGGAAGTTATTTCGTGCACGACTTAATCAGAGTGAGATTTCAGCGCTCTGGGTTCCAGACCGCGAAGCACACTGAACAGATCAAGTCGACACGTTAGAGATGAAAAAATGACTGAATGGCAATGGAAACGCTTTGATGAGCTGTCAAAACACGAATTATACGAGATCTTGAAAGTCCGCCAGGAGGTATTCGTGGTAGAACAAAACTGCGCCTACGTGGATGCCGATGGACTTGACCAAAATGCCTGGCATCTTACAGGGTGGTATCAGAATGATGCCGATGGTCGACGTATCGCCGCTTATTTGCGCGTTGTTTTTCCAGGGTGCCGATATGAAGAACCTTCCATAGGTAGAGTATTGACAACCGCGCAGTCAAGAGGCCGGGGGTTAGGGAAAGTGCTAATGGAAACAGCACTTTGCAATATCGAAAGAATCTACCCAAACCAGGCCATTAGAATTTCAGCTCAACAATACTTAGAAAGGTTTTATCATGCCCTCGAATTCAGCAGGGTATCGGAGCCCTATAGCGAAGATGGTATACCCCATATAGAAATGCTGAGGCGTTGCAATAGATAACGCTCGCATACCGTCACGCTGTGTGGCGGCATCATCACCCCAAAGCCAATAACGTCAGCGTCGAAATAAATGTCTTACGATATCTGCGCACGGCGCAGTGTCCACTGCGCCGTCTAACCCATTCAATACCCGTCCTGCTGCATATACTCCGGCGCCAGATTTTCGAAGCGCGTGAACTTGCCCTGAAACATTGCCCGGCAGGTGCCGATTTCGCCGTTGCGCTGTTTGCCGATAATCAATTCGGCGATACCTTTGTCAGGGCTGTCTTCGTTGTAGTATTCGTCGCGGTAGATAAAAAGAATCACATCGGCGTCCTGCTCGATGGCGCCGGATTCGCGTAAATCCGAGTTCATGGGGCGTTTGTTGGGGCGTTGCTCCACTCCGCGGTTAAGCTGGGAGAGAGCGATAACCGGGCAATTGAATTCCTTCGCCAGCGCTTTCAGCGAGCGGGAAATTTCTGAAATTTCCTGGGTCCTGCCCTCACTGGGGCCGGAGGTCTGCATCAGTTGCAGGTAGTCCACCATAACCAGCGCCGGGTTGCCGTGCTCCCTGACCACCCGTCGCACCCTGGCCCGCACTTCCTGTGGTGTCAGCCCGGGGGTATCGTCGATAAACAACAGCTTGTCCTTCATTTTACCGACCGCGGCCGACAACTTGGGCCAGTCCTCCTCGGTGAGTTGACCGTTGCGGATTTTGCCCTGGTCGATGCGGCCGATGGATGACAGCATCCGCATAACCAGTGCCCCGGCCGGCATCTCCATACTGAAAACCAGCGCGGGTTTGGTCTGCGATAGCATGGCCGTTTCCACAAAATTCAACGCCAGCGCCGTCTTGCCCATGGAAGGGCGGGCGGCGAGTATGATCAGTTCGCCCTCCTGCCAGCCGGAGGTGCGTTGATCCAGATCGGTGATCCCGCTGGGGAGCCCGGTAATGTCGCTGTCGGAGCGAAACAGCTCATCGATCTTTTCAACGGTTTCCTTGAGCAGGTTGTTAACCGTCTGGAAGCCGCCATCTTTGGGACGGTCTTCAACGATTTCCGCCACCCGCTTTTCCGCCAGTTGCAGCAGATCGTCCGAATCCAGTCCCACCGGGTTTAAACTGGTACGGCTGATCTCATTGGCCGCCTGGATCAACTTCCGCACGGTGGAGTGCTCCCGCACGATCCGCGCGTAGGCCGAAATATTGGCGGCACTGGGGGTATTGGTGGCCAGTTCGGTCAGGTAACCGAGACCGCCCACCCGCTCGAGTTCCTCATGACGGTCGAGAGCTTCGGAAAGGGTTATCACATCCAGAGGTTGCCCGAGGTCGGACAACTTCAACATCATGGCGTAAATCTGGCGGTGATTATCTTTGAAAAAGTCAGCCTCACTGACCACTTCGGCGACGGCGTCGAAGCGGTTATTGTCCAGCATTAAACCGCCGAGCACTGCCTGCTCAGCTTCGATCGAGTGTGGCAGCGCCGCCTTGAGACTGGTGGAGAAGCCCTCGGAGGGGTCGTAGTCCTCCTGTGGCGCATAATCGGGTTCGAGTGCTTCAGTCATGGCCAGTTGTCTTCTTTAAGATTTCAAATCCACGGTTTCACAAACACTTACTCACAAACAAATCGGGCACGGCCGCAAGCGCCTTTGCGCTTGCGGCCGTGCCCGATTTTACCCGTTCAGACGCGATCTGATACAAAGGCAAGTTGAGTTTTCCCCAAACCCTGCCCCTGCGGGTTGTCTATTCTGGGACAATAGCCAGCTTGACCACCTGGGTGACATCGGCGTGCAGGTGAATATCGATTTCGTATTCACCGGTTTCACGCAGCGCACCGCTCGGCAAGCGCACTTCGGCTTTGTTCACCTCGACGCCTGTGGCCGAAATCGCTTCGGCGATATCGCGAGTGCCAACTGAACCGAACAGCTTGCCTTCGTCGCCGGCCTTGGCCGTAATGCTGATATTGAGCTCGGCCAGTTTGGCCGCGCGCGCCTCAGCGGCGACTCTTTTGTCATTGGCAGCCATTTCAAGTTCGGCGCGACGGGCTTCGAACTCGGCGATATTGTTTTTGGTCGCCAGCACAGCTTTGCCCTGGGGAACCAGAAAATTGCGGCCAAAACCGGCTTTTACTGATACCTTATCGCCAATGGTGCCCAGCTTACCCACTTTTTCGAGCAGAATAACTTCCATCTCGTTTACCCTCTATAACTTTCTATAAACTTTCAAAAATTTCCACACGTTATGAAATACTGCACCGCGGTTGCACTTTATTCGCGGTTCACAACAGACTCAGGACTTGGTTGTTAACCGACTGCGAAAATCCAGCCATGTATCCAGGAAAACCACAACCGTCAGCATAGGCACCAGCAACGGGCTGAATACCATCACAGCCAGGTAAAACATCACCAGCCAATGCCGTCCCAGTTGCCGCGCCTTGACCACATAGTGGATAAGCGCGGCACCGGCTGCCAGCAAAGGCAGGGCAAACACATTGACCCAGGCCCGGTAATCGACATCCTGCAAGCAGTACCAGGTTGCCAGCAGACACATCAACGCCGGTATCGATTTCAACCGCAATTGGTGAAATTCGGTCTGAAAACCGCCCGGGTTGTACAGCAGCGCCTGCCACCAGCGGCCCATGATCAGGCCAAAAAACGTATTGGCGGACACGGCATACGCAACCAGCCCCATCACCAGCACCTGGTTGAACTCATGCTGAGGCATGTCCGCTTTTGTCTGCGCTACAGCCTCATTAATCGCCTTGACTACGTTCAGCATGACTTCCGGGGCCAGCAGTAAAAATATAAACGCCGACAAGGTGCTTAATATCACCATGGCCATCAGGGTCACAGGCCAGGACAGGGTTGCTCTCAGCAAGGTGGCGACGGCCACCACCACGACATACCCGATAAGACTCGCCAGCCCCAGCAGAAAGAACACCGGCTCCATGTCTGTGAAGGCTACCAGCAGCAGCATGGGCATACACGCCCAGCTCATTACCAGCATGCCGTCGAACGCGCCGCGCCGCAGTGTCACCAGAGCCACGGCGGCTGGGCTGATCAACGGCAGCCCACTCGCCAATAGCGCTATCAGGGAGGCCTGCACACGCCCGCGCATGATGAATTCAGCCAGCGCGCGCACTCGTTATCCCCCCTTATAGCCGTTTCGCTGTTTATTTACTCGTGACGATCCGTATAAGGCAACAGTGCCAGATAGCGGGCGCGCTTGACCGCAGTGGCCAACTGGCGCTGGTATCTGGCTTTGGTGCCGGTAATACGGCTGGGTACGATTTTGCCGGTTTCAGTAATATAGGCTTTCAGTGTATCAAGATCTTTATAATCGATCTGTTTAACGCCTTCAGCGGTGAAACGGCAGAACTTACGACGCCTAAAGAAACGTGCCATGATTATTCCCCTTCTATCTCTTCACCGGTATTATCATCGTTGCCAGCACTGGCTGACGGTGTCTCATCATTACTGCTGGGCGGGTCTTCGCGATTACTGCCGGACTGGTCTTCGCGGCGCTCTTCGCGGCGATCACTGCGACCTTTGCGATCGCGGCTTTCTTTCTCCGCTTTCATGATGGGAGATTCTTCGGTGACGGCGCTATCACAGCGCACTACCATGTTGCGCAAAATGGCATCGTTATAGCGGAAGTTTGTGGTCAGCTCTTCCAGAGCCTCTTCACCGCATTCCACATTCATGAGAATGTAGTGGGCTTTATGGATTTTGTTAATGGAATAAGCCAGTTGGCGGCGGCCCCAGTCTTCCAGACGGTGTACGGAACCACCGCCGCTATTGATCGTCGCGGTATAGCGCTCGACCATACCGGGCACCTGTTCACTCTGGTCCGGGTGCACCAGAAATACAATTTCGTAATGACGCATATTCGCTCCTTACGGGTTTAAGCCTCCCGTCAGTCAGTGTGCACCAACTCCGGTGAGACAAGGAGGGCCGGGATGAATGAAACCCCGACCATGTTTAGGGCCGCGTATTCTATGGGGTTAACCGTGTTGTTGCAAGTTTAATCAAGCGTCGCTGGGCCGGCGTTGCCGCACAGCTTCGAACAGGCACACGCCGGTCGCCACGGATACGTTCAGGCTGCTGACACTGCCGGCCATGGGAATCTGCACCAGCGTGTCACAGTTTTCCCGGGTCAGGCGCCGCAGGCCAGAGCCCTCGGCGCCCATGACCAGCACCAGCGGGCCGCCGAGATCGGCTTCGAACACAGTCTGTTCGGCCTCTCCCGCCGCCCCCAGCACCCAGATGCCCCGCTCCTGCAGGGAACGGAGGGTACGGGTTAGGTTGGTCACCGGAATCAAGGGCAGAACCTCGGCGGCGCCACAGGCGACTTTTCGCACTGTAGCGTTGAGCCCCGCCGAGCGGTCTTTGGGCACGATCACCGCCTGCACACCGGCGGCCTCGGCCGAACGCAGGCAGGCGCCCAGGTTATGGGGGTCGGTGACGCCGTCCAGTGCCAGCAGGAAGGGGGGCTCGCTCAGTGCATCCAGCAATCGCTGCAAATAGGACTCGTCAAACAGCTCCCCCGGCGCCACCAGTGCCACTACTCCCTGGTGGTTATTTTCTGTGTGCTCATCCAGCTCGCGCCGGAGCACCTGTTTTACCGGGATTTGATTGCGCTGCGCGGCCTGCAGGATTTTCTGCAGCCGCTGGTCGTGGCGCCCTTTCAACACCCGCAGTTCACGCACCCTTTGCGGGGCGCTTTTCAGCAACGCCGTCACAGCGTGCAATCCAAAAACTATTTCAGTATCGGACACAGTATTTTCAATCTCGTTTCGACAACCCCGGGCCCGCGACTTGCCCTCGGTACGGGGAATAATGTCGGGTAAGCTTTCAACACGCGCCGCTGTGGGAGTTCCGGGGTTACTTTTTGCGTTTTTTCACACTCTGGGCCGTCTTTGGGCTCTTGGCAGCTTTTGGGCTCTTGGCAGCTTTTGAGCCCTTGGCCGTTTTGGGGCTCTGGGCAGTCTTCGGACTCTGAGCAGTCTTCGGGCTCTGGGCCGTTTTGGGGCTCTGGGCAGTCTTCGGACTCTGGGCAGTCTTCGAACTCTGGGCAGTCTTCGGGCTCTGGGCCGTTCCCTCATCGAACTCATCCGCCAGCACTCTGGCTTTTCTCGACACCTTGACCTTGTCGGCCCGGGTGGGAAGCTTTCCGGGCAATTCGAAATCCACTTTGCGTTCGTCCAGATCCACCCGCACCACTTGCACAGTAATCGGATCGCCAAGCCGAAACACCTTGCCTGTGCGCTCACCGATCAGTCGATGCTGAGCCGCTTCAAAATGGTAATAGTCATGGGGCAAGGCGGTTACGTGAACCAACCCCTCGACGTAGAGTTCATTCAATTCCACAAACAGTCCAAATCCGGTGACCGAGCTCACCACACCGTCGAACACATCGCCCACGCGTTCCTGCAGGTATTCGCATTTCAGCCAGCTGACTACGTCCCGGGTCGCATCGTCCGCACGCCTCTCCGACATCGAACAGTGTTCGCCAAAGCGCAATATATCCACAGTACCGTATGGGTAGATGTATTTCTTGGCTATAGGCTTAACACCCTGCACCCGTTCCACATTGGCGGATGGCTCCTGCGAGCGGATAACCCGGCGTATGGCCCGGTGCACCAGCAGGTCCGGGTAGCGGCGGATCGGTGAGGTAAAGTGGGTATAGGCCGGGTAACCGAGGCCAAAGTGGCCCTGGTTTTGCGGCTGGTATACCGCCTGGCTGAGACTGCGCAGCATCACCATCTGAATCAGGTGGGCATCAGGCCGGCTTTGAATAGCCTGCAACAGGTTCTGGTAATCCCGCGACTTGGGTTTATTGCCGCCGCGCATCCCCAAACTCAGTTCGCCCAAAAATTCACGCAGGTTGCCTAGTTTTTCCTCACTTGGCCCTTCGTGCACCCGATACAGCCCCAGCAAATCGTGCGTTTCCAGAAAGCGGGCCGCGGAGACATTGGCGCACAGCATACACTCTTCGATCAGTTTGTGGGCATCGTTGCGCTCGACGGGCACTATGCGGTCAATTTTGCGCTCCTTGTCGAACACAATGCGGGTTTCTGTGGTTTCAAAATCGATCGAACCGCGCTGATCGCGGGCATGGCGCAGCGCCTGGTAGAGCCTGTGTAATTCATCGACCTGGGCAACCACATGGTGAAACTGCTTGCGCACACCGCTGCGCTTATTGCCGCCCTCGGCGATGATCTGCCCCGCCTGGGTATAGGTCAGCCGCGCGTGAGAGTGCATCACCCCCTCGTAGAATTTGTAACTGCTGACGCGCCCCTTGGCGCCGACGGTCATTTCACAGACCATACACAAGCGGTCGACGCCGGGGTTTAGGGAACACAGGCCGTTGGACAGAACCTCCGGCAGCATGGGCACCACATAATCGGGGAAATACACCGAATTGCCCCGCATTTCGGCTTCCCGATCCAGGGCACTGCCCACATCAACATAGTGAGAGACATCGGCAATCGCCACATACAGGCGCCAACCGCCGCCGTGCTTGGTTTCGCAGTAAACCGCATCGTCGAAATCCCGCGCATCCTCCCCATCGATAGTGACCAGCGGCAGGTCGCGCAGATCCACCCGCCCCTGCTTATCTTCCTCCTTAACCTCCGCCGACAGTGCACGCGCCGCGGCCTGCACATCCGTGGGCCAGATATGGGGAATACTGTGAGAGCGGATTGCCACATCGATTTCCATCCCCGGCGCCATATGATCGCCGAGCACCTCCAGCACACGGCCCGTCGGCGGGGCTTTGGCTCCCGGTTGGCGGGTAATCTCCACCACCACGAACTGACCGTGCCGGGTGCTGCCGCTGTCGCCAGGGGCAATCAGCACGTCCAGCCCCAGGCGCGAGTTGTCGGGACGCACAAACTGCACGCCACTCTCGTTGAAATAACGTCCCACCAACTGGTTGGTGTTATGTGCCAGCACCTCGACAATGGCGCCCTCCTTGCGCCCCCGGCGCCCGCCGTTAGTGAGCCGCACCAGCACCTCATCACCGTCGAACACCTTGCGCATCTGGCGGTGGGAAAGAAAAATGTCCTCACCACCCTCGGCGGGAATCAAAAAACCAAAGCCATCGCGATGCCCCTGCACCCGCCCCCGAATCAGGTCCAGTTTGTCGACGCAGCCGTAGCCCTGGCGCCGGTTGCTGATCAACTGTCCGTCGCGAGACATGGCGATCAGGCGGCGGCGCAGCCCCTCCACCGAATCCGGGTCGGTCAGTTCGAAAATGTCAGACAGGGTTTCGAGGGTTTGCGGCCCTTTGGCGGACGTCAAAACCTCGAGAATATACTCGCGGCTCGGAATGGGGTTTTCGTAATTGGCGGCTTCGCGCTCCGCGAAAGGGTCATTTTGTACAAGTTTCCGCTTTTTCAATCGACTATTCCTGGTTAGTTCCCGCAAATTCACTACAGAATAGGGCATTCAGTCAGGAACTTAAATCAACCGTTCACCTTTTGGTCGCGGCTTAGACGTTGGGCACTATACCTTAGTTGCCGGTATACCTTATAGGGATTTCGCCTCAAATCCGCGAGAAGCGATTGACAAGCTCAAAAAGGGGCTCTAAGATGCGCGTCCTCAATGGGTTGCCCCACTGTGACAACCCGCTTTGCCCAGGTGGTGAAATTGGTAGACACGCTAGCTTCAGGTGCTAGTGGCTTCACGGCCGTGGAGGTTCAAGTCCTCTCCTGGGCACCATAATTTAAAACGTCGAAAGACTACGTCTAATAGTTTCCGTTAGTCTCAAAAATGGAGCGCGTATGGAGCGTGAGTGGAGCGCGCTTTTGCACCTGTTAAATAGCTATTCGGCGATTTCTCTCGCATAGAGATGGCTTTTACATTGTGGACAACGCCAATTTGAGCCAGCTTGATGCGTCCACTCATGATCACAAATAACGCAATAGAATCGCTTACCAGCCAAATAGTTTTGCTTAAATTCAGGAGATGAGTAACTACTCGTATCACGCACCGGACTAACGATTGGCACGTTGAAATCAGCATGCCGATCTCGGCATTTGTGGCCGTCTTGCGCTTTTTGAATTGCCACTGCTTTACGAGGATGGAACCGCCACGCCCTAGTTCCGCTATCCAAAAGGAACTCTTCCACCGCTTACCATCAATCGAGTAAAGTGCGCCTGCCCGGTTCTCGGGATAGGTGCAAACGCCCTCGAATGTCAGATCGGATGAGAAGTCATAGACTTTCGTGTCCGGGCCAGCATGTCGGGAATCACGAATTTCATAGTTAATGGCAGCACCAACCTTAGCTTTGAAGCCTGTGACTTCAATGCTCAGGAAAGTATGCTCTTCTTTCGATACTCATTTCTTCTTGGCTGGCATGTGGGCCTCCTAATCTCTGAAGTATCCGCAAATAGCCACCAGCAGCCTCGCCTGCACTACCCAAACCCTACAACTGGCACCTACAGCATTCAATTTATGCAAAAATGGTAACCATAGGTGCCAAACAAACCCTTTACCTTTTATGAAATGGTCACTATACTTACCATTATCGAATAAATTGGTAAGTATAGTGACCTCAAATATCACCTCTCAGAAGCGAAGTGCTGTGGTATTCCCAAAGAACCAGCGAATACTGGCGCAGCTGGGTGAGAATATAAAGCTCGCCTGTAAACGCCGGAACTACAGCCAGACCCTGATCTCCGAGCGAACGGGACTCAGCCGCCTGACCATTCGTAAGATCGAACAGGGCGACCCCAAAGTCTCGATTGGTCATTATGTGGCCGTGCTCAGCGTACTGGGGCTGGTGGAGGACTTTGCCAGGGTCGCCAGCGATGACGAGCTGGGGCGCAAGCTGCAGGACATCAAACTGATGGGCACACAGAAAGGAAAACAGCCTTGAGCGAGGGAAAACAGCCTTGAGCGAGGAAAAACAACCATGAGCACGGAAGTCTACGTCTTTGCCGACTGGGAGGACTTTGCCGAAGCCACACTGGTCGGCACACTGCGATCCGCTGCTATAAAAAATAAGGAGCATTTCAGCTTCAAATATGATGAAGCCTGGTTACAGTCGCCCTTCGCCCAGAAAATTGACCCAGACTTAAATCTCTATAGTGGCGAGCAACATAGCGACAATTCAAAGAACTTTAGAACCTTTCTCGACTCTTGCCCAGATCGTTGGGGGAGACTGCTGATGAAACGCCGGGAGGCAATTGTCTCTCGTCAGGAAGAGCGCCGTCCCAAGGTGCTTAACGAAGTAGACTACCTGTTGGGCGTACATGATCTCTACCGCCTGGGCGCATTGCGATTCAAGCGGAACATGGATGGCCCCTTCCTGGACGATGACGAGAAGCTGGCAGCACCACAAATCTCTTCGCTCAGAGACTTGGAATACGCAGCTCAGCAAGTGGAAGACAACAGCGATGCCGATGATCCAGAGTATCTGAAATGGTTATATATGCTGATGTCACCCGGCTCCTCACTGGGCGGTGCACGGCCTAAAGCCAGCGTGGTGGATGAACATGATCATTTATGGATCGCGAAATTTCCCAGTCGCCACGACGACTATGATATTGCAGCTTGGGAGTTTGTCACCTATCAGTTGGCGCTGAACGCCGGTATTGACATGTCGGAGTGTCGCATCGACAAATTCAACAGCCATCACCATACCTTCCTGACCAAGCGCTTTGACCGCATGCCGGAAAGCCGGCTGCACTTTACATCGGCCATGACACAGTTGGGCTATTACGACGGCGATTACGAGGCAAGCTATCTGGAACTGGCGCAATTCCTCACTGAGTATGGCAGTAACACCAAGGCAGACTTAGCACAACTTTGGCGGCGTATCGTGTTCAACATTGCAGTCTCTAATACTGATGACCACTTGAGAAATCACGGCTTTATTTATCACAATGGTGGTTGGATTCTCTCTCCTGCCTATGACATCAACCCAGTCACACCCACGAATGGATTACACCTGAATATCAGCGATGAGGACAATAGCTTGGATTATGGTCTGGCCATGGAGGTGATCGATTTCTTTCAGTTGAACTCTGCAGATGCGCAAAAAACCAAAGATGAGGTTTTGACCAGTGTTGGCCGCTGGAAAGAGACTGCAACAAAGATTGGTATCAGCCGCAACGAACAACAACTGATGGCTCCTGCTTTTAATATTTGATCCGCGCATCTACGCTGAATTAGTGCGTACTTGTCGATGGCAGCGACATATCGAGAAGTTATGTCGATACTTTAGGAAAATTTCGACACATACAACCAACATCAACAGGCCAAGCCTTATTAATATGTATAGATATCTGGATTCTCTATACACGTTTTTCCTATGTGTATAGATCGGACAATTTCTTACAATGATTAATACTGACCAAAAGCTCTGCTGCACCGACGATGCAACACTATGGAGCCTCCGTGGAGCGTAGGATTTTAAAAAAATTATATCTCCTTGATATTATTAAGAAAAGCAACCAAGACTATGAGGGTTCAAGTCCTCTCCTGGGCACCATTATACTTTTTGCCGTATCAGGTGAAATACAACTATATCCTATCATTCAATGACTTAGCGTTGATTCGCCAGGGTCATAGGCGTTACCTTTCCTGCCATTGATTGCCCTTTTCGCACGACTTTTACGAACAAAAGTGCAAGGGCTGCTTCTGTAGAACAGGAGCTTGATAGCAACAACTCCATTGTTTTATGAAATTTATTCTGCTGAATAGTGTATCTGGCTTCTTTCGTCCAATAGCTGTAGGTGATGATTATCAGATCACCTAACCCTTTAGTCACAGGTGGTTTTGATGGCCAAAGGCCGGAATTAAATCTCACATGCCCTGGATTACCATGCACCTCGTAATACTGGATATTTGTGTAATGTTTTTGCAGTAAGCGTGCAAAAAATCTGAAAAATTAATTCCTTTTTTGGGAATATTTGTTTGTTCGCTTTTCCCGTCGTCCAGAAATGACATGCACTTAATTTTAGCCGACAAGCGCGGTTTTTACATTCCGGAGAGGTGATTTCTGTGCTATATGCCAAGTTAGTATATATTTAAATATACATTTAAATTGACATTTGGTCGCTTTTTGGGCTATTATTAGTAGGATATGTGAGGAGGACTCCCTATGGAACATCTATTGACCAACAAAACAGCATCCTTAACAGAGCTTCGTGACCCTAAACAGGTTATTGAGAAGGCTGGAGATACACCTGTTGCAATATTTAACCGCAATCAGCTTGAGGGCTATTTTGTACCTGCATCGGCGGTAGGAAAAATAGAACTTACGGTCGCTTCATCAGATGACGTTGCAGATGCTCTAAAGAAACGTCGTAAAGCACTCAAGCCAACACTCGACTATTTAAAAGATAAATAATCTATGCGTTATCTTACATGGAAAGATGTGGTTGCGATTCATGATGATATTCTTGAATCGCACGAATTACAGGGCATGGCTCAGCACAAATCCATTGAAGCCATCATTGCGCGGATAGATAACCGCCTACAATATGGCATGGTTGCGGATATATTTGAGTTGGCAGCCTGCTATGCCAGTTATATAGCGGTAGGTTATGCCTTTAATGATGGTAATAAACGAACAGCCTTTGCTACGATGGATATTTGCCTGACACTCAATGACATTGAGCTAGATTATGATACAGAAGAAGTGGGTAATAAAATCATCAAAGCTGCTCAGGGAATTATTGATGAAGCTGAATTAGCAGATTGGCTACGAAGTCAGGCTGTATAGCGGGTCCTCCTGTCGATCAAATGGTGGGTAAGCTCATCAGCGAACAAATGACCCCTGCAGCCATAGAGACGGTAATAGCCATTCGAAGAGAAATAAAAAAACGCCAACAGGAGGCCGATCAACTGCGGTGCAAAGCCATCGAAAAGGCTCAATTCGAAGCTGACTGGAAACCCCCTACTAAAATTATAAATTTTGCCACCCTCGAATACATTTCACCAAAAGGCCGGGATGATCAAGGCACGATCAAATTTCAAATTCGAGCCGCAGTAAAACTGCGTGAAGATTGCTTTCTCAGAGCAGGCTACAGTGCAAATGCGGATATCGTTCTTGAAAGAGCAAACCAGGTTCTCGCTATTAATTAAATAGTTATTACAGTTTGAAAAAGGCAAAAGTTTTGTTGATGTTGAAACCACAACACAAAACTTTGAAAAACAATTTATTGAAACCGGTATTTCTGACGGAATTTTTATAGAAGTGGAATCGGGCGTGGATGCTGAAAGTCAAAGGGTGCGGCTCCATTTTAGCGATGCTGTCACTGCTACCCGGTGACATAGAG
>JARROD010000188.1:0-7354 GCA_037384225.1 Exilibacterium sp.
GTATTTTATCGGGCCTGAGCTCCGCTATCGTCCGGCACCCCAGCAGGGCCATGGAACGCTCGACTTCGTCGCGCAAGAGACCAACAGCTCGCTCCACACCCTGTTGCCCGCCGGCCGCCAGACCGTATAGGTAGGGGCGGCCAATGGAGCACGCATTGGCTCCCTGAGCCAGCGCCTTCAGGATATGGGTGCCGCGACGAACGCCGCCGTCCATAATCAACTCCAATTTATCACCAATGGCATCGCGAATCGGCGCAATGCAATCCACCGGCGCCGGCACGCCTTCCAACTGGCGCCCGCCGTGGTTGGACACCATCAACGCTTTTGCACCAATATCAACTGCGCGCCTGGCATCAGCCGGAGACAGCAAGCCCTTAATGACGAGAGGTCCATCCCACTGTTGAGCGAGCCAGGCGGCATCGTCCCAGGTGACAGAGCGGTCGAACTGGCTGTTGATATAATCGATCAAACCCATGGTGCCCTTACCCAGAGCATCCACACGGTGCACCACATTGGCCAGCCTGAAATCGGGATCGCGCAGCAGACCAAAAGCCCACTCGAAACAAGAAGCATAACTCAGCAGGGATTTTAAGCTGAACCTGGGGGGCATGGTCATACCGTTGACCAGGTCGCGTTCCCGATTACCTGCCAAAGGGGTATCCACCGTGAGACACAGGGCCTGATAGCCGCTGTCTTTACAGCGATGGACGAACTCGCGGGTTAACTCCCTGTCTTTGAGAATATAAATCTGAAACATTTTCGGGCCGGGAGTCGCCGCCGCCACGTCTTCCAGGCTCGTGGTCGATAAGGTGGATAAGCTATAGAGCGTGCCGAACTTGTGAGCGGCCCGGCAAGCTCCCAGTTCCTTTTCCCGGTGAAACAACCGGGACATCCCGGTGGGAGCCAGAAAGAACGGCAACTTCAACGTTGTTCCCAGCACACGCGTGGTTAAATCAATGGCGTCGATATTTTCCAGATAATTGGGTATTAACTCGTAGTCATTGAACGCTTTGGTATTGCGTCGCAGGGTCCACTCATCGTCGGAGCCGCCATCAATATAGTGAAACATGGGGGCGGGGAGTTTTTTCTTTGCGCGGAGGCGCAAATCGTTGATGTTGTAGCAGCGATTTAACGATGTCATCGGGGCATTCCTCTTTTTTTGTTCAAGTAGTTTGCTCAAATAGTTTGTTCAAACTCACGTATACTTGCAGCCACCGCATCGATATGGGTATGAGCGGCACGCCGGGCGGCGGCGGGATCGCGTTTTTCAATAGCGCGAAAAATACGCCGGTGCTGGGTACGCAACTGCCGTTTAGTCATGGCGACAGGGTAAAGCTTACCGGCGGTATCAAATACAAAGCTTGTCATTAAATCGCGGATGCTGTTTAACGCCAGCATTAACACCAGGTTATGTGCGGCGCCGTAAATAGTCCGATGAAAAGCGATATCCCGTTTTGCATGTTCTTCATTGGTGTTGCTGTCCGGGCGTTCAAGCGCCACATTTTCATAAGCGATTTTCAACTCGACGAGTTCTTCGTCGGTGGCTCTCTTCGCAGCCAGGTAAGCGGCTTCGCCTTCCAGCAGCCGGCGCACCTCCAATAGCCCCGCCAGCGTACTGGGGTGGTTTTGCAACAGCTTCTGCAATGGCGAACTGGGTTGAAACTCCTGAAAGACAGCGACATAGGTTCCACTGCCGCGGCGGCTTTCAATGACACCGCGCGCGCGCAGTTCTTTAAGCGCTTCACGCAGGGTGTTGCGCGATACTTTCAGCCGTTCACATAAAACCCGCTCGGCGGGCAGCCGTTCGCCGGGTTTGAGACGGCCGTCGAGAAGCATGGCCTCTACCTGGCGCGCCACCAGTTCGGGCATGGGCGTGAGTGACCTGGACATCGCGGTAACCATTTGAACCAATTGTGTTTGGATCAATCTAGCGAAAATACATTTTTTTGTATATTACAAGTGGCGGGGTAAACTTGGGTTAATCTTTAACTATTTGATTTTTAATGTTTTTAATATTATATAAGAGATGGCTTAGGTGGAGGAAATTGGTCCAACCAATTAAGGGCTGGCTTTTGTAACGATGAGGGTGATTCAGTCGTTGCTGCAAAGAAGGTAGCGGCAACTGGGGTAAATCAACCAGGCTACGGTGGCGACGCCTTCCGCGACCCAGGTGCGCCGATGCAGCCGCAAGCAGGCATCCGAGGCTTCAATCTGCAGTAAGCGTTGTATCCTTGCGTCCGGAATAATGGCTTCTATACTGTGTTCCGCCCGCTCCACAGCGGCAATGCCGGCGAGGTATTGATTGGGGGTGATTTTCTTAAAGTCGGCGTGCAGGTAATTCGGTGCGATCAGTGGGTTTACATACCTGTCTTCGAATTGGATCGGTATGTCATTTTCCAGGTGCACAATCTCCGAGTGTGGAACCCGGGTGCCGGCGGAAAGTTCCAGGGCGTCGGTAATGGTAATGTCTACCTCATCCAACTGCAGTCGATGAATCGAACTGTCATAGCGGTGGCCGCGGTTGCGAATCTCATCGGCAATATTGCGAATTTCAAAGACTTCTGTGCGGGGCCGGGTTTCCGCGACAAAGGTTCCGGCGCCTTTGATTCGGTAAAGTTTTCCCTCTTGCGTAAGTTCGTTGATGGCGCGGTTGATGGTCATCCGGCTTATGTCGAGGGTCTCCACCAGTTTGATCTCTGACGGTATGCGGTGGCTCGGGGGCCAGGCCCCGGAGGCAATGTGCTTGAGAACGTAGTCTTTGACTTTTTGGTACAGTGGAGAAGGTTTTGTCAGACCCATGGGCGGGGAGGACTCCAAAAGTGTTTCACTCAATGTCAATGAAATTTTACCATAAGGGTCGTGCATGAAAACCGGACGTTATTTTGGGCACGGTCTAAGGCAGTCGTTAATATTTTTGCAGGCGTTTTATCGAAGCAAAATAGTCTCCCGTGATTTTATCTTCGCAGATATGGCGGTAATTTTTCACTACCCATTTGCCCGCGGCCAGAACATCGCGGACGCAATTGACATTGCCGCTGAATACCAGTGCATCGAGCAGGTATTGGTGGGGTTTGGCGTACAGGCAGGGGGCTGTTTCCTCCAGCACGATAACGTCCGCCAGGTGTCCGGCCGCCAGGGCTCCGGTTCGGCGGCCCAGCGCCGCGGCGCCATCTGCAAGCGCATGGTCGACCAGGCAGCGTGCCGTGTGCTGTGTGCCATTGTTGTTGAGGGCATTGCTGTTGTGATTGTTGTTGAGACTGTTGTTGAGATTGTTGTTGAGATTGTTGTTGATGACGTTGCGCTGCCGGTGTGCAAGGCGCTGTCCGTATTCCAACCAGCGCAGCTCTTCAATAGGACTGACGGATGTATTGCTGTCGGAACCGATCGCGAATTTTCCACCCTGCCGAAGATAGGCCGGCATGGGGAAGAGGCCATCACCCAGGTTGGCTTCGGTGGTTGGGCACAGACCCACCACCGCGCCTGATGTGGCGATGCCGGCGATTTCCCCGTCGTTCAAATGCGTGGCGTGCACAAGGCACCATCGGTTATCGATATCGCAATGTTCCAGCAGCCATTCGACCGGGCGTCTGCCGGACCAGCGGATGCACGCCTCCACTTCCAGCGTTTGTTCGGCGACATGAATGTGGATCGGGGCGGTATCGTCCAATTGATTTAGCAATGTCAATGTTTCAGCGATTGCCTCCGGCGGCACCGCCCGCAGACTGTGAAAAGCGATGCCCAACCGTGCCGAAGCGGAAAGACGCTCGGAAAGGTCGCAGAGCAAGCGCTGAAAATGTTCCACCTTGTTGAAAAATCGGCCCTGTTCCGGTTTTAGCGGTGCATTGCCGAAGTCCCCTGACATGTACAATACCGGCAGGTGGGTAAGGCCGATACCTGTCTGTTCGGCGGCTGTAATAACGGCGTCTGACATCTCGGCAGGATGGTCAAAGCTTGTGCCATCGGGCCGGTGGTGCAGGTAATGAAACTCGCCGACCGAGGTGTATCCGGTCTTGAGCATTTCCATATAGAGCTGAGCGGCGATCGCCGTCTGGTCTGACGGGGTGATGGCGTTGGCGTATTGATACATGACGTTGCGCCAGGTCCAGAAGGTATCCTTGGGCGAGGTGGTGACTTCACTCAAACCCGTCATGGCGCGCTGGAAAGCGTGACTGTGAATATTGGGAAATCCAGGCAGGGCGAAACCGCTAAAGGCGGTGGCGCCCTCGGGGCTGGCACCGGTGGCGATGGCGTCGATATAGCCTGTTTCAGTCACTGAAATTTTGACGGCTTTTTCCCAACCGCCAGGGAGATAGGCTGAGGCAAACCAATAGCTTTTCATACTGTTGCTTGTTCCGTTTTCGAATCAGTCAGCGTCGATCGGCGGGAAGGCCGATGCGGGCTCACTCAAAAGCAGTATATACATATATATTTTACAGGCCCGAATGTCTAGTTGGTTTTTGAATATTTATCTATCTTTTCCCAATGTTTATCAATAATCGAAAGTTGTATAGACAAATTTTTGCATATCTCTATAATGCTGAAAATCAAATGTATCGAATGAACTCGCAGTTCCCTATGGGTATGCTTTTTCGAACTGTTTTCCTGCGAGTGAAAAGCGTATGAAATGAGGAGGTTTGAAATGGCTGATTCAGTGTCCCGTGTAATCCGCGCCACCAGAGGCACCGAGCTGACGGCAAAAAGTTGGCTGACCGAAGCGCCGCTGCGTATGTTGATGAACAACCTGGATCCGGAGGTGGCGGAAAGGCCTGAGGATTTAGTGGTCTACGGCGGCATTGGCAAGGCCGCTCGCAATTGGGAATGCTTTGATAGCATTGTCGAGTGCCTGAAAAATCTAAACGCGGATGAAACCCTGTTAGTGCAAAGCGGTAAACCGGTGCTGGTGGCCAGAACCCATGCCGATGCACCGCGCGTCCTTATCGCCAACTCAAATCTGGTGCCACACTGGGCCAATTGGGACCACTTCAACGAATTGGACCGCAAGGGGTTGATGATGTATGGGCAGATGACAGCCGGCTCCTGGATTTATATCGGCAGTCAAGGCATCGTCCAGGGCACCTATGAAACCTTCGTCGAAATGGGCCGCCAGCACTATGGTGGAAACCTCAGGGGCAAATGGGTTTTGTCCGCCGGGCTGGGAGGAATGGGGGGCGCTCAGCCGTTGGCGGCGACTCTGGCCGGTGCCTGCAGTCTGATTGTCGAATGCCAGGAAAGCCGCATTGATTTCCGCTTGCGCACAGGCTATCTCGACAAAAAGGCCACCACCCTGGACCAGGCCATGGCGATGATTGAGGCGGCGACCGCCAGCGGCGAGGCCTGCTCGGTGGGATTGTTGGGCAATGCTGCGGAGGTGTTGCCGGAAATGATTCGCCGCGGCATTCGCCCCGATGCCGTCACCGACCAAACCTCGGCCCACGACCCCGTGCACGGTTACCTGCCCGCCGGCTGGACCCTGGCGCAGTGGTTCGAGAAACAGAAAAACGACCAGCAAGGGGTTGCCGCGGCGGCCAGAAAATCCATGGCGGTACATGTAAAAGCCATGCTTGAATTCCAGCGCCAGGGTATTCCCACCTTTGACTACGGCAACAATATTCGCCAGATGGCACAGGAAGAAGGGGTAGGGAATGCGTTCGATTTTCCAGGCTTTGTACCAGCCTATATTCGACCGCTGTTCTGCCGCGGCATTGGACCCTTCCGCTGGGCGGCGCTGAGCGGTGATCCCGAGGACATCTATAAGACGGATCGCAAAGTCAAGGAATTGATTCCAGACGACGCCCATCTGCACAACTGGCTGGACATGGCGCGCCAGCGCATTCAGTTCCAGGGTCTGCCAGCCCGTATCTGCTGGGTGGGGCTGGGCCTGCGTCACAAGCTGGGGCTGGCGTTTAACGAGATGGTGGCGAGCGGCGAGTTGAAAGCGCCCGTTGTTATTGGCCGCGACCATCTGGACTCGGGCTCAGTGGCCAGCCCCAACCGAGAAACTGAGTCTATGCGGGACGGTTCCGACGCGGTTTCCGACTGGCCGCTGCTGAACGCCCTGCTGAATACAGCCAGTGGCGCGACCTGGGTTTCTCTGCATCACGGTGGTGGCGTCGGCATGGGCTATTCCCAGCACGCCGGTGTGGTGATTGTCTGTGACGGCACTGAAGCGGCGGCCAAACGCATCGAGCGCGTACTCTGGAATGACCCCGCCACCGGTGTCTGCCGCCACGCCGACGCCGGCTATGGCGAAGCCGTCGAGAGTGCCCGTGAACACAATCTCAAGTTGCCCATGGTGAAAGGTTAACGTCTTAACAGAGTGTAAAAATATGGCGACCAGTGCGATATTCGATTTTCAACCGGGTACAACGCCCTTGCTGGTGAGTATGCCCCACGTGGGTACACAGGTGCCCGACGATATCGGCGCGATAATGACACCGGCAGCCGGCCAGCTTCCGGACACCGACTGGTATGTAGATAAGCTCTATGACTTTCTGCCCAGCATGGGCGTGTCCACCCTGCGCGCCAACTATTCCCGCTATGTGGTGGATCTCAATCGTCCGCCTTCCGGGGAATCACTGTATCCGGGGCAGACTGTGACGGGACTTTGTCCGACGACTTTGTTCACCGGTGAGGACATCTATCGACCCGGTTGCACCCCGGATGGCGATGAGATAGCGCGGCGAGTTGAACATTACTGGACACCGTATCACCAGCAGATACAGCAAACCCTGGCGCACCTCCACAGCCGCTTTGGTTACGCAATATTGTGGGACGCTCACTCGATTAAAAGTGAAGTACCGGCATTTTTTACCGGCACTCTGCCGGATTTCAATTGGGGGACGGCGGACGGCAAATCCTGTAGTGGATCCTTGGGGGAAGCGCTGATAGCGGCGGTGCATGCGAAATACAGCAGGGCAATTAACGGCCGTTTCAAAGGCGGATTTATTACCCGGGAATACGGGGATCCTGGCAGGGGTATTCACGCCGTGCAACTGGAACTGTCACAGGCGACCTACATGAGTGACCAGGCGCGGTTTCAATATGATGATGACAAGGCCGCGCGTGTGAAAGCGTTGTTACAAAGTCTGATTGAAATTGTTCTTTCCCATAGACCCAAAGTGGTTGAGACATAATAGATGTGCTTTGTGGACTTCGCCTCCTCGGACCTAACACTGGATGAAACGATGAACAAGGCCGCTTTGTGTATAGGGTATAATTGGTGCGCGGAGAGTTAATATGTACGAATCTAAAACAAATGACAGCCGACGCTGGGATTCGTTATGGGTTAATGTACATCTGGCGACACTGGTCGATGGGAAAAGTAAAAATAGCGCTGACGGCGCCAGTGGAATTA
>JARROD010000189.1:0-7346 GCA_037384225.1 Exilibacterium sp.
GGTGATAAAATTCACGGGTCAATAATGGCTGCCGGCGACTGTCTTTAAATTGCCGATAGCATTGAAGTACCAGAACATTCTGTTTTTCGTTGGCCGCGATGGATATCCATGAATCGGCATCGCAATAGCGACTAAAAAAACCCGCTGCCCGGGCGTTTCCCGGGGAAGCGAAAGGTGTGGCTACCAGCACTGGCGAAGTTTGTGCAGTCGGCAGATCGTCCCTGCATCGACAGGGGAAAACGCTCAGTTTCAACCCGCTTCCCGACTTTGTCACACGCAATGCTGAAATATAATCACCGTCGCTGTTTACATTGATCCAGTCCCCCATCATATTGCTTACGTCAATATCGATGTCGACAACGGATTTAGTTTCAGCTACCGTCTCAGCTACAGATTCACGCAAAGTTTTAACCACGCCTTTGACGGCGACATCGCCGGCAGTTTCAACTGTAGTTTCAACTGTAGTTTCAACTGTAGTTTCAACGACAGCCTCAACTACAGTTTCAGTGAATGCCTCTTCGACAGTTTCAATATTTTTGTTCGCTCCCGCCTCTATTGCCCGGCATCCTGCTATGATTTTTTTCACTGGCGGGCGACCGCAATCGATCACTTTCATCATTGGTTGATACCCTGCAAATATTCATGCGACATTGGGGTTAAGCGCCCATTCGCAGGCGAGTGTTTTGCGCCCGTTGCCGATATTCCCGGCACGTTCGGAATCCGCATTAAACCGACGGTAAAAACCCAGCGTATCGAACATAATCGATGCCGGCATATACCTACCTGTCAGATATCGAAACTGAGCACACAACTGATAACGAAGCATCGCCAGACCATCGACAACCCGTAAGCCTTGTTGCCGGCCGCGTACTACCAATGCATTGGGGCTCGGACGATAGGTGTAATCGATAAGCACAGAGCGGGAACTCAAGCCCTCCAGCGAATAAGGAAGATCAAACTCACAGGACAGCGGAAATGGAACGGTATTCACAATCACATCGACTGTGGAAAGATCGAGTTCACTAAGGGGTCGACACTTCAGTTCCAATAATCTTTCTGCCATCCGCGCGCGCCAGTGACTGCGGTTATACAGCACTACCTCTGCCCCCAAATCCGCCAGCACCCGCGCCGCCGTTCTCCCCGAACCACCGCAGCCCACAACTGCCACCCGCCGCCCCCGAGGATGGATGCCAGCGCTGCGCAAAACCGCCTCCAAGCCAATACGGTCGGTGCTCTCTACCTGTGCGATCTCCGCCGCCGCGCCGTTATTAAATAGCAATGCATTCGCCGATTGAACCCGGCCAATTACCGTATCCTTCCCGGCAAAACGCCGTCCCAGGGCCTCCTTCAGCGGTGCTGTCACTGTCAACCCTTTCACTGTCAGCCCAATGCGATCCAGGCGGGCCACTAACCGCAATAGCGCGTCCAGATCGCGTCCCGGAAATGGCAAATACACAGCCGCTAAACCTAACTGCCTAAACGCCGCATTGTGAATCAATGGAGACACAGACTGATTCAACGGATAACCACAAATCCCGTAGACAGCCGCCTCCTTCGGCAATTCCGGCAATCCAAATTGTCTGACGAGGTACGCCAAAGACATCGGTTCGGCTTCATCCGCCGCGCAAAAAACATAGGCCGCGCCTTTATAAACCGCCGCAACCCGACTCCACAACTCACAAGGAGCTTCACCGTAGGCGACTACATTTTTCTTACCGCTGAGGGCTCCATTTTCCTTACCGCTGAGGGCTCCATTTTTCTTATCGCTGAGGGCTCTATCTTTACGCTTGACCCGATCCAGAAACTCCAGCGCATTGATACCGCTCGAAGTCACTAGCCGGTAGAGAAAGGCATCGATGCAGGATAAGCGTTTGAACGCTTGCATCAGCGCCTCGCGCTCGTTCACAACATCCTCTTCCTCCGCCCCCTCACCGGCGACTGTGGAGCGCCAGGAAATCAAGCGCTTTTGCGGGGGAACGGTATCAAGGATACTCTTGCCCAAATCGCATTGGGCATCGAGCTCAATATAGTCAAACAGCGCCGCAGCGGCCCGAAGTTTTTCCAGCCGCAACGCTGTGCCATTCGAAGTATTACAAGCGGTGTTATGATCACCGGAACCACGGCGCAGCCCCAGCAACAGCTTGCAGTTAGTCTGTTTTTTTAGCGCTACCAGTACATCAACGGGAAATAAGTCATCGACTTCAATGATATCTGAACAACGTAAAGCAAATTGCAATGATTTATTCCCGAAAGCGGCCATTGTTATTTTTGTTACCAAAATCGCTTTCAGCATGTTTAATCCTTTAACAGCGCAAACCCCACCGCTAAACAGGTGCGACACTAATTCATTATCTTATGAATGCCCCTATCGATAGTGACAGAATAAAATTAGTAAAGGCTAATTGTGATTACAAGGCGAGCGGGAAAACAGCGACGAATTTGGCGCGCAAACCAACAACCAAAGCAATTCATAAATTAAACTGCTTTATGATTGTCAATCAACAGGGGAATGAGTATTTATGTTAACGCTTTATTTTTTCCAGAAAATGGGCAACCATTCCGGTAGGCTACATTTATAGGCAGTTCCCTATGGATCCGCCAGCACAGACAGGTGCGTAAGGGTCGTGCACGACCCAGATACCTCAACCCTGGGTCGACACCAGCGTTCCCCGAAGACCAAACGAATGTAATCACCGGGGAAGCGGATCGCTATTTGACAATGGCGATAAAGATTTCGGCAAACGTAGGAGAACGTTCTATCACCACCGGGACATGCAACCTTTTAGCGATTTCGCTGGCCGATATAACCCCGCGAATATGGTGTTCCTCCTTGTCGACCACCAGACAAAAATACTCGCCGTGCAGTTTCAATGTCGCAACCAACTCGGCAATCGTCGACCCGTTCAACTCACTGTAATCTATAGCGCTGACCCGCTCGCGTGGAATCATCAGGTCGGTAACCTTAATTTCCTCGCGACTGTACCCATTAGCGACCTGTTTGAGAATGTTCTGGGAGCACAACTGTTCATAAGTGACCAGTCCGATGAACTCCCGGTTACTGTCCACAACCAGCTTCAGTGACACATATTCATTGCTCATCAAGCGCTCGGCTTCAACCGCTGTCATTTCCGCATTGATAACAGGAGGAGCGTGTTCTCTGAAGTCGGTAAAAATAGTGGCCGCCGGTGAGTCAGGCGTGATGCCTGCAAACTCTTCGGGTTGCACCAAATGATCTTTGGGTTCGATTGTCAGGAAGTTAAGTGTATTCACAATGCTATCTCACAAACAAATTTTGAATAAGTCATACCCGCCAGTGCATCCTTTAATAGAGCCTGTAAACGAGCAAATAAATTAGGTTGTCAATTCAGACGGAAAGTGTGTACGCAGGAGGCGCGCGGGCAAAACGAATCAGGTAGAGATCTCGGTAGCCGCTGCTGACGCTTTGCTCGGATGTAAGACTTAAAAGAAGTGGGTGGGTGATGGTGAGTTTTGAAGCGGGAAGGACTTTATCTAACTCGGTGCAGTTTTCCTCATCTGTTTCCCCACCGTATTGTAGCCTGTGCTGTCAACTCCCTGGAGTGCCGCAGACGACCCGTAACCGATTTCCGCTGCGCTAATACCGGCGCTAAGCAGTAAAATGACATAGGAGTAATACAGCAGTCTTTTCATTCGTAGCGTTACATTCGTTTAGCACATTGCAGTCGTTCAGCGCGTTACAGAGACCATTCACATAAACTTATATACGAGAGATTCACGATAAGTCAATAAGTTCCGGATTTCAAACGGTTTTTCACCTTATCGGTTATAAGTGCGGGATCTTTATAACGGCGTATCAACGCCGCAGTGAATGAGGTAGCTTATTTAGCGCATTTAACAAAACCGCTACCGATGCAACCGTGTCAGTAATTCAATATGCGGCGTATGGGGAAACGGGTCGAGCGGCTGTACTTCCAGCAGTTTGTAACCGGCGCCGATAAAATCAGTTAAATCACGCGCCAGGGTGGCCAGGTCGCAGGAAATATACACGATGTCACTGATCCCTTTCGAGGCTTTCGGTTTCTTCAACAACGGTTCACGCTGTTTCAAGCCATCCCGGGGTGGATCCAGAATCAGGGTTTTGGCCTCAGGCTGCCGCTTTATCACGGTATCCAGTGCCGACTCCCTATAGAGGTCGGCCCCCATGGTAAACACATTGGGGAGCTGTTTTTGCGCCAGCCTTTCCAGGGCTTCGCCGGCCACTTCGACCGCCAAAATGGAAGCGAACCCCATTTGTGCCAACACTTCGGTGAAATTACCCGAACCGCAGAATAATTCGATTGCCGGTTCGACGCATGGCAAAGACGCCGCCTGCCGCCGCAACCATTCCTTCATACGCTGGTTCTGCCAATCGTTCGCTTGTATAAAAGGTAAGCGTTCATTCACGCTCGCGTTATCTGCACAGACGGTTTCATCGATATCCAGGGTAACCCAGGAGCGGTGCCGGGCCGGCAGCCAGTTGCGGCTGGGCAGCTTTAACCGCAACTGGCTCAGGGTTTGCTGATTGGCTTCGGTTAGGATCGGGCAACTCTCCACATCGACAATCCGGTGGGACCCGGCAGCGAGGTAACCCAGGTGTTCGCCGTCGGTTTTAAACTGCGCGCGATTGCGGTAGCCGAATGTCTGCGTCGACCCCCAGATGGGTTTGATCACATCGGGCCGACACAACCTGCCCAGCACCTTTTCGACCCGAGCCTGCTTGGCGGTCAACTGCGCCTGGTAGTCCACAAACTGCCAGGCACAGCCGCCACAATCGCGCTCACCATGGCCGTGGTAACGGCAGGGGGCAACCACCCTGGCGGCGGATGACCGGTTCAGGCTCAATAGTTTTGCAGACCCGGTGCGCCCCTTTACAGCGGTGAGTTGAAATTCGCCCTCTTCGCCCAACCAGACACCAGGGACGAAGCAGATGCGGCCATCCGGATGGGTTATCACTCCCCTGCCATCGCCGGCGATATCCTGGACCCGGGCGGTAAAGGCTTCCCGACAAAAGTGTGTGGAAGGGCGGCTATGTGAACGAAGACGTGAGATCGAGTACCGGGAACCATTGCGTTTCATGAAAAATTCTAATCGTCTCTTAGGTTGACTATCTAATTATCTAACCTATACCCTATCGTTGCATAAATTTTCATGAAATTGTGCTAATTCTTTTTCCCGGCGACATGTGGTGACTAAGGGGCGTGCACGACCCTAAATTTGGCGAATCCCGTTACTGAAATGCTACCTTGAAGATTTACAAAGAAGGGCGGGTAATTAGCTTGGGGTAAAGGTAACCCGCCCACGCCTAACGGTGGCGGGAACTCAAGCCGAGGCCCAACAACCCCAGCCCTAACAACAACAAAGACGAAGTCGGCTCCGGAACAGGTGTTTCACTGATGGTTATGTTATCCAAGAAGAAGTGAGTTCCATTGCCGTCCAGGCTCTCAACCTCGACACCGCCAAAAGAATTGACTAATAATTGTTCGAGACCTAAAAGATCGAACTTAAGCCAGGCCACCGCGTCTTTGTCGGCGGCAATGCTGGAATGATATAACAAGGAATCACTATTAAAACTGCTAATTTGAAGCGCTAAACCATCCCGCCATGTTTCCGTCAGGTAGGCACCGTTGAAATCGAACAATTCATCATCAACCAAACCTAAATCACTGTGCAAATTGTAAGCAAAATAACCTCCTGTAATGCTTCTATTCTCATAACCGAACTCTCTGTATTCGGACAGGGGTATATTAACATAGCGAATATCAGCCCAATTCTGCCCCTCATTTCCGATTTCGGATATTGCAAAATCCGCTTCGGATAAATCATCACAGGTCAACATCGTCGCACCGGCTTGAATACCAAAAGCTAATAGAAGTACATGGATACTGAATAACTTTAATCGGTTTTTCATTTTTCCTTTCCTTTCCTTTTAAACTGAGTGTGCTCTCTTCAATGCTCCCAACACTAAAATGTAGAATAAGGCTCTCCACAGTAGGGTTTGCGTAAATCGACACGTTAAATTTATCAGCTGAACACCCTCGATCATTTTTTCGCCAGAAATAAATAACCAATCCTTCTATTCCGGTATTTCGAACATCTTGGAAAGAGATGGCAAAAGAATTTTTTATTTTATTTAGGTGGCCGATTTTTTCGACTTATTGGGCAGGTATACCCAAAGCGTTTAAGATTTAGGTCTTCAGAGTGCGTCAATTTTTGTTCCCCCTTTTCTTTTAAGGACAGGGGGAGCGACACGCCGCGTGGCAGGCCCCACGTAAGGAGGAGCGACGCGGTCAGGGGCAAAAAGAGGCGTGCTCTGGAGGCCTAAATCTCAAACGCTTTGGGTATATCATATAGGGACATAAAAACTTTATTAAGAGGACTCTTAGCGTTTTTCCTATAGTATTCACATGCATTTACGGTTAAATATCACATTTTCCACAAAATGTTAGCCGCACACACAACCGTAAATGGAACACACTACAGCGCCGGCGAGTTCGATACCAACGGTTACCGCGATAGCTCTCAGTTACCGCTGAACGCTTTCTGCTGTAATAATTATAATAAGAGCCGTGCACGCCCCTAAGGAAGGCTTATTCTCTACCGCAGCGCTGTCCTCATTTGCAAATATTTTCCCAAGGCTGCAGAATTCTGCAAACAGGTGAGATATACACGGAATAACTGTGATACGTTAGACAGAGTTTGATTCAATTTCCATTACAATGGACCTGTCCTGACAGTTATTTACTCATTAATTGATGGATCAGGGTTTGAACATGAATGAAAATCGCGCCTTAATTGTTGAGGATTCCCGGACCGCCGGTGCCGTTCTGGCGAAAGCACTAAAAAAATACAGTATAGAGTCTGACTTGCTCAACAGCAGCACGGAGGCCTTTAATTACCTGAAAAAGACCAGGCCCTGCGTGATTTTTATGGACCAGACTCTACCGGGACAATCAGGCATAGAAACAGTAAAACAACTCAAAGCCTCGCCCTTCACCCGCACCATTCCGGTGTTTATGTATACCAGTCATCACGGTGAGAATTTTTTGCAAGAAGCTCTTGCCGCCGGTGCGGAAGGTATGTTACCGAAAAAACTGGAAGTGAAAAAGGTTGAATCCCTGTTACAGCAGCTTAATTTACTACCCTCCCAACCGTCGACTCCGCCGTTTTCTACAACTCGGCCACCGGCTCCCAGGACTGTCGATCAGTCAGCGACTGTTACAAGAGCCGCCGCAAAAAGGCAACAGACCGTTGAAGTCTCTCTAACCGATCTGAAAAAATTATTGGACGACAGGTTCACGGAGTTTAGCAGCCAGGTAATGATGCCTTTT
>JARROD010000190.1:0-7344 GCA_037384225.1 Exilibacterium sp.
TAAGTCAATTTCCTCCCTTGCTCGACCTGCCTTATGATAATCATTGGAGTGCAGATGCCCCTCCACTTGGAGCGTGGGAACCTATAAGTCTGGACGAAGAGTTGGTAAACAAGCTGAATACAATAGGGAAATTGCACGGGGCTTCCACCAATATAACCTTACTTGCTGCCTTTGAAGTCTTACTTAATCGCTATACAAATCAATCAGATATCATCGTCGGGTCACCAAGAGCGAATCGAATTTTTCAGGAAATTAAAAACATCACGGGGCACTTTACCAATACGGTCATACTGCGAAACAACCTGTCAGGGAGAAAACCATTCACCCAAATTTTAAAAGAGGTAAGAGTAACTTCCACCGAGGCTAGTTATCAATACAATCTTCCCTACTTAATATTAAATGAAATCGCGCGGGATATGGGTAAACCTGCTGACCAACCCCTTTATCAAGTAGGAATTGAATATAGACCATTTTTATTCGAATCTTTCAGAATAGGGGATTGTGAAATTGAGGACATTGTATTTCACGGAATGGGTGATGCGAAATTTGAACTTCTGTTTTCATTTACCCAAACTGGTAACGGATTATCGGGGCATATTGAATACAATACCGAAATATTTAAGCGCAGCACTGTTTTACAAATATTCAGCCACTTTAAAGTATTGTTGCAATCAATTGTTAATACTCCCGATACGCCTATTTCCTCGCTTGATATACTACCTAACGCGGAAAAACAGAAAATACTTGTTGACTGGAATAAAACCGAGATTGAGTATCCTACAATATCTTGTGTGCACCAATTATATGAAGAGCGAGTAGCATTAACCCCGGATGCTATCGCTGTGGTATGTGAAGACCAATACTTATCCTATAGCCACTTAAACCTATGGAGTAACCAACTTGCTCACTACCTTATTGAACAAGGAGTGAAGCCGGACATGTGTGTAGGTTTATCAGTAGAACGATCATTCGAAATGACAATAGGTATTCTGGGAATATTAAAGGCTGGTAGTGCCTATGTGCCTTTGGACCCAGATTATCCCACAGACCGCCTTGCTTATATGGTGGAGCAGGCTGACGTAGATATTTTACTAACTCAGGAAAAACTATATTTTCATTTGCCCGTACACCCCAGGGTTCTGGCATTGGATCACCGCGCCGATTGGACAGCGAAGGATATAAAAACTGTACAAAATCCCCTATTATCCGCAACATCACAACACTTGGCATATGTAATCTTTACGTCAGGTTCCACGGGGCGTCCCAAAGCCGTTGCCATGCCACATACCGTATTGGTCAATTTAATTCAATGGCAGGTAAAACAATCCACTAGCTCGGTGGGCACCAGGACCTTGCAGTTTAGCGCATTCAGTTTCGACGTTTCGTTTCAAGAATTGTTTTCAACATGGGCCAGTGGCGGAGTTTTGGTGTTGACAAGTGAAGAGCTGCGCAAAGACCCTTTTTCCTTATGGTATCTTATTCGGAACCAATATATCCATCGTCTTTTTATTCCTTTTATCGAGTTGCAGCAGCTTGCAGAAGTCTATCCTGATATTACCTGCAACAATAAAATTTCTAACCAATCAGCGTCGTCCAATACGCTTCAGGAAGTTATTACAGCAGGTGAGCAGTTGCAAATCACCGCACCGATACGAGCGATGTTTCGGCATTTATCCCACTGCAGGCTTTACAATCATTATGGTCCATCGGAAACACACGTGTGCACAGCCCTAAAATTAGAAGGCCCGGCAAAAGAATGGGAAGCAATACCCTCCATAGGTACTCCTATAGCTAACAATAAAGTTTATGTTCTCGATGAGTTTCTGCAAGCAGTACCCGTGGGAGTCTTTGGTGAACTTTATGTGGGTGGAGTAGGAGTAGCTCGTGGCTACCTTAATCGAGAAACGGAAACAGCTGAACGATTTATACAAAACCCGTATATTAATCAAGAAATACCTCAAAATTTAAACAACAGATTATATAAGACTGGAGATATAGTACGCTTTAGAACTGACGGCACTCTCGAATACCGAGGGCGCACTGACAATCAAGTAAAAATACGAGGCTTTAGAATCGAGCTGGGTGAAATAGAACAGTTACTCACGGAGCAAGCTGGCATCAAGGCGGCTGTGGTCTCGGTTTTTAGACGAAGTACACGAACTGATGATCAGTACATTGCCGCCTATGTTACTGCCGAAGAACATTTGTCAGGCGTGAACAAACAACGTCGGCAAGAGCACTTACGTGATATTCTACAAAAAACTCTTCCTGAGTATATGGTACCTTCCATATTTGTATTTCTGGACTCATTGCCCTTAACGCCGACTGGTAAAGTGGATCGCAGGGCTTTGCCTGTACCACATAAAGATACTCTGTTTAAAAAAACTTATAAAGCGCCTGAAACCCTTATAGAAAAAAATTTGGTCGAGATCTGGGCAAATATCCTGTCGTTGCCTGTCGCGAGAGTAGGTGTTAAAGACAACTTTTTTGCATTAGGCGGCCATTCCTTACTGGCTACCCGCGTGGTTAGTCAAGTCAGAAACAAATTTAATATTGAACTGCCAATCCGTGAGCTATTTACCGCCAGCACTATTAAGGAACTTGCTGTCAGGATAGAAAGGTTGGTTTCCCACATCGGCTTACCCGATCAGGAGGCTTTTCCATTAAGGAAGGCAAATGTTCGTGAAAAAAACCTGTTATCTTTCGCACAACAACGACTGCTATTTTTAAGCCAATTTGAGACGGGGCGGAATATTCAATACAATATTCCATGGGCATTGCGCCTGGAAGGGAGCCTTAGCGTTGCAGCCTTGGAGTGGGCATTAAATGAACTGCTGCAGCGCCATGAAAGTCTAAGAACGGTTTTCCAGTCTGAAGGAGGGGAAGTTTATCAAAAAATTCTGCATAGAGATAGGTTTAACTTACCGGTTGTCGATGTACCGGCTGATGATCTTTCCACCGAACTTAGCGCCAATGTGAATGAGGTTTTTGATTTAAATCAAGGGCCAATATTTTATTTCAAGCTATTACGGCTAACGCCACAGTTGCATGTTCTGCTGCTGAATATGCACCACATCGTCGCCGATGGCTGGTCCATTGGGGTCTTTAACCGAGAGCTGGCTGCGTTCTATACCGCTTACAAACAGAGTAAACCTTGTCCATTAATTCCCTTACCGATTCAATATGCTGATTTTGCCTATTGGCAGCGTCAATGGTTGCAAGGTGGAGTTTTGGATAAACAGATGGAGTATTGGAAAAACCACCTTCGGGGCGCACCGGTATTGTTGGAACTCCCCACCGATAGGCCCCGGCCCGCCACCCAGAGCTTTAGAGGCAGCACTATAGATTTCGTTATACCCATGGCATTGACGGGTCAACTACAACAGCTCAGCCAACAACAGGGTGCTACCCTGTTTATGACATTGTTGACCGGTTTTTATCTGCTACTGGCCCGTTACAGTGGTCAGGATGACATTTGTGTAGGTACTCCCATTGCCAACCGTCGGCGTGCGGAATTGGAAAACCTGATTGGCTTTTTTGTTAACACCTTGGTTTTGCGTTCTCGAATTGATGCAAATACAACAGTGAAGAATGTACTGGAAAAGGTCAAAGAAACTGCTTTATCGGCCTATGCTCATCAGGATATTCCCTTTGAACAGTTGGTTGAGGCTTTAAAACCTGAGCGTAGTCTGAGTTACTCGCCTCTATTTCAGGTGATGTTCGTGTTACAAAACAATGCCGATCAGGCCGTGAGTTTACCCGGTATTAAGGTTTCTACCGTAGAGAGTCCGTATCAAACAGCCAAGTTTGACCTTACCCTGAGTTTAGTGGAAAAGGAGAAAGGGCTGGGCGGTGTGGTAGAATACAACACTGACCTGTTTGACGAAACGACCATTGAGCGTTTTGTGCGGCATTATCGGAATTTGTTGGCGTCTATGACCAGGTACCCGGATCGATCCGTGGAGCAATTACCGCTATTGAGTGAAATTGAACGTCAACAGATTCTGTTCGACTGGAATCGAACAGAGGTGGATTACCAGAGGGATTTGTGTATTCACCAACTTTTTGAGCGGCAGGTAGAAAAAACGCCTCATTCTGTAGCAGTGGAATTTGAAGATCAGAAGCTCACCTATCAGGAGCTTAATAGAAAAAGTAACCAGTTGGCTCATCATTTAACAGAGCTGGGTGTGGGACCGGAATTGAGAGTTGGGATCTGCATTGAACGCTCGCTAGAGATGATCATAGGACTTTTAGGGATTTTAAAAGCCGGAGGAGCTTATGTACCTATTGATATCGAGTACCCTCAACAGCGAATTGATTATCTAATAAATGACAGCTCTATTGCATTGGTGTTGATGCGAACTAAAATCGGCGAAGAAAAGTTCAGCCGGCATCAGATCCGGTCTCTTTGTCTTGATACTGATTGGCATTTTATCGATATCATGCCCAGTGTTAATCCAAATGCTAAGGTTTCTTTGAAAAGCTTAATTTATGTGATTTACACGTCCGGATCCACCGGGAAGCCAAAAGGGGTAATGATTAATCACGGGTCCTATCTTAATCATATGCATTGGATGCAAAGGGTGTTTGATATCAAAAGTAAAGAAAAAGTGCTGCAAAAAACATCTTTAAGCTTCGACGCAGCTGGTTGGGAATGGTCTCTGCCCCTGATATCCGGAGCCACTCTGGTAGTCGCCAAGGCAGAGGGCCACCGTGACCCCGACTACTTATTAGAAGTGATAGACCATCATCAAGTAACCGTCTTTCAGGGAACTCCTTCTTTGGTGAATCTGCTCGTGGATCATAAACAAAGTTCCAAGCTTCATTCATTAAGATATCTGTTCTGTGGCGGCGAACCATTATCCGTGCAACTTTGTGAGCGCTTTAAAGCCAAAGCAATATCCTCGACGCTCTGCAACCTGTATGGTCCGACAGAAACCACTATTGACAGTACTTATTGGACTTTGGATTCGAATGAGATACTAACATCTGTACCAATTGGGCGTCCTATTGATAATGTGAAAATCCACCTGCTAGACCTAAACCTTAACCCCGTACCTGTTGGGGTTGTGGGGGAGATCTGTATCGGCGGGGCTGGGGTGGCTCGAGGCTATCTAAATTGTGATGACCTAACGCATGTAAAATTTATTCAGGATCCGTTTTCCAGCCATTCCGAGGATCTCTTGTACCGAAGTGGTGATTTGGCCCGTTACCTGCCAGATGGAAATATAGAATACATAGGCAGGATGGATTACCAGGTTAAGGTGCGAGGCTTTCGCATAGAATTGGGGGAAATTGAAAGTGTATTAAATCTGCAACCTAGCATACGAGAAGTTTGTGTAGTTGTCTATGAGAGCCAACAAAAAGACAAATATTTGGTAGCATATCTAGTATGCAGAAATAATGGAGATTTAAATAAAAAGGCTCTAAAAGATACGCTAGGGCTGAAATTGCCTGATTATATGATTCCAAACATTTTCATCATTTTGGATCAATTGCCTTTAACCCACAATGGTAAGGTTGATCGTAAGGCCCTACCGGTTCCAAATGAAAGCAGCTTGCTGACTAACGCCTATATTGCTCCCCGATCCGAAACAGAGAAAATGCTGACCGGTATCTGGGCTGAAACTCTGTCCTTACCTGCGCAAAAGGTAGGAGTTGATAGTAGCTTTTTCGATTTGGGAGGGCATTCGCTATTGGCGACCCGGGTGATAAGTCAGATTAGAAAAACGTACGACATTGAATTGTCTATACGCGAGTTATTTACCTCTGTTACTATTCGGGAATTGGCGATTAAAGTCGAGGAGTATCTCAACCATAGCCCTCTGACTGATGCACAAACCTTTCCCCTTCTACCACTGAATAATCGAGAATGTTTTCCCCTCTCTTTTGCTCAACAGAGGTTGTGGTTTTTAAATCAATTCGAGCCACAGCAGAATATTCAATACAATATTCCATGGGCATTGCGCCTGGAAGGGAGCCTTAGCGTTGCAGCCTTGGAGTGGGCATTAAATGAACTGCTGAAACGCCATGAAAGTCTAAGAACGATTTTCCAATCTGAGGGAGGGGAAGTCTATCAAAAAATTACGCATAGAGATAATTTGAACATACCGATTGTCGACGTGCAGACTGATAATCTTGCTGCCGAACTTAGCGCCAATGTGAATGAGGTTTTTGATTTGAATCAAGGGCCCGTATTTCGTGTCAGGCTGTTACAACTATCGTCACAGGTGCATGTTCTGCTGCTGAATGTGCACCATATCGCCGCCGATGGCTGGTCCATTGGAATCTTCAACCGAGAGCTGGCTGCGCTCTATACTGCGTACGAACAGGATAAGCCTTCTCCACTACGTTCCTTACCGATTCAATATGCTGATTTTGCCCATTGGCAGCGTCAATGGTTGCAAGGTGAAGTATTGGATAAACAGATGGAGTACTGGAAAAACCACCTTCAGGGCGCGCCGGCATTGTTGACACTCCCCACCGACAGGCCTAGACCTGCCACCCAGAGCTTTAGAGGCAGCACTATAGGTTTCGTCATACCCATGGCATTGACGGGTCAACTGCAACAGCTCAGCCAGCAACAGGGTACTACCTTGTTTATGACATTGTTGGCCGGTTTTTATCTGTTATTGGCTCGCTACAGCGGACAGGATGATGTTTGTGTAGGTACTCCCATTGCCAACCGGCGGCGTGCGGAATTGGAAAACCTGATAGGATTTTTTGTCAACACCCTGGTTCTGCGTGCGAGTATCGATGGCGAGGATATTGTGAAAAATTTTATCCACCAGGTAAAAGAAACCGCTTTGTTGGCTTATGCCAATCAAGATATACCCTTCGAGCAGTTAGTCGAGGCTTTAAATCCCGATCGCAATTTGAGTCATTCGCCTCTGTTTCAGGTGATGTTTGTTTTGCAAAATGTTGGAAATGAAAAAAGTATTGATTTTCCAAATACAACAGCATCTATACTGGAAAGTGAATTTCATACATCTAAGTTTGATTTGATTCTGGGGATAACGGAATCATTCTCAGGGCTTGAAGGAAAGCTTGAATACAACACTGATCTCTTTGACCAAGTAACAATGGAGAGATTGGTGCGACACTATGAAAATGTACTGGAAAGTATGGTATGGAGAGTCGATCAACCACTTCTGCAATTAAATCTACTGAGTGAAATCGAGCGAAAACAACTTCTAGTAGACTGGAATAACACCAAGGTAGAGTATCCCAAAGATCAGTGCATTCACCAATTATTTGAAATGCAAGTTAAAAAAACTCCGGACGTTGTGGCGGTTGTTATTAACAACCAACAGATAACGTATGAATTTCTTAACAACAGTAGTA
>JARROD010000191.1:0-21062 GCA_037384225.1 Exilibacterium sp.
CGGGTAACCCCCGCGCCTGTCCCGGTGGCACCAGCGCCATCATTAGCAAAAACAAGGTTACAACATAACGGTGGAAAATCATCACTTAACCTCAATTTATTCTTAAAATGTCCCTCTGGAATATGTGGAACTTAGGAAATCAACGCTATCGGCTGCTCATCGTCGATCAACACCGGCTGTAAACGTTCGTCATTGCGGCTGTGGTAAGCCTTAAGCCTGACAATACCTCCACCCGCCAGTAAACTCAACACACCCCCCAATACAGATGCTACCTCGGTATCGAACCAACGATGGCCCACCCAAGCACCCAGTAATAGACACAATAATGGAACCATGTAAGTAAACAAAGCCCCTTTGGCTAAAACATCCTCTGTAATACCTATCTGGACATAGTCATTGACGCTATATCGATCGGGGTCCCGACCCTGTAAAAGCACTCGCAGGTAAGCTGTATGCCCACCCCATTTTGCCAACATACTCTGACCACAACCTTTTTCGGCAGCGCAACTGCCGCAGGTTGATTTCTGGATCGTTTCAACCCATACACTATCCTTCTCCACAGCAACAATACGCCCGGTTTCTTTAATCATCACGGGGTCCTCACTGTTTTACTGAGTATAAATTAAGGAATCGATTTTATGGAAGACGCCACGCGCTGGGCGGTTACATCAGGGATCTCACCAACCACAATTACACTGAATGGCTGCTGTTGCTTCACAACACGGGACATGAATGCCACTGTCGCTCCCCGATGAGCTTTTCCTTCCAACAGGACTTTATCGATCACCGGATCGATAAACACCGAAAAAGCCGTTAAACCGTCAGTGAACATCAGCATGTCACCATCACTCTCAGTTTTGCGCTGGCCTGTAAATAGAAAGCCTTTTGGCAACCAGGTAGCCTTCCAGTTCTTGGAAAAGGATGGAGTAATGCGGTTGTCACAGTTTTTCAATTGATGTCCTGCTACCCGGTGCTTATTGTAAGCGGGCTGCAGTTGTTCGTCATCCACAGCACCAACGTCGAGTTCGACAAACTGAAAGCGCTCCAATACACGTTTGTTATTGCCGACCAAAAGAGACTTAAGCGGCAAGCCACTTTCCACATCGATACCGATAGTATAGCCATAGCGAAAGGTGTCTTTGGGCACTACCTGCAAAACCACAGCTTCGCGCCCAGCAATGCGCTCGCCTTCGCGGATATAGAAATCGTAGTTTTGCTCCAGCCCCAGCGATTTTTTACCAATAGAAAGCATCCGCCCACGCAACAGTTGATCTCCCGGGGGTAGGCAGTCAACACTCTGGCCAGAGCGCAAAAACTCTCTTTCCGGTCCGCTAAGATGTTGCAGACGTTCGTACTCCACCCCTTCGCGCACGGTGTGGATAACTTTTAAAGTATCGAGAGACCCCCCATATTCATAGGTAAACAACCCGTGATAACTGAGTTCACGGACTGCTTCTGACATTTTACGGAGTAATTTTTGAACCTGCTGTACATCCTTGGCGGCGTGTACAGCTCCCGCGGACAGGGATACGAAAAACAGCCATAATACCGTCAACGCATACTGCATCCGTCCATAGCACCCTTTGCGTCCATAGAAGGCGATAGTCATATTGGGTTATTCTTCGTCTACCCGGGGAATTCGCGCAAAAGGCAACATTCCACGACCACTGTTTTGAGCAGCGTGCTCCGCGTGCTCCAACATAAGCTGATTGAGGCGCCTCTGAATGATTTCATTGGGAATACGCTGTTCAGGTGTGCGCGGCACGAAATTCACCGTCTGTCCCTGCGCAGGCCGCACCGGTCCGTCATCCTGAGTGCTTACTGTGCGGGCGTGCAGCGGTGTCTGCACCGCAGGTGTATGGTCAGCTTGAACCGCTTCGCCGCCGGCTACCTCGGCCTCGAGGCCGCCACCACCACTGACATTAATCTGTTGCGCTACCATCACAACGGCACCCGCCACAGAAGCTGCGATGGCAAAACGCCCGACCGAACCCCACCATTTTTTACCCTGATGAGCTGCGCCAGCCACTCCCTCGCGATCTACTTGGTGCAGCGGAGATTCACCAGCAATAGCATCGCTAATACGGCTGGAGAGGTCGACATACTCACCCGACGGTGTTTCCCCCTTGAGCGCCGCGCTCACGAGTTGATAACGAGCCCAGGTCGCACGGATTTGAGAGCTGCTTTCACTCTCTTTCAATATACGGTGGAGCTCTAGCTCAGACGCCTGATCATCTACCAAAGCAGATAGTGACTCCCGCAGTACATGCTTAGCCGCATTTTCCGTCATGGTTTTGTATACCCCGCTGATTGCATTTACAAAGCTGCCCGGCTGTCACCAATCGGCCGCTCGTTTTAATCTGGACCAAATCCCCCTATTCCTGACACACGTCATCCCACTGGCAGCACCAGCCTCGCGGCTGGGTGCGCTGTTACACATGTATTTATTTACCGTTCATGTACTAACATGGTTTGACGCATTTAATACACGGCAATACTCAGTGCCCAGTGACGAATACGGACTAGCTGTTATGACAAACAACCTTGGCAATGGTTTCCCTTCAATGCCGAAAACAGCCAAAAATTTCCCCTGAATACAAACAACTCCACGGCAAAATTACAATTTACCTAAGCTTCCCCCAAGAGGGGCTCAATTCGCTTGTCAATGGCCTCGCGAGCGCGGAAAATTCTCGACCTGACTGTCCCCACAGGGCACCCCATGACTTCAGCAATCTCTTCATAGCTGAGCCCTTCGAGTTCCCTCAAGGTAACCGCGGTACGCAAATCCTCTGGAAGTTCGCGAATTGCCTGGTTAACAACCCCCTGTAACTCGTCTCGAAATAGGTTGTTTTCCGGCGAATCAATATCTTTCAACGCCTGGCTGCCACCGTAAAACTCGGCCTCTTCGACATCGACATCGCTGGCCGGTGGCCGCCGCCCCTTGGCCACAAGGTGGTTTTTCGCCGTATTAATAGCAATTCTGTACAACCAGGTATAAAACGCGCTTTCACCGCGAAAATTGGCCAGGGCCCGGTAAGCCTTAATAAAAGCCTCCTGAACAACATCATGCACTTCGGACGTGTCTCGAATGTAACGCCCTACAATAGCCACAATTTTATGCTGGTATTTGATTACCAACAAATCAAAAGCCCTTTTATCGCCTTGCTGTACCCGCTTTACGAGTTGTTGATCTGTCTTCTGCGCTGACTGCGCCGCCATTCTTTGCTCCCAAGTCCCCAACAAACACCGATCAGGGGTCTCAAACACTCAACCTGCATGTTGTGAGTAAACTAATTATTCACACCGGGTATTCCCTCGTTGCCTATTCTTGCTATCGCTATCTGGTATAAATTTGCGCAGCACTAGACATAAGTAGTCTACATAAGTTCACTCATATTGCTAACCTTCCGTCATCTAGGTTATTTTTTGAACAGCCCAACCTCGTTTGGCACCTCCCCGCCGAACGATACCTTGTATATACTAAGCGACCATCTTGGACAATAGCTTAGGATCCAAATTCTGAGTCGCCCATTTATTCAAAGCCGGTGACAGTAACACAATCGGCAGCGGCGCCGCCGGTCTGACCACAGCATTACACTTGGCGGCCAGAAACCGAGTGGCCGTACTCAGTAAAGGCGCTTTACACGAAGGTTCGACCTGGTTCGCCCAGGGTGGTATCGCTGCAGTGTTGGATAATGAGGACTCCATAGAGGCTCATGTGGCCGATACCCTCGCTGCCGGCGCAGGATTATGCCATGAAGACGCTGCACGCTTCACTGTGGAACGCAGCAAAAACGCTATTCAGTGGCTTATTGATCAGGGAGTTTCCTTCACCCGCAGCAAAAACGGTGACGAATACCACCTGACCAAAGAAGGTGGCCACAGCCGCCGCCGCATTATCCATAGCGCCGATGCCACCGGTAAAGCCGTGCACAGCACGCTGATAGAACGTATAAAGAGCAACCCAAATATCAGCCTGTTCGAGCACCATATCGCCATTGACCTGATCATTCAGCCCGATCCAAACAGTCGCAAGGTTCGTTGCGCCGGTGCCTATGTATTTGACCGGGAAGCAGACTGTGTCGATGTTTTTCAGGCAAAAGTGGTTGTCCTGGCCACCGGTGGCGCCAGTAAGGTCTACCTGTACACCAGCAACCCGGACGGGACCAGTGGGGACGGGATCGCCATGGCCTGGCGCGCCGGGTGCCGGATCGCCAATATGGAATTCAACCAGTTCCACCCAACCTGCCTGTTCCACCCCAAAGCCAAATCGTTTCTCATTACCGAAGCGTTGCGCGGCGAAGGCGCTCACCTCAAGCTTCCCAACGGCGAACGTTTCATGGAACGCTTCGATGAACGCGGCGAACTGGCCCCCCGCGATGTGGTGGCTCGCGCCATAGACCACGAAATGAAGCGTTTGGGCAGCGATTGCCTGTATCTCGATATCAGCCATAGACCGGCTGAATTTATCAACAGTCACTTTCCCACAGTCAAAGCACGCTGTCTGGAATACGGTATCGACATCACCCGCGACGCCATACCCGTGGTACCGGCAGCCCACTACACCTGTGGCGGCATAGTAGTCGACACCAACGGGCTCACGGATCTCCAGCAGCTTTACGCCATCGGAGAGACCTCATTTACCGGACTGCACGGGGCCAACCGAATGGCGAGCAATTCACTGCTCGAATGTATCGTCTACGCTCAAGCGGCTGCCGAACACATAAGCCAGCGTCTGCCACATATTCCCCCACCAGCCGACCCACCAGCGTGGGATGAATCGCGTGTTACCAATTCCGACGAGGATGTGATTATTTCCCACAACTGGGAAGAACTGCGCCGATTTATGTGGGACTATGTGGGTATTGTGCGCACCCACAAACGGCTCGAACGAGCCACCCACAGAATCAAACTGCTAAAAAAGGAAATCGCAGAGTATTATAGTAACTACAAAGTAGGCAATGACCTGATAGAATTACGCAATCTGGCAATGGTAGCTGAGTTGATCATTCGCTCGGCCATGGAGCGCAAAGAGAGTCGAGGGCTACACTACTCACTGGACCACCCCAGCCTCACACCGATAGCCAGAGACACCATCCTGGTGCCAACCAATTACGCCGCTCAGGACATTATTGTCAGCACCGGTAGTGCCCTGCCCCGCCATTAAACGCCCAATCAGCATTGCCGTGGGCTTTCACAGCAAGACGCCGTGCGCAGCGAATGGCCCAGCCCTTTGCAAGCACGGCTAGTGCCCATATCGCAGCAAGACCCGCAAACGACGTAAATCATTGTCATCGGCCGCGTCCGGCAGGAGCGTCAAAGCCAGGCGGCGGCCGTCGGTACGGCGAAAATTAAGCACCAGCAGCCAAGGCCAGAGCACCTGATCGCCGTGCGCGTCAAGCGCATATTTTATTGCGTCGTTGCCATTGTATGAGCAACTCCAGGCTTTATCTTCAAAATCGTAGCAAAGACATATTTCGCCGTCGCGCCAATGTTTTTTCAAACGCCAGGCCAGGTGAACAATCAAAAACCCAAGCACCGTACAACTCCAATATTGGGGTAAGGCAGTAAGGGTAACAGCAAGCGCCGCCAGCGCGTGGCTGGTAAGAATATAAGCGCACAGTAAACGCGACGGTTTCAATGGTATGCATAACCTCGCAGCACTCATTGCCTGCGGGTCCCCCGTAGGATGCAGATGAACCGGATCCGTGTTTTGGTATTCGCGCCAGACACTCGACGCGCTCTATCGCTCAATGATTTAAGTAGACCGCATACCGGTATTGTCACGAATAATCCCCACAATCCTTTGCAATTCTGGCTCTGCCGGGTCCTCGCGGCGCAAAAACCAGCCGAACAAATCCTGATCCTCACATTCCAGTAATTTCCAATAGCGTTCTTTATCTTGCTGCGCTAAAGAGGGGTAAACATTTTCGAGAAACGGCAAAAGCACCAGATCAAGTTCCAACATACCGCGACGACTTCCCCAGAACAACCGATTTTTCTCCACAATTCCCCCTTCTCGCAAGCAGTTAACTATCTCCGGGATAGCTTCTCAATAACCCGGATTGAAGAGGATTATACCGAAAAGGAGTTGGTTTAAGCACTTGGTTTAAGTAAACAAGGACTTATACTAAGAGCCTGTCAAAAAATAGAGTACCTCCTATGATAGACTCAGCCAACCCACCTTTACTGGCGGATTTAGGCCATCAGCAGCTGTTGTCCGTGATCGGACCGGATGCCGGAAAATTCCTGCAGGGACAGTTAACGTGTGACATTGGTAAAATAACCCGAAACAATAGCGGTCTCGGCGCCCACTGCACACCAAAAGGGCGCATGATCAGCAGTTTTCGAATCGCGGCGCTGACCGAAAATCACATCGCACTACGTATGCACCGGGGAATTCTGGAAAGCGCAGCCAAGGCGCTGGGAAAATACATTGTGTTTTCCAAAGCAGAACTACAGTCCAAACCAGGCCAATTTCAATTGCTGGGCATGGCCGGCCCGGAGGCTGAAATATTGCTGGTAAATTGTTTCGGCACAGTTCCGAAGCAATGCAATGAAGTGATTCAACACCAACAGAATCTGCTGATTAAAATCGGCGAACAACGATTTGAAGTCTGGGTCGAAAGCACCAATGCAGAATCTGTGTGGTCTACACTCGCCCCCGACTGCCAGCTTATCGGTACTCCCGACTGGGACCTTTTGGAAATCCGCGATGGCATCGGGCAGGTGAGGCAGGAAACTGTGGAAATGTTTATTCCCCAGTTAATCAATTTCGATGTAGTTGGCGCTATCAGCTTTAATAAAGGCTGTTACACAGGGCAAGAGGTTATCGCCCGAATGCACTACCTCGGTAAGCTTAAACGCCGCATGTACAGGACTTCCACCACCATAGACAAGGGCGATTTACCCCTTCCCGGCGCCGAGGTTTACACAACGGCAACACAACAAAGTGTCGGCAATGTGGTTATATCTGCGCCGGCACGCGCCGGGGAGATCGAACTTTTAGTCGTTGCCACAACCGCGGCGGCGGACAGCGGGCAATTGTACCTGGACCGGGAGCGAACGCAAAAACTCAATCTCTTACCACTCCCTTATGCTATAACTGAGAAAGAGTGATTAAAAACGGGCGTTCCCGCGGGAACACCCGGATTAACAACACTCCGCTGTTGGTGCACTGTAACTGTAATTGGTCTGTGGTTTATCGGTATGTAGTTGATAGGTAGTTGGACTTTGGCTGGACCCTGGTTGGACTATTGTCGGGCAGAGCAATTAAAAGATAATACATGTCTCAGCAGTCATCTTTTTCAGAAATCCCCAATTAGGAAAGTATTATGAATCAAATTGCCGATAGGGTCCGCAAGGAAGTTACCGAAGCTATCGAAAAAGACCAATTGGTACTACCCACGCTCCCGGAAGTGGCACTGAGAGTAAGAGAAGTCGCCGAAGACCCGGACGCGAGTATCCACCAACTGACACAGGTAATCGGCAATGATGCGGCGCTCACAGCGCGGATCATAAAAGTGGCCAACAGCCCACTGTTGCGCGCCGCCCGGGAAATAGAAGATCTGAAAATGGCATTGATGCGTCTGGGAATAGAATACACCTGTAATCTGGCCACTGGACTGGCGATGGAACAGATGTTTCAGGCCACCTCGGACATGGTGGACAGGCGGCTGAGGGAGGTATGGAACCGCTCCAGTGAAATTGCGGGCATTTGCCACGTTCTGTGCCGCCACCAGACCGAGCTGCGTCCGGACCAGGCCACTTTGGCGGGACTGATTCACAAGATAGGCGTGTTGCCAATTCTAACCTACGCCGAAGAACACCCGCGACTGTTGCGGGACAGTATCACTCTGGATGATGTCATCGACTCACTGCATCCGATCATTGGAGACCAAATTCTGCGCAAGTGGGAGTTTCCCCAGGAATTGTGCAAAGTCCCGCGTGAGCACCTGAACTTCCAGCGCCAGGTGAGTAATGCCGACTATGCGGATATCGTTACGGTGGCCATGCTGCAGAGTTATATGGGCAGCGACCACAGTATGGCCCAGGTCGACTACACGCAGGTCACCGCCTTCGAGCGCCTGGGACTGGACCCGGATATGCAGTTCGCGGAAGCTCAGGACCTGAGCGAAGAAATGGAAGCGGCTATGTCCCTGCTGCAATAGATTCCGTTAACCTGCCATTGGCAACGCTTTTGCGGGCGGCAGGTCCCAGTCAATGGGCGCCTGCCCGCGCTGTTCCAGATAGGCGTTGGTTTTTGAAAAATGCCGGGAACCGAAAAATCCTCTGTGTGCCGACAGCGGTGAAGGGTGTGGCGCGGTCAATACCAGGTGCTTGTTGCGATCGATGAACTGACCTGTTCCCAGCCTCTCCCCTGATGGGAACCAGCCCTCGATTGCTCCACCGTCAAGGTGGCGTTGAGCAGCAAAACACCCTGTTCTGCCCACGGCTGCAAACAGCCGTGATCGGGAAGCGGGTGTCCGAGATCCTGTAAAATCTCTTTGAAAATGTTTAACAATGACGGCGGAAATGGCACCCCGGGAAACACTGAGAAGCACAGGCCGTGAGCTTGTTTGGGGCCATGGTAAGGATCCTGCCCCAGAATAACGACTTTAACCTTGTCAAACGGCGTCGAATTGAGGGCGTTGAAAATCTGGCCTCCTTTGGGGTATATGACTTTACCCCGTTGTTTTTCCTGCTGTAGAAACTGCCTGAGAGCCTGCATATGAGGAAGTTCAAACTCGTCCCCCAGAACCGCAAGCCAGGAAGGGTGCAGTTTAACACCAACCTGCAAATCAGCCATCGAATCCCCCTTTTGAATTTTTTCGCATTCTATACCCGCGCTGACACCCCGGCGCTTATACGTTCCAGCGCCCGCTCAATCAGTCGTCGCGGGCAGGCAAAATTAATGCGCGCAAACTGCGGCTGGCCAAAGTCCCGCCCTGGCGAAGGCCCCACGCCCCAGCTTTCAAACAGCGACTGCACATCCCCCACCCCTAGCGCCGAGGCATCAATCCAGGCCAGAAAAGTCGCTACGGGTGTTGTGACGCTGAGACCGTCGATACTATTGATTCCCTGTTCCAGTAAATCCCGGTTAGCGCGCAAATAGTCTATCTGCGCCCGCAACCAGGCTCGCCCATATTGGAATGCCGCCGCCGTGGCAACCAGTCCCAACACATTCACCGAAGGGACCAGCCCCTGCGCCGCCCGCACATACCTGTGGCGCAACTGAACATCGGGCACAATAGAGAAGGCCGCACCGAGACCGGCAATATTGAAGCTCTTGGCGGCGGACATGATGGTCAGAGCACTGCCGGCAAGCTCGGGCAGACTCGCCGTCGGCGTATGCGTGAGACCTTGCTGCAATATCAGATCGCAGTGAATCTCGTCCGAACAGATGTAAACTCCGTGTCGACGACATATCCCCGCCACTGTTTCCAGTTCTTCCCGGCTAAACACACTGCCACAGGGGTTCATGGGGTTACACAAGAGAAACAGCGTACAACGCGGATCCGCCGCCTTTTGCTCCAGCAGATCTAAATCCAGTACCCAGCGCCCCCGCCTCAATCGCGTCGGCACCTCTGCCATCTGCAATCCGTGCAGATCCGGGGCCCGTAACAAAGGTGGATAATTCGGTGTCTGAACCAATACCTTATCACCCGGTTGACAAAACGCCCGGCAGGCAACGTTGAATGCCGGCACGACGCCCGGCATCCACACGATCCACTGCGGCTCAATGCTCCAGCCGTATTCAGCTTTGAGCCAGGCTACCACAGCGTCGCTGCCGGGTTTGTATTCATTGGGGTTTGTATACCCGAGCACACCGTGATCAAGCTGCTGCCTGATCGCTGTGAGAATATGTTCATCGACCCGAAAATCGGCATCTGCGATCCACATGGGAATCACATCCCGCCCCCGATACCGATTCCACTTAACGGAAGAAAAGTCGGTGCGGTTAATTTCTCCGTCAAAATCAAATTCCACTGCCCCCTCCCCCACGTTTCACTTTATCAACACTTTCTCTTATCCAGATCGACTCCACTTTTTATCGATAGGTCATTCCGGCCGCATATGCGGGAATAACAGCACATCACGTATCGACGCGGAGTCTGTCAACAGCATTACCAGTCGATCGATACCTATGCCTTCGCCAGCCGTTGGCGGCATGCCGTATTCCAGTGCACGGACATAATCGGCATCATAGTGCATAGCCTCTTCATCCCCCGCGTCCTTTTCCGCTACCTGCTGTTGAAACCGGGCGGCCTGGTCCTCGGCATCGTTCAATTCGGAAAATCCATTGGCGATCTCCCGGCCGCCGACAAAAAATTCAAACCGATCTGTGACAAAGGGGTTGCTGTCATTGCGCCGCGCCAGCGGTGAGACTTCAGTCGGATACTCGGTGATAAAGGTGGGATCATCGAGCCGGTGCTCTACCGTTTTTTCAAAAATCTCTATCTGCACCTTGCCCAAACCCCAGCTGTCTTTTAGAGGGATATCGAGATGTTCGGCAATCTGGCGCGCCCCGGACTCGTCGGCCAGCGCCCGCTCGCTAACCTCCGGATTAAAGTACAGAATCGAGTCGAACACACTCATGCGGCGGAAGGGTTTGTCAACGTCGTACTCCGTTTTCTGAATCACCTCGCCGCTGTCATCTTTAATCGTACTGACAAGCCGGGTTGTGCCCAAAATCGACTGACAGAGTTTACGCAGCATATCTTCGGTCAGATCCATCAGATCCCTGTAATCGGCATAAGCCTGGTAAAACTCCAGCATGGTAAATTCTGGGTTGTGGCGGGTGGAAAGACCTTCGTTGCGGAAGTTGCGGTTGATTTCATACACTCTCTCGAAACCGCCAACCACCAGACGTTTTAAATAAAGCTCCGGCGCAATACGCAGATACATGTCGATATCCAGCGCATTGTGATGGGTTGTGAAAGGCCTTGCCGCGGCACCACCCGGGATAACCTGCAACATGGGCGTTTCCACTTCCATAAAATCAGCACCGTTGAGATACCCGCGAATAAACTGTATGACCTGGGAACGGGTGCGGAAGACTTCGCGAATTTCAGGGTTAACAATCAAATCCACATAGCGCTGGCGATAACGGATTTCCTGATCCGCCAGACCGTGATACTTGTCCGGCAGTGGACGCAGGGATTTTGTCAGCAGATGAAACTCTTCCAGGCCGACATAAAGATCGCCCTTACCGGATTTATGTAGTGGACCTTTGACTCCCACAACATCGCCAATATCCCAAACCCCCCATTTCTCCTTGATCGTTTTTTGCACCTGCTTGTCAGCATACAGTTGAATGCGGCCGCTGTGATCCTGCAGCACGATGAAGGGACCGCGCTTGGCCATGATCCGCCCGGCGACCGCAACCCCGTGATTCAACTGTTCGAGCTCTTCTTTGTTTTTATCACCAAAAGCCGCCTGCAGTTGCGCCGCGGTATCGGCGGGGCGAAAATCGTTGGGGAAAGCGTTACCCCGAGCACGGATAGCAGCCAGCTTGGAACGCCGTTCGCCAATCAGTTTGTTCTCTTCCTGTTCCTGCTTTTGCTGCCGTTGGGGAAAATTTTCACTGCTCATAAATCGGTTCCTAATAACTGTTTGGGATGGATTTATCCGAAATACCCCATCCCGGTCCGCCGCATGATTGGCCGGCGGGCTTGCGCTCAGGATTTACAGCCCGGCTTTGAGACTCGCTTCGATAAACTGATCCAGATCGCCATCCAGCACCCCCTGGCAATTACTGGTTTGCACACTGGTGCGCAGATCCTTGATCCGCTGATCGTCCAGCACATAGGAGCGAATCTGACTGCCCCAGCCAATGTCGGATTTGCTGTCCTCCAGGGCCTGCTTTTGCGCCGAGCGCTTGAGCATTTCCTGCTCGTACAACTTGGCCCGCAACATCTTCCAGGCTTTATCGCGGTTCTGGTGCTGAGAGCGTTCGCTCTGACACTGGGTGACGATACCGCTGGGCTCGTGGGTCAGCCGCACCGCCGAGTCCGTTTTGTTGACATGCTGCCCACCGGCACCGCTGGCACGATAGGTATCCTCGCGCACATCGGCCTTATTGATTTCGATGTCTATATTGTCATCGATTTCCGGAGATACAAACACGGAGCAGAAAGAGGTATGGCGCCGATTACCGGAGTCGAAAGGCGATTTACGAACCAGCCGGTGCACCCCGGTTTCAGTGCGCAGCCAGCCAAAGGCGTAGTCGCCCTCAAAACGCACAGTGGCACTTTTGATACCGGCGACATCGCCCGCCGACACTTCCTCCAGGGTGGTTTTAAACCCCCTGCGGTCACCCCAACGCAGGTACATACGCAGAACCATTTCAGCCCAGTCCTGCGCTTCGGTTCCACCGGAACCCGATTGGATATCGAGATAGGCACTGTTGAAATCCATTTCACCGGAAAACATGCGGCGAAACTCCAGTGCCGCCAGTTGCCGGACCAGCGATTCGATTTCCACTCGCACATCATCAACGCTGTCGGCGTCGTTCTCCTCCACAGCGATTTCCAGCAGATCCCGGCAGTCGGAAAGACCTTGATCCAGGGTATCAATGGTTGCTACCACGGCTTCCAGCGCGGAACGCTCACGCCCAAGTTCCTGAGCTCGGGCGGGGTCATCCCAGACACTGGGTTCGGACAGATCCAGTTCGACTTCTGTCAGGCGTTCCCGTTTATTGGCATAGTCAAAGATACCCCCTCAGAACGTCTGTGCGTTCCTGAAGGTCTTTGAGGCTATTAAGCAAAGGGTTAATTTCCATGGGGATGGTTCACATGCTCAAGGTTCGAAAAGGCGCGCATTTTACCCCAGCTATAGCGGGAACTCTACCGCTCAGCCGTACAAATTGAGAATCGCCGCGACCACCACTACTTGAGGGACAGTAAGCAAGGGTAGAAACAGCGCCACCTTCCACGAACTCATGGTGTCGCGAACGACCATGACTTCGGTGTAGTCCGTGGCCACCCCTGTCATCAAAAACGCAAAGCTGTTCCCCGGCGCCCCGGCACGGGTCAAGAGATCCGCCGCAATGGGGGTCGAGCCTTCAGAACACACCTCGATTACCGTGGCCGCCACCAGTGTAAATGTCAGTCCCAGCAGCCCGGGCCCGAACCAGGATTGAAACTGTTCTATATCGACAAACGCGCGAATAGTCGAAGCCAGCAATACCCCAAAAAGCAGCCAGCGCACCACCACCTGCGAACCGTTAATACCTTCGCTCAAAATCGCTTTGATCACAGCCGCGTCGATACGCGTGCCACGCCAATATTCTCCCAGTTTGCTCCAGAATCGATAGCCTTCCGGCAACCCCTTGTGCTGGCCGTTTCCCGGCAGGACTTTGCGAGCCACCAACACGTCAAACAGATACCCGGTACTCATAGCTATCAACATGGAAAGAGCGATAAATGCCAGAGTCCAGTACCAGCCGATCAATGCGATGAGAATCAACGTCAGCGACAGAGAATTCCAGGGGCTGGCGATCAAAAAAGCCATTACCTGCCCCAGGCTCGCACCTTTTTTGTACAGCTTCATGCCAACCATCAAAATACCATGGCTGCAGAGATCCAATAACACACCGGCCATGGTCGCGCGGAAAATACCCTTGAAGCTTCCACCGCGACCGAGAACGGCGGTGATTAAATCCTCGGGAATCCGCCCGAGAATACCGACGAAAACCGCTGCCAGCACCACACTCCACCACATGGTATTAATCAGCTCAAAAACAGAGTGGGACATTATCCTCAGCCACTGTGGGATCGCGGTTTCAATCCCTTCACTTGCCCCCCTGATCGGATGCCTCGTGACCGCAGCAACTGACACCGGTACTGTGACTTGATTTTTCCGGTGACTGATTGTAGATGTCATTCATTAAACAGCTCCTGTCTTTAATGCACTCACGTGTATCCGGCTTAATTTTCATTATCCGCCAGTTCATCGAGAATGGCGCAATGGGGCCCCTCATCTCCTGCACAACGCTCCGCCAGTTTGGCCAGCGTAGTGCGCATAGCCTGCAACTGCTCAAGCTGGGCTTCAACCCTGGCAATCTTTTCCTGTACCAGGGATTTCACATGGGAGCTTTGGCGCCCTGTATTTAGATAAAGGTCCAAAAGCTGGCGGCACTCTTCCACACTGAAACCGGTCGACCTCGCACGCTGTAAAAAACGCAGAGTATCGAGTTCCCTCTCACTGTAATCCCGGTAGCCGTTCTCATTGCGCACCGCCGCCGAGATCAACGCAATACTCTCGTAGTAGCGAATCGTTTTGGTCGATAAACCACTCAACCTGGCCGCCTCACTGATATTCATTCGCCCTCCTTCATTTGCGTATGCCTACTGTCCGGTGGGAGTTATATCCATCACAGGAAGTAACACACCCAAAGCGTTTGAGATTTAGGTATAGCCCTTTTGAGATAATCTAAAGCTTCCAGCAAGAGGAATGTCAACTATAAAAATCGAGTCTTGTTCATCGTTTCGGCCACCAAAGGTGCTAACCGAGCCGGTGCGAGAAGGGTGACCGTTTTTGCAACTATGGTGGCCATTGCTGGGAGTATCTGGGATCTACCGCCGACCATCATAATTTTCATCATGAAAGACATCCCAGAACACTGAAAACTGAATATAATTGAACCTGGACACGCGGTAGTGGCATGAGTTTAAAATACCAATTTTCTCACATCAGGAGTGAACTTAATGAGCATCAAAGTCGGCGACAAAATACCCAATGTCAGCTTAAAAACAATGGGGGAAAAAGGGCCCCAGGATGTCAGCACGGGCGAATTATTCGCAGGTAAAAAGGTGGTTTTATTCGCTGTCCCGGGCGCATTTACCCCCACTTGCTCCAATGCTCACTTGCCGGGATTTGTGGTAAAAGCCGATGAAATCAAAGCCAAGGGAGTAGACACTATTGTCTGCATGTCGGTGAATGATGTCTTTGTCATGAACGCCTGGGGTAAACAGCAAAATGCCGAAAATATAGTCATGCTAGCCGACGGCAACGGCGAATTTACCGAAGCGTTGGGGTTGACCCTCGACGGCCGCGGTTTTCAGATGGGCAATCGCAGCAAGCGCTTTGCTTTAATTGCCAACGACGGTGTTGTCGAATTGCTCAATGTCGATGAAAGCGGTTTTGAACTCAGCAGTGCCGAGACCATTTTAGCGGCTTTATAAAACCCAGCCCTCCATCCCGCCATAAACGCTGATTGGGCGTATAATGACGGGGCGGGGCACTAGCCCAACTCCCGCAGTACAACGGCGGGAGACACGGTCACTACCTGGCGGCAACTCAGCACCCCCAAGCCCCCCACCAATAGCACGCCCGCCAGGGGACCCAACAGCCACAGCTCCGGATGTGGCAGAATAGCGATGTCCATAACCCAGAACTGCAAACCCAGCAGTAATGCTTCGGCACCGATAACGGCCAGAATACCCGCCATCAGGCCCAGCGCTGAAAACTCCAACCCTATACTGCCCAAAACCAGCCGCCGCCGGCTGCCCAGCGCCCGCAGCAGGCCGGCCTCTCGCATCCGGCTTTCAATGCTGGCGTTAACGGCGGCAAACAGCACGCAGAAGCCACCTGCCAACACCAGCCACAATACCAGTTCCACACCGCGGCTCACTTGTGCCACAAGGGTGCGGATCTGCGCTATCACCTTATCCATTTCAATCACCAGAATCGTGGGATAAGCCCTCAGCAGATCATTGACAAACAGCTTTTTGGCCGGAGGCAAATAAACACTGGTCATATACATAGGGGCAAAGCTCTGCAGCGCACCCGGTGAAAACAAAAAGTAAAAATTCGGGCGCATAGAATCCCATTCCAGGGAACGGAAACTGACAACTGCAGCCTCGAGTTTCATACCGCCGATACTAAAGCGCAGCCGGTCACCCAATTGCAACCCCAAGCGTTCCGCCAGACCCACTTCGACGGAAACCCCCACGCCCTGTTCCGGTTTCCATTGATCCCACCAGACACCGGAGACAATTTTGTTATCCTCACTGAGTTTATCCGTCCAGCTCAGATTGGCTTCGCGCCGAAAAATGCCCACTTCCTGCTTCTGCGACTCGCTCGGCGGCTCGCTATTGATATGTGTTAAACGGCCGCGAACCATTGGAAAAAGGCTGTCCACCGCCAACCCCCGCTGGCGCATCAGCTGCCGTACCGGCTCCACCTCGTGTGGGGCAATATTGACTAGAAAATGGTTGGGTGCGGTGGCCGGCAATTGCATGCGCCACTCATCAATCAGGGATGTTCTGACAACCGTCAGCGTCAACAGCAGCATTAACGCGACGGCAAACACCAGAATCTGGATCAAACTCTGACCGCGTCGGCGCAGCAGATTAGCCAGAGCCAATCGCCAGACGCTCCCCGCTCTGGAACCGGCATGGCGCCCTATTTTCAACAATAGCCAAGCCAGCGCCGCGGCAACGGTGATAACCGCCACCAGCGCCAGTACCACGCTGATGGTGATGCGAATATCGCCGCTGTAAAAGCCGATCAAAAACAATACCGCCACCACCCCGAACCCACCGCGTAACCAATTACGCACCGCAGCCACTTCAAGCTCGCGGCGCAAGACTTTAAGCGGCGGCACTTTGGGCAGGTGCCACAACGGCGGTAGCGCGAAGCAGGCCACGCACACCAGCCCTGTCAAAATACCCACCAGGTAAGCGCTCAGGGGAGCCGGTGCCAAAACAACGGCAAACAGCGAAGCCAGACTGATGGCGACCATTTGTTGAATAGCCTCCCCCACCATCACACCGACCACGGAGCCCAGCAGTGCCAACCCCAGCAGTTGCTGGCTGTACAATCGCCTGATCTGCCAACTGCTGGCGCCCAGGCTTTTCATCAATGCCACCGGGTCAAGATGGCGGGCGGCGAACCGTTGCGCGGCTATCGCTATCGCCACCCCGGCCAGCATGACTCCGACCACCCCCGCCAGCAACAAAAAACGTTTACCGGTATCCAGTGATCGAGACAACCCGCGCTGAGCGGAGGCCAGATCCAGAAGTCGCTGATGTTCGCTGAGCTGCGGCTCCAGCCACGCCAGAAAGTCATCCAACCTGGTATGCTCCGCCGCCAGCAGCCAGTGGTAACGCACCCGACTGCCGGGCTGGATGACGCCGGTGGCACTGAGATCGGCCGCATTCATCAACAGCCTCGCCCCAAGCAGTGAAAACCCGTCGCCCCGGTCCGGTTCACGAATAACGACCCGCGTCACTGTCAACGCTTTTTCACCCACGTAAACGTCGTCGCCCAAGGCTATTTCCAGTAGCGGCAACAGGCGCGAGTCGACCCAGGCTTCCCCCGCTGCAGGAACCCCTGATGCCACAGTAATGTCGGAGGCTTCCACGGCAAATGGCGTGGCACTGATTTCCAGCTTTCCGCGCAGAGGATAACCGGCGGTTACCGCTTTCACTGAGGCCAGGTGCATAGCGTCCCCGGCATAAACCATGGAGGGGAATAGAGTCGACTGCACCTGCCGCACCTGGAACTCCCCGGCTTTGTCCAGCCAGGCTTGCGGCAGGGGCTGAGAGCTGCGCAAAATGCGGTCAGCGCCGAGAAAACTGCGGCTTTCCTTGACCAGTGCCTGCTCCAGACGCGCACTGAAAACACCGATCGCCGTAACCACGGCGACAGCCAGCACCAGCGCCCCGGCGAGAATCTTTACTTCACCGCTGCGCCAGTTTCGCCACAAGAGTCTGAAAGCCAGCACTCTTTACTCCTTTCTCCCGTGCCGGATAATTCGCCGGCACTCTCAGTGACAACCTCAGCGACAACCTCAGTTAAGGCACCGTCTTCAACGACCTGTCCCGCACACAACTGCAAATTGGATTGACAGCGCCGCGCGAGGCGCTCTTCGTGGGTCACCAATACCAGCGTCGTTCCCTGCTCGCGGTTCAGTTCAAACAGTAAATCGATAACCCGTGCCCCGGTGGCACTATCCAGATTACCTGTTGGTTCGTCGGCAAACAGTACCCGCGGTTCACTGGCGAAGGCCCGCGCTATGGCCACCCGCTGCTGTTCGCCACCGGATAACTGGCGCGGATAGTGATTCAGGCGCCGACCCAGCCCCACCCGTTGCAGAAACCCCCGCGCCCGCTCTTCGGCGTTGCCAATCCCGTGTAATTCCAGCGGCAGCATCACATTTTCCAATGCACTCAGCCCCGGCAACAATTGAAAAGACTGAAACACAAAGCCGACGTTCTCAGCCCGTACCCGCGCTCGCCCTTCCTCGTCCATGGCAGTCAGCTCGTTATGGTTCAAGCTCACTGTGCCACGGGAGGGCAGATCCAGCCCGGCCAAAATACCCAACAGGGTGGACTTACCCGAACCCGATTCGCCCGTAATAGCCAGACTGCCGCCGTCGGCGACTGACAGAGACACCTCACTGAGAATGACAAGTTCACCCTCAGAACTGGATACGGACTTGGTTATACCACTGGCTTTAATCATATCGCCAACCAAACGCCACATACCTTCCGGCAGTCGTACACAGGCAATGGCTGTTGCGCGGAACGGTAAATTATTGATGCAAGAATGCCCAAATACTCACTATATAGAAAAATATTGTCAAAGCGATTGACACTACTTTACAGTAAAAACACTACTGTTCCTTATATAGTAGTGCCGGTTACCAAAACTGCGCGCAATCTGACAAATCAACCCGTGGACAGAAGGCACAATTAATGAGCTTACGGCAACAACCATCGCAACCATTTCTGAAACTGCGGCAATTGACGCTCCTGTTACTTCTGTTTAGCCCACTGCTCCACGCCAAGACACTACTGGTACTGGGGGACAGCCTCAGTGCTGGCTATGGCATGGATCTCGAAAATGGCTGGGTGCAACTGCTCAGTGACAAATTAAACAGTCATTTCAGTGCAACGGTGACCGGGGACAGCGATCATTTATCGAAAGGGAAAACACCGGGGAACGCCAAATACCGAATCGTCAATGCCAGCATAAGTGGTGAAACCACCGCTGGCGGTCTCGCCCGCCTGCCGGCACTGCTGCGCGAACACAATCCTGATATAGTCATTGTCGAATTGGGTGGAAACGACGGTCTGCGCGGCTACCCTGTAAAGCTGATCCGCAACAACCTGGCGGCCATCGCAAAGTTGAGCCGTGAAGCCGACGCCCGGGTGCTATTGCTGGGCATACAAATCCCCCCGAATTACGGTCAACGCTATACCCGACAATTTGCCGGGCTTTATAAAGAGCTGGCCTCTGAGAAGCAAATACCCTTAGTCCCTTTCTTCCTTGAGAATGTCGCTGTCAATGCCGAACTAATGCAGGAGGATGGCCTTCACCCGAACGCCCGGGCCCAGCGCCAATTGCTGAATAACGTACTTCCCCACCTACAACCATTACTGAAGGTTACAGCGCTTCCACATAATCCACCATCAGCTGCAGGCTCCTCCTCCCCCTAAACTCGTTGACATCGAGCCGATACGCCAGTTTGACTTTTTCCACCGACTTATTGGTCCACTCTTCGGGATCAATATTGAACGCGATCGCGTCCATCGACTGGCGGCCTTCTCTATCGAGCGATACCACCATTTTCAGGTGTTTTTCACCCACTATCCGCTGCTGTAACAAAAAGAAATCACCATCGAATACCGGCTCGGGAAAGTGCTGTCCCCAGGGTCCCGCTTCGCGCAGCTGCGCCGCCACCGGTAACACCATGTCCTCCGCACTCAACGCCCCATCGCTAAGTAGCTCCGCCTGCAAGTCCGCCGGCTCCAACCGCTGCCGCACCTCGCGATCAAACGCCAGTTCAAAGTCCTTGAGTCTGGTCTTGTCCAGGCTTAACCCCGCCGCCATCGCATGACCGCCAAACTTTGACAGCAGCTCGGGATTTTTCGCCGCCACTGCGTCTAGGGTATCGCGAATATGCAACCCTTTGATCGAACGCGCAGAGCCCTTGATCTCTCCGTCCCCGGCATCGGCAAAGGCGATAACCGGGCGGTGAAAACGCTCTTTAATGCGCGCTGCCAGAATCCCTATCACCCCCTGGTGCCAGTTGGTGTCGTACAGACACAAGCCCCAGGGCAACTCCGGAGCGGCTTCCAACTGCATCGCATTGAGAGATTTCAGCGCCTCCTGCTGCATGCCCGCTTCGATCGCCTTGCGATCCCGATTAAGGTCATCCAACTCCAGCGCCATTTCCCGCACTAGCGCCGGACTGTCACATAACAAACACTGAATTCCGAGAGACATATCGTCGAGGCGGCCTGCGGCGTTGAGTCGCGGACCCACGGAGAACCCCAAATCGGCCGCCACCAGACTCTGGCGCTGGCGGCCGGCGATTTCCAGTAACGCCAGAATTCCCGGCCGCGCGCAACCGGCGCGAATGCGTTGCAGCCCCTGATGGACCAGAATTCGATTGTTGTAATCCAGCGGCACCACATCAGCTACTGTGCCCAGGGCCACCAGATCCAGGTACGCTGCCATAACCGGCTCGGCGATCTGTTCGCGCGCAAACCAGCCAGCTCCCGCAAGCGAGTGCGCAGTGCACTCATTACGTAAAAAATCACGCCTACACCCGCGAGGTTTTTACTGGGAAAATCACAGCCGTGCTGGTTTGGATTGACAATGGCATCGGCCTGAGGCAGTTCATTGCCCGGCAGGTGGTGATCGGTAACCACCACTTTGATGCCTCTGGCTTTGGCAGCGGAGACACCCTCGGCACTGGAAATACCATTGTCCACGGTGATGATCACATCCGGCCTTTGCCCGGCGGCCACGGCAACGATTTCCGGTGTCAGCCCGTAGCCGTATTCAAAACGGTTGGGCACCAGGAAGTCGATGTGCTGCAATCCCATTGCCCGCAGTGCCAGCACCGAGAGTGCACTGCTGGTGGCGCCATCGGCATCGAAGTCGCCGATCACAAGCACCCGCTGTTGCCGCATCACCGCCTCTGCCAGCAGATCCACAGCACTGTCGAGACCTTTAAACGTCGGCTGGTGTAAGCCTCCCAGGTTTCTGGATAACGCGTCTTCACCGCTGATACCGCGAGCGACATAGATACGCTGTAGGAG
>JARROD010000192.1:0-15825 GCA_037384225.1 Exilibacterium sp.
CCCCCTGTGTCGAGGTGGGTTGGCGGTTAGCGGCAAAACACTGGGGTAACGGCTACGCCACTGAAGCCGCGCGCGTCGCGCTTGGCGTTGGTTTTGAGCAGCTTGCATTAACAGACATTGTATCGTTTACCACTATAGGCAACGTCCGCTCACGTGCAGTAATGGAACGGCTCGGTATGCGCGACACAGGAGAAACATTTGAGCACCCAAATGTTCCGGTAGGTAACGCACTTCGCGAGCACTGCCTTTATCGGATATCGCTTGAGCAGTGGCAGGCAAATAACGCATAACCCCGCCATTAACCCCACCGTTGCACAAACCCTCCCTGCATCCGCCAGCAAAGCCACCAGGATTTCGGCTTCCTCCAGGTAACGGAATTCATCCACCTCGGCCGTCCCCAGGATTTCAAGGTGTCGTTTTTTGTGGAAGCAAATGACACCTTTGCCCCATCCGCCGTACGTTTTCTCAATTCGATATGCAAAATACCAAGCGTATAGGAATAATCAAAAGGTTGTCTGGCTGGATCAAAACTGGGATAGTAGCTTTACCCTATCGTTGCATAAATTTTATGAATGACTTGCTTCAAATTACGGTATTGACACTCATCGCAGGGCTCGCAATGCCAATCGGGGCGTCGATTGCTGCGGTCGAGCGAATCCGTCCGCGCTGGCTGGAAAACGAAGTTCGCCACAGTGTAATCGCCTTTGGTGGAGGAGCGCTTCTGGCGGCCGTTGCGCTGGTTCTCGTTCCCGAGGGCGTACGTAATTTATCTCTGCTGAAGATTGTTGCCTGCTTTGCAGGTGGAGGAGTCATATTCATGATTCTCGATAAGCGTTTGGCGGCGGCCGACACCCCGATTAGTCAGCTAATTGCCATGTTATCCGATTTTCTGCCAGAGGCTTTAGCGCTTGGAGCGACCTTCGCCCATTCTCAAGAGGCTGGACTGCTTCTGGCCGGAATCATTACCCTCCAAAATGTGCCTGAAAGCTTCAACGCATACAGGGAAATCAAGTTATCGACACATTACCGTAGGCTACAAATCATAGGCACCTTTACCCTGATAGCCTTATTGGGCCCGATTGCAGGCATCTCCGGATACTTCGTGCTTTCGGGATATCCGCAAGTCCTTTCCGGTACCATGCTGTTTGCCGCGGGTGGCATTCTGTACCTTATTTTTCAAGACATTGCACCACAGTCCAAACTGAAGAAACACTGGGCGCCCCCCTTGGGCGCTGTTGCTGGCTTTTTGCTGGGTGTAATGGGAAAAGTCATGATTGACGCTTAACACCTATACCCTACAGAGAATCACCGCATGAAAACGATCGCCAGCTTCCTTTTGCTGTTTGTCTTCTCCTCAGTTGGATTTACAGCAACCGATGCGCTGAAAAATCAAGAGGACGATATTCGAGAGACAGTGTTTCGCTGGCAGTTTGAGCACAACGCCTCTGGGCAACAACAAAAGGCCAAAGCTTATTACTTGCAGATAGGAGAGAAAGACGACCCGTCAGACGTATTCATAAAACGTTTCGATGAGCACAAGCCGCCTGTTCGGAAAGCTTCTGCCTGCACTGCTGATGCAATCAATGGCGTACGTGACAAAAAGACAGGAGAAAAAGGCTTACTTTTTCGCGCCACAAGTATCGAATGGAAATCCGCGACCGAGGTTAAGATGAAAGGCGGATACTACGAGGGAGGTTTGAGTGCCACAGGAAATATACCCAAAGCGTTTGAGATTTAGGCCTTCAGAGTGCGTCAATTTTTGTTCCTGGCAAGGAGCGACGACGCCGCGTGGCGGGCCCCACGGTAGGAGGAGCGACGCGGCCAGGGGCAAAAAGGGGCGTGCTCTGGAGTCCTAAATCTCAAACGCTTTGGGTATACATACACCGTGAAAAAAGAAAATGGTAAATGGAAGGTAACGGGTCAAAGAATGCACTGGATTTCGTAAGACTACAATTTAACCCTATCGTTGCATAAATTTTCGAGCTCTTGCAAAAAGCCACGAGCCATTGCGTCGCTTTCGCTCCTCCATGGTTACCGCTGCCACCAGACGTTAAACTTTTTTCAAAACAAAATTCAAAAAAACGAAATGAAAATGAAAAATCTATTTATAGCATTGAGCATAATCCTGATTAATTTTTCCGTAGAAGTACATGCTAGCACGCCAGAGAAAATACTGATTGTAGCCTCAAATCTTAATGACATGGGGGACCCGGAAAAGCACGATGCCAGGAATAACCTCTGGGAGTACGCACCTCCATATCATATCTTCGTCTCCCATGGATATGATGTAGACTTTGTTTCCCCTCACGGAGGTTCAGTGCCGTTCATGATGGACCCTCTGGGTATCAGTAGCTATACTATTAAATAGGCAGTTGCGGGCACGGCGCCAGGGCGTTTGCTAACGTAAAGCTGAGCAATGGAAAATTTCTGGTTCAAGGAAAGCGAGTTGCAGGCTTCCCGGATGCGACGGAAAAACAAAAATCCTGGGCGAAACAAGGTACACTGTTGCCATTTTTCGTTGAAAAACAACTTCGCAAAAACGGAGCAATTATAGTCAATAAAGACAACATTTCCAACAAGCACGATGTTATCGCTGATAAACGCATTGTCTCCACAATGTTCCTGCCATCAGCCGCACTGGTCGCCAAGGAAATGATCACTCTTTTAGACCGCGACGACAACAAACCTAACACCTATACGGTGGAATAGATATGGCATTTCCAGTTGAAGAGAAATTTATTGAAAAAGCCGAGGCGGAACTGGGTGTCAAGTTCCCCGAATCATTTCGAAATAAAATGATGAAACTCAACGGAGGGAGTGTACAGTTCCCAAATGAGGAAGAAGTGGCTGAGGATGAAGTGGGTTATTATGAACTGCACCCGTTCTACGACACATCAGACAAGAAAAGAATAAAAAGAACCTGTAATAGTATTGTCCATGAAACAAAAACATATCGTGACCAATACGGGCTGCCTCAAAATTTGATTGTCCTCGCTGATAGTGACGGCGACCTGCTCGTTTACAAAATCGAAGAAAACGGAAAAATAGATCCCAGAGTTTATTGGCTCGACCCTGATACTGAGGAGCTGGTAATTGCCGCTAACGATTTTAGCGAACTAAAAGAAGACGTATAATTCCCATTTAAATATGAAATGGATATTCCTAATGAATTTAGAATAAATGGATTTTTACGGTTCTTCCACAACGATATCCAAAAAAGTCACTGCCTTACCCTATGAAAAAATTATGCCCGTCCCAAACGACATCACACAAATGACCAAGTAGGTCCTCCAGGCCAGGGGATAGGATTGGGGGCGAACATCAAGCGACATCGATGGCACCCAACGGCGGGCACCACCGAAGGTAGACTGTTCGCCCCCAATCCTATCCCCTGGCCTGGAGGGCCGGTCTCGACACGTGGCAGCATCGTCTAAAAAAACCTATTGAGTGACCGAAGCACTTGCTTGGTTTATTAACACTCCACTTCTATGATAATGTTCAAAAATATCACCAAAGCATCTGACACACAGGTATTAAATTACTGAGGCGACGTCAACCTCCACACCCCAAGCCAATAAAAATTAAAAATTTGAATACTCTCGCGTTCTGTTACTTTCTTAAAGGGGTTAACGAATGTCAGTCAGAATAAAGGCAGCGGTTTCTTTCTGTATCACGCTTCTATATACCCTTCCCTTGCTTAGTCACGGCTGACCAAGCAAAGACCATAAAAGAACCCCATACCTACCGAACCAGCAACTACAAGTTAGTGTCACGGCCAATAGGGAACAATCCAACGACGTGTATATCAGAAAAATACTTGGTCGTTGTTAACAACCCTTCCCCCGTGGTGGTCGTGTTCACCCTGTCGAGGCAGACGGGCCTGGCGAGTATCGCCACCAGAATTCGAGTCAACGCATACAGCGATGTCAGAGCGATTGCGGAAACCAGTGACGGGCAGCTGCATATGGCGAAAAATTTTGTAAAGGCATCGGGAGGCTGCTCGGCGCCGGCAGGCACTAATGATGAGGAGGCTGAAAAAAGGCGTGGAAAAATGAAACTGCGCCAACAAAAACAGGGGGATCTGATGCAGTTGCAGTTACTCATCAGCCATCCCAACAACAGTGGTTTGCAGATTGATCAGATAAGCCGCCTGTGGATTCCAGCCGACTATGTCAACGACGTCCGCATTTTCTTCAATAGCGATGAAATTATTTCCTTTAGCGGCGGTATATCCATGAGTGAGAATCCGTCGATTCGATTCTATTTCAAACCGGATAAAAAAGGTACTTTACTGGCGGAGATCAAAGACTCCAAGGGGCGTGAATACCGTGACAGCTGGCCGCTGGCAAACCCCTAACGTGCATATCACGTAACTTCTCAATAACCCGTGGTAAGCACAGTGTCAGGCGGATGGCCGCCGAATCGAAGGCACAATACCCCGGGTTATTGAGAAGTTATTCCGTGCCCGTTCCTTAGCATGTCCCTAATGTGTTTCCCGATACAACTTCAATGGCTTCAACCCCATACGTTGTTCGACCCTGCTACAGATTTCCGCCAGTCTGCCTAATCTATAGCCGTAATATTCGTATAGCGCGGATTCGAGCTGCTTGGCCAACCCCACCAATATCAAAGGGGGCAGATCATAGATACTGGACGTCATTTCTCCGGTTCTGGCGAGTATCACATCGCACAATGATTGCTCTTCTCCCGTATCGTTGGAAACAGTGATTGAACGGGAAATCTCCACAATTTTCAGCATCTGTTGGGCGCAGTTATTGGCCTGCTCCTTCAATAACAACTGTGCTTTACCCAACCAATCTGATTCAAGCAACCAGGGCTCCGATTTTTTACCCGATAATGTGCCTATCATAAAGCGGTACAATTGCAACTGTTGCAGTAGCGCCTGGAGTTCCGTCATCTTCTGCAACGTGGAAAAATAGCGCTTGGCAACCTTTCTTTCCCCGTCATGCATGTTGGGAAACGTCAGTTTGATGCGCTGGAGGAACATTCGGTCTACCTGATGCAGCCGTTCGGTGAGACTTTTAAGCGCATTGTTGGCATTTTTCATAGCATCATCGACACAGGCTTTTTGCGTCGAGACAAAACCAAAGTGCTTGGCGTCGACGGCTATGCCCGCCTTCACATAACATTCGCCCAGGTATTTATGCTGAACATCCGCCAGTTCCATGGGAAAATGCTTCTGGTTTTCCCGATATTCCATCAGTTTTTGCCGAATCCAATCGATGATTTGTTGAGGATTCAGGCCCACCAGTTCCTCATCCGAAACCTCATCAAAGGCTAAAATCCGCTGCTCTAAGCGGCTGCCCATATAATCAGCCAATGCAATTTCGGCGCTCTCCATAGACTCATTCAGCTCCAGTATCTGGCTGTTGTCGACCACGAAGCGTTCCGGGTTAAGCCCTTTATTATGCAAATTCTCATCGCTTATGTACGCATCCAAACCGCCGCTTTGATATTCTTCGGCGGTGACTTCCGCACAAAGTCCCTCAAAATTTTTAAACAAATCGGCGCCGTTAATAAGGGCGTTACTATTGGCATAACAAAGACCCCGGCGCCCCTGCGCTTCCACCTTGTTTACACGATCGACATCGTCGGGATGAGCATGTGCGCCCACATTTAAGGCGGCTGCACTTTCGAGCGCAATATTTTGTGTACCCGGATTCTGAAAACCCATATCTTGATACGTGGGGTGTTGAAAGGGGAATGGCTCCTGTTCAACGACAAGCCTGTTGCGCGTCGCTGCGTCCATTTGGTTCAGCACCCAGCCAATGGCCGCGGGAAGATCGGCCAGCAATTTACGGTGCGTCCAGGCCCGGGCATTCATTTCCAGCACCTGCTGTCTGGCAGCGGCCAACGCCACCAGGGTTTTGGTATTGGCAACAAATACTTTGCTGCCACTGGCCGTGGCTCCGTAATAATCTGCATTAAAGTCCAATTTGCGCGCGGTGAATGCCGTGATATGCCGATTCAGCACCCACAAACCATACAACAGTAGACTCGTGCCTGAAAAGCCTCTCTGTACCCAGTCAGCCAGAGTGCGAACACTGCGGTAACGGCTATGCTGGATAAAATCTTCAAGCCTATTATCCCAGAGGTCGAAGTCAAAAACGCGCTTGGCTAACCAGGCGTTGACGTAATGGATAATGCAATAGGTCTGAAAAGTGGCGGCGCCGGTGCAATAACTCAACGGTTGAGCGAATGCAGCGGCCAGCTCGCGCTTGTTCATGGCCAGTACCAGGGGCAACCCAATCGTCAATTGATAGCGCCTGTGAAACACGCCCGCTACACCGCCAACGGGGCTCACCTCAGCACGCACCGTATTATTAACACAAATGCGCGTGGGGTAAGGCACCCCCATACGATCACACAGCTCTTCCACCAGTGCAAAAAACGCCGGCGACTCCTCGCGCCAGAGTGCCGTCCCACTCCATTGGGAGCGCTTGGCGAAAACCGGCTTGAGTAAAAATAACAGCAGTAACAATTGCACAATAGCCAGAGAAACTGCCAACGTCAGCGTAAACGCATTATAGGTTTCATCGCCAAATGCGATGGCGGCCAGAGACCACACATCCCCCACCAGGCCGACCAATAGCAGTATGACAACGCTGGCGTATAAAGCAGGCACCAGCAGCCCTGGCAGGGCTCCGGTCAAGGTCATTAGCAAAGGACTCGATAAATAAAACGGCATGGCAGGCGGGTTGATATTCTCGCTCAACAAGGTGTTAACCTTATGGCTGGATCCGCCAACCGCTGATGCCGCCGTTCGGGCAGATGCGGCAGAGGGCCTGACAGTGCGCACAGGAGGGGGCGGCACTTTTGCGTTGCCGGGTGCGGGCTGGCGAACGGATTGTGCCATCACCTTTAACCCCAGCCTGGAAAAAACCAGGGAAATCTTTTTCGCATCCTCCACGTTAATGGCTTTTTTCAGAACCGTGCCTTTTCTGAGCATAGCCGTTGCCTGCCGCTCGGTGACACCAAACCGCTGGTTTAAACGCTGAATAACCCGCTCCGCGCTCAACCCGCTCAGCAACTGCCCGGTGGACACCATGTTTACACGCCGGATATCGTTAGCCATGAAAATATCTCTAGGTTCTACGGTCCAGAAACTGGTTCTATTATTTACTGAGAATATGAATATAAGCTAGAGCACACAGTGTGACGTATGACTCATTTCATAGATTTATATGCCATTTATCGGGATTTGTCTAACATCCCCCTTCGCAAAGAGCCATCAGCGGTTTTTAGAGTAACTTCTCAATAAGCCGGGGTATTTTTGCCTTCGATCCGGCGGCCATCCGGAGGTAGTTGCCCAGACAAATGTTTTCCGACTCCTTGATTACCAGTAAGGGCCAGACCACTGTACCCAAAGAGGTGAGAGATGACTTGCACCTTAATACTGGCTCCAAGCTAATTTGGACTAAAAAATCAGACACTGAATATGTCGTATCTACCACCGTCCCTCTAATGAGTTTACAAGGTATGTTGAAATCTCAACTTAACAAACCAGCGACAATTGAAGAAATGAATGACGCCATTGCGGAGGGTGCTATAGAGAGTTTTCGCAAGTGATTGGAATAGATACGAATGTGCTTGTCCGTTTCATTACCAATGACGACCCGGCACAGTCGCAAACCGCTTCCCAATTTATGGCTACCCTGACAGTCGAGAACCCCGGCTATGTATCCTTACCAGTAACATTGGAAGTGATATGGGTATTGCTCCGTTTATTTAAATTCTCAAAAGCTGAAGTTATCCATACGCTCGAAAGCCTTACCAGAACGAATGAACTCCGTTTTCAACACGCGGCAATTATCCGTAGTGCGCTGCATATTGCAGAAACATCCAATGCGGATATCGCGGATGCTTTGGTGTTCCTACTGAGTAAGGAAGATGGCTGCGATAAAGTGGTAACGTTTGACAAAGGCGCTGTTCGGGCGGGCATGAGTTTATTATAGACGTAACCCGGGGACACACACTTACGAAGTAACCCGGAAAACCCGGGCAAATAACCCCACACTTAGAGTGGAATCTGGGGGGACAGACACTTAAGGGATATACACAAAATATCGCTGGCAGATAGCTTCTCAATAACCCGAGGACATTTGTGCCTTCGATCCGGCGCCCGGCCCGCAATCACAGATTACGGGCATTCGGCGGCGGAGCCCAGGTAACAATCCAGACAATTCGCTAGCCAGACAATTCGCTAGCCAGACAATCCGCCAGCCAGCCAACCCGCCAGAGATTTCTATCAATTATCGGTGGGAAAACCGATTACCGGTTTGTACTCCCGCTGCACAACGCAACACACAGCACCCAGTCACCGGTTGTCTCATAGCAGTTTTCAATACAAGTCAAACTGTATCGCGGCTCTAAGGTTTGAAAAGCAACGATACTTTCGGCATTAGAAGCCTGAGAAGAGATCGGGCTCGAGACCGTGTCCGTGTCCGAGACCGGGCGTTCGGGCTCGACGGCGCCAGCCAGCGCCGAAAACAACATTGCCGAAATCAGCCCCATGCACAATCGACCCACTATAGATCTTGTACCTTTATTCATAAACATACATCCTTTAAATATATAATTTTTATTCTGCGTAAAAAAATAACTACGCTCTATGTAACGTCTCAATAATCCGGCGTCGGCACAGGGTCAGGCGGACATCCAGCGATAGCGGGTTCCCCACTCCCATACTGAATTATTTCCAACAACCATCGGAAAAAACGGAGACTGAAACGAGATTAGAAAAAATATTCTTTAATGTCGATTCAATATAGGCAGGATATACCCACCTCATGGAAATTGTGTGTAAACAGAACCACATGCCCTTTAAAGCGCCATGCCGGCGGGGGCGCCGGCAGAAAGGGGGTCTATCAACACAATGAATTTCCAGGCAAAATGCTCCGCGGGCACTAAAATCAGACCCAGGTCGAGGGCCGGCGCGGTACTTCAACTCAGCGCCTTCCGACTGGTCTTTTTTTAACCGACTGTCTCTTTTTAACCGACAGCCTCAATAATCAGACAAGATGGTATTTGCAGTGAGTAGATTAACGACTATTACCCTTTCCAAGGAATATCTGAAGTTCTCCGCTGCCCATTTCACCATTTTCTCCGCCACCAGCCGGGAGCGTCTGCACGGTCACAATTTCAGTGTGGCCGCAGCCATTACCGCCCCCGTCGGCGACAACGGCATGTGTTTCAGCTACAAGGTTTACAAACAAAAGCTGGAACAACTCTGCGCCGAGATGGATGAATATTTATTGATCCCCACCGCCTCCCCCTTCCTCACCATTGGCGATGAAGGCGACTATCACCGGGTTGAATTCAACGGCGAAATCATGCTGTTTCTGAAATCCGATACACGGCTGCTGCCGATCAGAAACACCACCGTGGAGGAGTACTCCCAATACCTTCTGGATCAACTCGTGCGCGATACCGGCGAAATAGAAAAGTATGATCTCCGCAAAATCGTTATCGAAGTGTTCTCCGGTCCCGGACAATCCGGGTCGAGCCTATGGGAACGCAACCGCTGAAGTGTCGCGGCCGGGTATTTGCAAAGACAGGACAGACCAAACTGATGACAAAAACACTCGTAATCACTGGCGCCAGCAAGGGCATCGGGCGCGCGGCGGCGCAACGCTTCAGAGACAACCGGTTCCGGGTTGTCAACATTTCCCGCAGCGAATGCCCCTTGGACGGCATCACTCAAATCAACGCCGATATGTCGCAACCGGACTGGCTGCAGTCCTGTGGCGACGACATCCGGGCAGCGGTCGGCGACAGTGCGCACATTACCCTGATCCACAACGCCTGCCGCCACGAAAAAGACACCATCGCACAGCTGGATGCCGCGGTTTTTCAACAAACCCTGCAGGTCAACCTGATCGCCCCCAGCCAGCTCAATCAACTGCTGCTGCCGTTGATGGCACCGGGTTCATCGATTCTGTACCTGGGCTCGACCCTGAGTGAAAAGGCGGTGGCCGGCAGTTGTTCCTATGTTGTCTCCAAACACGCCATCGTCGGCATGATGCGAGCCACCTGTCAGGATCTGGCCGGCACCGGCGTGCACACCGTATGCCTCTGCCCCGGCTTTACCGATACCCAGATGCTGCGCGCCCATGTCGGCGACAGCCCCGAAGTGCTGCAACAGATAGCCGCGGGCGTCACCTTCGGGCGCTTGATCGAACCCGGAGAAATCGCCCGCACACTGCACTTCTGCGCCGAACAACCGGTACTGAACGGCGCCGTGATACACGCCAACCTGGGACAGATAGAACATTGAACAGCCAGGCTTTTGTCACCATCAGCGCCGAACTGGCGGAAAGACGCGAGCGCGTGTTTCTGGTGCTGGCGGGTATCTTTATCGCTTCCATCACCCTGCTCAATGTGGTGGGCATCACCCGCTTTGTGCAACTGGGGCCGATGTCGCTGGCCGTCGGCGTACTGCCCTACCCGCTCACCTTTTTATGCACCGATCTGATCTGCGAACTGTACGGCAAGCGCAGAGCCAACTTTCTGGTCACCCTGGGCCTGGGGCTAAACGGCTTTGTGTTGCTGTTTTTATACCTGGGCAATCTACTGCCGAGCGTGGCAACCGACACCACCCCGCCCTGGCAGGCGCTGAAACTGGCACAGGACGTGATACTGCCCAGCGGCGAAGTGATAACCGGCACCGTAGAACTGTTTTATCTGATTTACTCCTGCACCGCCGGCGCCGTCATCGCATCCATGATGGCCTACCTGGCGGCGCAGTATTGCGACGTACAATTATTCCACTTCTGGAAACGGCTGACCCGGGGCAAACACCTGTGGCTGCGCAACAACTTCAGCACCCTGCTGAGCCAGCTGGTGGATTCGTTTATGGTGGTGTCGGTAACCTTCGGCGCCATGTACTGGCGCGGCGATTTAACCGAGCAGCAACTGGCGGTGCTGATCGGCAGCAACTACCTGTTCAAAATGTCCGTGGCCTTAGCCGATACCGGGCCGTTTTACTTTTTCGTTGCGATGTTGAAACGCTATTTGAAAATCGACGATGAATGGGGCCCCAAAAACGTAACTTCTCAATAACCCGGGGTAGTGTGCCTTTTCGGCCCGGAACCGATTCGCTGCGTTTATACCCAAAGCGTTTGAGATTTAGGTGCACAGAGCACGCCCCTTTTTGCCCCTGGCCGCGTTGCTCCTCCTCACATGGGGCCTGCCATGCAGCGTCGTCGCGCCCCTGTTGTTAAAGGACCTAGAATGACTACGCTCATTCCAGAAAAAACTCTGCGCGGCACTGAAAATGCCGCTCTAAATGCTTCCGAGCGCGAAAATTTAGGCAACGATAGGCACTTTTGAGCAGCCTGCACACACTATAATATTCCCTTGCGCAAATGAGCAACGAAAGGTCACGTTTATGACTCCGTATATTCTCGCAATCGACCAGGGTACAACCAGTTCCCGGGCAATGCTGTTTACCCACGAAGGCAAAATCGCCGCCACCGCGCAGGAAGAGTTTGCCCAGCATTTCCCCCGTAACGGCTGGGTCGAACACCGGCCTGAGGATATCTGGGAAACCGTGTTGCGCAGCTGCCGCCGGGTGCTGGAACAGCAGCAGCTGCAGGCCAGTGAGGTCGCCGCTATCGGCATCACCAACCAGCGTGAAACCACCCTGGTATGGAATCGCGCTACCGGCAAACCCGTGTATCCCGCCATCGTCTGGCAGGACCGCCGCACAGCCGACTACTGTCAGAAGCTTCAGACCGAAGGAATGGAACCACTCGTCAACGCCAAAACCGGGTTGCTGATCGACCCCTATTTTTCCGCCAGTAAAATTCGCTGGATTCTCGACCAGGTTCCCCATGCCCGCCAACAGGCCGAGCACGGCGAACTGGCCTTCGGCACCGTCGACAGCTTTCTGCTATGGCACCTCAGCGGCGGGCGCCAACACCGCACAGATGCCACCAACGCCTCCAGAACCCTGCTGTTCAACATCCACACCCAGAACTGGGACGACGAATTGCTGCGACTGTTTGATATTCCCGCCAGCCTGCTGCCCCAGGTGATGGACAGCGCCGACGACTTCGGCCACACCGAACCGACCCTGTTCGGCGGCGCCATCCCCATCCGGGGCATGGCCGGCGATCAACAGGCCGCGCTGTTCGGCCAAACCTGCTTCCGCGAGGGCACCGCCAAAAGCACCTATGGCACCGGCTGTTTTTTAATGTTAAACACCGGCGCCCAGGCCCTGACCTCCCACAACCGACTCTTGACCACCCTCGCCTACCGCCTCGACGGCAAGCCCACTTACGCCCTCGAAGGCAGTATTTTTGTCGCCGGCGCCGCCATACAGTGGCTGCGAGACGGTCTGCACCTGATCAATCAGGCGGGTGAAAGTGAAGCCCTGGCGCAGCAAACCCCGCTCGACCACGGCGTCTACCTGGTGCCCGCCTTTACCGGACTGGGCGCGCCCTACTGGGACCCGAACGCCCGCGGCGCGATTTTCGGGCTCACCCGCGACACCGGCATAAAAGAAATTGTCACCGCCGGCCTGCAGGCGGTGTGCTATCAAACCAAGGACCTGCAGAAAGCCATGGAAAACGACGGCTTGCGCCCGGTTACGCTAAGGGTGGACGGCGGCATGGTGGCCAACAACTGGGTGTTACAGTTTCTCGCCGATATACTCGGCGCCACCGTGGATCGCCCGGAAGTGATCGAAACCACGGCGCTGGGGGCCGCCTATCTGGCGGGATTGCAATCCGGCATTTTCGACTCACTGGAATCACTCGAAACCCTCTGGCAATGCCAGCGCCGCTTCGAACCGCAGATGAGCAAAGCCCGCCGGGACAGTTTTTATGCAGGCTGGCAGCAGGCGATAGCGAGGATACAAACCCAGTAATTTATTTAACATCAATAAAAACCGGATTACTGTAAAACCAAAGATCGGACCACGGATCCTCCCCCGGCGGGTCCGGTTCCGGCTCCAGCTCCCTGCCGCTGGTGCCGCGTATGCGCACATAGGCATCGGCGCTGACGTTTTTCATCAAAAACGAAAACACCTTGTAAGGGCCCTCATCACGCCAGGCGTTGGCGTGGTAGCGCCCGGCCACCTTGGTGCTGGGATTGGTATCCACGGACTTATCCGCCAGGCGCCCGGTGACCGCCCCGGTAATGACATCGACCCGGCTCACATGGGGGTTTTCCCAGTGCGCGTTTTCCGTGTCGGGATCGAGAAACTTAACCGTGATCCGCACCGAATCCCCCGCCTCGACCCGCAGTGTGTCGCCGATATTCGCCGCGCCGGTTTTGCCCTCCACCGCCGCGCTGACATAGAGCTCACTTAACAGATCCCCGGTGGTGACAAACACATGGCCGCCTCTCAGCGCCTGCAAAATACCGTCGTAATTTTTCTCCGCATAGACATAGGTTTTGGAAAACTCACCGGGCCAGAAATCCGCGCCGCCCTCCGTGTAGTGCACATGGCTGTCGGAGTCGGAGGTGATCCACCAGTGCCGGCCCTCCCCCAGCATGCTGTCCCAGAAGCCGCCGACCCGTGCGGTCATCTGATCGAAACCGCCCATGGTCGGGTAATTTCCGTAGCCACCCCGGGCCCCGGTGGGATCGAGACTGGCATCGGGATTCAGGGCTCTGGCCTGGTGCCCCGGCGCCCCTTCCATGCCCACCGCCACCCGGGGCGCGGTATCGTTCCAGTTGCGCAGCTCCGTCGGGCTGACCGATGTGTACTGCCCGAGATCCGTCGCCGTGCGCCCCGGGTGATTGGCGAGCACCAGCGGCGGGTTGGGAATTTCCCGCATCGCCTTGAGTGCTTCCAGCATAAACGCCTCGGTGTCCCGCGCCGGGTCCTTCGGGTAGACTTCCCGGCGGTTATAGGTTTTTTCAAGAAAATAAAGTCGCTCAGCCTCATCGCCACTGTGGGGAATAATTAAACTGCTGTGCCTGGCCCCCGGTGTATCCAGCTCCATACCGTAAAACTGAATAATGCCGGGTACCGCCTTGCGCGAGGCGAGCAGATCCGGGTAGGCGCGCTCCAGATTGAGTTTACTGTGGTTCGGCCCGCCGTGATCGGTGGTCACCATCCAGCTCAGTCCGTGAAGGTAGGCCATCTGCGCATTCATAGCGGTGGAGTAATGAGCATCGCCGGCGATAATCGGCGCCGGCGGGTTGACATCGGTATCCCACCCAACGCTAAAACGACTGTGGATATGGTGATCGCCGGCCAGCCAGCGCTTGCCCGATTGCCGCCCTTCGGTTTCCCCATATGCCGTGTGATTATGCTTTTTTACCTCGGGTTCCGCTTGGGCATCAGCGGCGGTTGCCGTGGCTGTAGTAGAGGTAGAGGGTGAGATAGACGGTGAGCTGGAGGGTAAAGCTGAGGATGAGGTTGACGCATGTTCTTGCGCTTTTGGCGGGTGATTATCCTCGGCGCATGCCCCCAGCAACACGGCCAGTAGCGCTATGCCCAACCTGTTCGCCCACCACCGGTCTCGATCGGGGCTATGTGCTAATCGAAACCTCTGTGCTCTGCGAATAAGACGAAAATATTTTCTGCTCGTAGCACTAGCGCTTGTATGACTTATGGCCATTCCAACTCCCGGGCGTGAAATGGCGCATTATAGAATTTTTCCTGCCAGGCACACCACAGCCAGTGATCGAGGTGTGGCGGCAAAGCGCTACCCTTGGGGTCGCATCCCGGCCAGCGCCTGAAACCATTCCAGCGCCGACTCCGCGATCAGATCGTGGCCGCCGTCAAACAGCGTCAGCGAGGCATTGCCCGAGATGACCTGAAGCGGTTCCGACCAGTTCTCATCCAACCGCTCCTGCGGATGCGCCAGGGTGTTAAACGCCTTGATCGAATGACTGGGTGGAACCGTTTCATCGTGGATACCGGCGTTGATATGCAGCGGCACTTCCCGGGCGTTGGCCAGCCAGGTCACCGGGGAACGCTGGCGGTATTCAGCGTCCACCGCCGGGCTGTCACCGGGCGCGCCACCACAGGATTTGACAATATCCTTGCGGTACTCCTCGGAATAGTGATACCAGGCCTCGAGATCGGCAATCGGCACCCACACCGACACCCCGTCCCACACCTCCGGATGCCGGCCGGCCATAATCAGCGCGGTATAACCACCGCCGGACGTTCCCACCAGATACACCGACGAAATTTGCGCATTTTGCTTCGCGTATTCCACCGCACTTAATATATCCGCCACCACCAAATCGGAGCCGGTGGCTTCGGGCCGGTTATTGTTGCCGCGGAAATTGGGGTGCATATAGGCCCAGTTATTTTTTACCGCCCATTCTGCGATATCATTGTGATAGGTCTGTTTATAATCGCCGGACCAGGTGTGTAAAGCCATGATAAGAGGCTTTGGGCCGGGGGTGGCCGGGGCGTAGAACATTGCCGGTTGAAAAGTGTTGTCGGCGGCGCTGGGATAGTGGATTTCTTTAAGGGGTAGTTCGTGAATGCATGCCGCCAGCGCGCAAAACGCTACTACGAGTAAAAACCCTATTTTAAATGTGTTGGCGGCGGTGGTTTTGGTTGGGTAGTCCATTTATTCAATCCAGAATCCGAATGACTTAACCTCGGCGGTTATTTGATCGCAAGTTAATTATAGTAGCCTAAGATATTGATTTGTGGAGGAATAACAAGTGGCAGTTTTGTAGCTTGTGCTTGATTGCAGTTGGCAGTATGTAAATTTGTGCACTGGCGCCCATTTAATTATTACAGCCATAGGTTGTAATCGACGACCCGGTTTTAGAATACTGAAACATTAATGCCACACAATCATCCATCGGTGTTAATGGAACAAA
>JARROD010000193.1:0-7334 GCA_037384225.1 Exilibacterium sp.
AACTGACGCCGGAGGCGCGCCTTGAAGAAGGCCGTGCCCTGCTCGCTACCAAGAAAGATGCCGAAGCCGAGGCTATCTTCCAGCAACTGGCAAAGGAATACGCCGGCAACCGGGAACTGATGGCGGTTCTCGACAGCCTCAGTGCAGAGCCGTTGAGTGGTGAGGGGAAAACCCGTGCCGGAGAACTGACCAAAAAAGGCATAATGCTATATGATGACAAACAGTTCGACGCCGCCATCGAGGTTTTTGCCGAAGCCCTGAACCTCTTCCCCAAACATATCGGGCTTAACCTCAACCTGATTCAAGTGGTTCTGGCTGCAGCAAAAGATAGCGGGCAGCTGACGCACTACGAACCCTACTACCAGCGCTGCCTTGAGCACGTAAAGCAGATCACCAGAAAACATCCGCAATATGAGCGTTGCGAATACCTTCGCAAGCAATTGGAAAAGAGGGTCTGCGAACAACGCCCTGCCGACACCTGAAATAAGGACCTAACCCGCCAGCAACACCCACTGTGCAATGACAACCCCCGTCATCAGCAACGCCAGCAACTGCCAGAAGCGCGATGGATTGCGCTCCAGTAGCGGCGCCGTACCAAGCTGACGCAACATGGACTCATTGGGTGTACACAAGTCCCGCTCAAATTCGGAAAGCGCCTGATAACGATGTGTCGGATTGGGATTGGTGGCCTTTTTCAACGTCAGATCCACCCATAGCGGCAAGCCGGCCCGGTACTGTTGCACTGACTGATAGCGCCAGTTTTGATAATGTTTGGGCACCCGGCGGTGCGCGGAGTCCATCTTGTACGGCATCTCACCGCACAACATTTCGTAGATGATCACCCCCAGCGAAAAAATATCCGAACTGTGCATGCCGCGCATCCCGAGCAGGTATTCCGGCGCGATATAATTCACCGAACCCACCGGGTATTCCTCCCGTAAAGGTGACGCGATTTCATCCAGCCCACTGACTTTAACAGTGCCGAAATCGATCAGCTTAACCTGGTGTTTTTGGGTCAGAATAATATTCTCCGGTTTCAGATCCCGGTGCACCATACTCATTCGCTGGAACGCTCTGAGCGCGGCAACAACACCCCGCAATATTTCCCGTACCTGCTCCAGCGAAGGCTGCGGATTGTCGTACATCCACTGCCGCAACGTCTGACCTTCGATATATTCACACAAATGGTAGAGAAACGGGCTGAACTCCCGGCGCGGATAAATTTTCATCACTCCGGCATGATTGACTCGCTGCCCCACCCACTGCTCGCGGATAAACCCCTCCAGATACTGGGCGTCATCGGAAAAATTTTCCGAAGGCGCCTTCAGCACCAGCGGCCGGTGCTTGCACGGGTCTTTGACCAGGTAGATATGGCTGCGCGTGCCACTGTGCAAGACCCGTATTACCTCGTATCCGTCGAGCTTCATTCCCACATTCATCACCGGCGGAATCGCCAGGAGACTCAATTTGCGGTGGACTTCGTCGATCTCCTCATTGGGTAGATTGACGACTTTAAGTAAAAGGCAGCTGAGGTTATCCTCGCTGCCCTTCTCCAGAGCCCGCTCGACGATGGCTTTAGCTGTCTCCTCCAGGCCGGCCGCCACCCCGCTCAACAGCGCTTTCAATTCTGCCGCCGTCAATACATCATGCACACCATCGGAGGTCAGCATCAGTAAATCGCCCTTGACCACCTCCTCCTGGTGGTAATCCACTTCCAGGTGGCTGTCCATTCCCAGTGCACGGGTCAAAAAATGCCTGCCGCCCACCTGTCGGTGACTGTGATCCCGGGACAACTGCTCCAGCGTCCGCGTCCGTAGCCGGTAAATACGGCTATCCCCGACGTGAAACAGATGTGCAGTATTGGATTTAATCACTACGGCACTGAAAGTCGTCACCAGGCTGTTGGGCGTACCACTGTGCCGACCATGGTGATAGAGCCAGGCGTTTAACGCCGACAACACCCGCGCTGCCGAGGTTTTAACCGGCCAGGTGTCCGAAGTACTGTAATAATCCTCGATAAAGTGCGTAACGCTAGTCTGACTGGCAACTTGAGCCTTATCGCTCGAACTCACTCCGTCGGCAAGGCAGGCAACGGCTCCCTTCAACTGCCGCGTACTGAGCGACGGGGGCTGAAAAGCCGCAAAAGCATCCTCATTATCAGGTTTAGCACCGGCGGACGTATATCCGCCAAAAACAATTTCCAGGCTGCTTTCGGAACTGGTGACTAGGGGTACAGGCATAACAGATTCGACAATCTCCGCTGATTCGACCGCCATTATATACCCCATTATTGTATAAATTGGCATACCCTTGACACCGCGGCAAAGCAGCGGTGTCGATCAGGCAATAGCCCTGCGATTAAGATGAAAAGCCTATCTGTCCGCCGCACTAGCTGACATTGATCAACTCTACCGAACCATCCTCGCGGATCTCGGCGATATGCCCCTCCGGCTCTTCCATAAACAACAGTGTCACAAACCCCAACACCGCCGTTGCCGCAATCACCAGAAAGAACGTTGAATAATCCACAAACGACAACACCGTAAGATAAGTCACCGCCCCCACATTACCATACGCCCCGGTCATACCCGCAATCTGTCCTGTCAAACGCCGCTTGATCAAAGGCACCACCGCAAATACCGCCCCTTCCCCGGACTGAACAAAAAACGAGCACGCCATCGCCGTTATCACCGCCAGCCACAGCGGCCACTCACTGCCCACCATTGACATAGCGAAATAACCCAACGCCAACCCCCCGGTTAAAATCAACAGCGTCGGCTTGCGCCCGAACTTATCGGAAATCCATCCACCGCCCGGGCGCGACATCAAATTCATAAACGCATAAGCCGAAGCCACCATACCCGCCATAACCGCACTCAAACCAAACGTTTCCGCAAAAAACAAAGGCAACATCGACACTACCGCCAACTCCGAACCAAAAGTCGCGAAATAGAGAATATTCAACACCGCCACCTGCTTAAACTTATAACGGTGCAACTCCGGCACAGGCTTCTCAAAAACCGTCTTATTCGCCTTCCAGACATGACTTACATCATAAACAAACAAAGCCCCCAGGCCCGCATAAATCCCATATACCAGCCCCCCGCTCAACATCGCCACACCCGCCGGCGACAACTTCCACGCAAGCACCGCCAGCGCCGCGTACATCGGCACCTTCATCACCAGCAAAAAGAAAAAATCCCCTTTACTCGTAACCTCCATCGCACCACTGTGCTTCGGCTTAAAATAAGTCGACCCCTTCGGCGTATCACTCACATTGCGATAATAAACCACCGAAAACAACAGACTCATAACCCCGGTTGTCGCGATCGCATAACGCCACCCCTCATCGCCGCCGAACAACAAAGCCAACGTCGGCAAGCAAAAAGCCGCCGCCGCCGACCCAAAATTGCCCCAGCCGCCGTAAATACCCTCCGCCGTACCCAACTCATGGGCGGGAAACCACTCCGAAACCATACGGATCCCGATCACAAACCCTGCCCCGATAAACCCCAACAAAAACCGCGCCAGAGCCAACTGCATAAAACTATCCGCCAGCGCAAACATAAAGCAAGGAATCGAACACAACGCCAGCAACGCCGAATAAACCAGACGCGGCCCAAAATTATCCGTCAACATACCGATAATAATCCGCGCCGGAATCGTCAACGCCACATTCAAAATCAACAGCGTCTTAATCTCACTTTTTTCCAGCCCCAAAGTAGCCGCAATAGCCTGCAACATAGGCGCGTGGTTAAACCAAACCAGAAAAGTGATAAAAAATGCGACCCAACTCAAATGCAATATTTTCATTTTCCCGGCAAAGGAAAATATATTAAACTTTTCTACCGACACAACCCCCCCTCAGCCACGCCTGCGGCCAAAAAAATAAAAAAACAAAAAAGTAAAAAACGTCGAAACCCACCATTAGAGGGCCGGGAGGGTAAGGTGTTTTTTTCTGCAAGAACCTAAAAAAGTCAGCCAGGAAAAATAACTAATGGTCATCACATCCAGCTTGCACCTCACCACCTACAAGCAAGCAGAAAAAAACACCTTGCCCTCCCGGCCCGGCTAGTGGCACTATTTAAACCGACCGCAACTGCCTAAACCGACTGCAACTGCCTAGCCGACCGCAACTGCACCTCACCACGGTGCAACCGAACAGGATACGTTTTTAAGCTGCAATCCACCTGCTCCAAACACGCGCCCGTTTTCAAACTGAAATGCTGCTTATACAGCGGCGAAGCCACCACAATCTCATCGCCGAGGGAACCAATAATCCCCCGTGACAAAACATTCGCCTCCCCGATCGGATCATAATTCGACACGGCAAATACCTGCCCCGTCTGTCCGACTCGAAAAATCGCCACCTGCTCACCGCCCAGCATCGCACACACACCCGTATCGGGCGCAAGCACCTCCTCACCACACACGGTTACCCAACTGTTTTCATCGCTCATCACAGACTCCGACTCCACTACTGATTCCACGCTCACATCCACCACTCACTCCACGATCTCGACCGCCTGAATGCGCTCCTCTTTTGTCGCCGGCCGGCGCTGCCCGCGCACCTTCACATAGGCCAGGTTGTCGTCTCCGCCCTGGGCATTGATAAAATGTTTGAAACGCTGCAACTTCTCCGGGTTTTCTATCGTCGTCTTCCACTCGCACTGATAGTTCCCCACCACCCTGGTCATCTCCCGCTCCAACTCCGCGCCGATACCCAGCTTGTCGTCGATGATCACTTCGCGCAGGTAATCGAGCCCGCCCTCCAGGTTCTCCATCCACACTGAAGTACGCTGTAACCGATCCGCCGTGCGCACGTAAAACATCAGCAGGCGGTCGATATACCGCACCAGGGATTCATCATCCAGACCAGTAGCAAACAGATCCGCGTGTCGCGGACGCATGCCACCGTTGCCGCAGACATAGAGATTCCAGCCCTGCTCGGTGGCAATCACGCCAATATCCTTGGACTGAGCCTCGGCACACTCGCGGGTGCAGCCGGAAACGGCGAACTTCAATTTGTGGGGCGCCCGCAACCCTTTGTAGCGATCTTCGATGGCAATTGCCATGGACACACTGTCCTGCACCCCGTAGCGACACCAAGTGTCGCCGACACAGGATTTTACCGTGCGCACGGCCTTGCCATAGGCGTGCCCTGTTTCAAAGCCGGCATCGATCAACATGCCCCAGATTTCCGGCAACTGATGTAATTGGGCACCGAACAAATCGATGCGCTGGCCGCCGGTGATTTTTGTATAGAGGTCGTATTTCTTGGCCACCTCGCCCAGCACGATCAGTTTCTCTGGTGTGATTTCCCCTCCGGCCACGCGGGGTACCACCGAATAAGTGCCATCTTTTTGCATATTGCCGAGAAAAATATCGTTGGTATCCTGCAACCCCATGTGTGCGTCTTTGAGGATGTATTCATTGTTATAGGACGCCAATATCGAGGCCACCGCCGGCTTGCAGATATCGCAACCCAAACCGGTACCGCAGTACTCCAGCAACTCGGCAAAGGAGTTGAATTTTTTTACGCGGACAATATCCGCCAGTTCCCGGCGCGAAAAGGCGAAGTGTTCACAGATGTGGTTGTTAACCTCCACCCCCATACTCGCCAGCTTTCCATCCACCACTTGTTTCACCAATGCGGCGCAGCCACCACAGCCGGTCGAGGCACAGGTTTCGGCCTTGATCGCCGACATATCGGTGCAGCCGTTTTCCACCGCCTGACAAATGGAGCCTTTGGAAACATCGAAACAGGAACAGATCTGAGCGCTGTCCGGCAACGCATCCACGCCCAGCCCCACCGCAGCGCCACCCTCCGTTAAGGGCAGGATCAATCCCTGAGGATTTTCCGGCAGGTCTATATCGTTCAAACGCAATTGCAGTAGATTACCATAGGCTTCTACATCGCCCACCAATACCGCGCCGAGCAGCTTTTTATTGTCGGCGGAAACGATCAGGCGCTTGTAAACCTCTTCCACCTCATCGCTGTAGGTATAGCTCAAAGCACCCGGGCTCTGACCGTGTGCGTCACCGATGCTGGCCACATCCACACCGAGCAGTTTTAATTTGGTACTCATATCGGCACCGGTAAAGGTTTCGCCACCGCCGCTAACCTGCGATGCGGCAACCTTAGCCATCTGGTAACCCGGTGCGACCAGTCCAAAAATCCGCCCCTGCCAGAGCGCGCATTCACCGATCGCGTAGATATTTTCCACCGATGTGCAACACTTATCGTCAACGACAATTCCGCCACGCTCACCAATATTCAGACCGCACTGGCGGGCCAGTTCATCCTGCGGGCGGATACCGGCGGAAAACAACACCATATCGGTTTCCAGGTGGGAACCGTCGGCGAAATTCATTCGATAACGGCAGTTTTCCCCGGCGACGATTTCCCGCGTGTTTTTTTCCGTATGGACCTTGACATCCAGGGCTTCGATTTTACGGCGCAATACCTGGCCGCCACCATCGTCGAGCTGCACCGCCATCAACCGCGGAGCGAACTCCACGACATGGGTTTCCAGGCCGAGGTTTTTCAGCGCATTGGCCGCTTCCAGTCCCAGCAGTCCACCACCGACAACCACGCCCACTTTACTCTCTGCGGCGGAAGCGGTAATCGCCTCCAGGTCTTCGATAGTGCGGTAAACCAGGCAATGATCCTGCTCTTTGCCGGGAATCGGTGGAACAAAGGGGTAGGAACCGGTGGCAAGCACAAGGCGGTCGTAAACCTCTTCGCGCCCGCTCGCCGTAACCAGGGTATTTTTCTCTACATCGATGGCTACGACCTTATCGTTTAAAACAAATCGCACACCATGGCTGTCGTAATAACTTTCGTCTGTCAGCGCCAGATCCGCGGCAGTCGCACCGGTAAAATAGGAACTGAGCTGAACGCGATCATAGGCCAACCGCGGTTCTTCGGAAAATGTTATTATTTCGTAATCCGATGAATTGGTTTCCTGCAACAGAGTCTCGATAAATTTGTGTCCCACCATACCATTGCCGATCACGGCGATGCGCTGCTTGCTCATAATCTTTTCCACCACTGACAGTGTCATTCATTACCCGCTATTTATTTTTCCAAGAGCAAAGTCAGTGCCAATCCATCATAGTTTTAGAAACTTCTATATAAAACAACCAGATAGAGAGGCAGCAAAACCACCAACGCACCAAAAGAGTGCTTTTAGATATTCCCGTTTTGCACCATATAACAACAAAATCGTCTCTGCCGGCATTATTAATGTGCACAACCAAACCAAACAAATGCGCTTTCTTGTACACAATAAAAAGAGGGGTATTTAGAATAATTTTACAGTCGTTTTTTT
>JARROD010000194.1:0-8845 GCA_037384225.1 Exilibacterium sp.
TGATGAAATACATCAAATATTTTCTTCTGCTCATTGATGGAAATACCCATACCCGTATCTATAACGGATATGCGTGTCCACAGATGCTGTTCATCTGATTTTTTGGTGACTATTCCTCCGATGGCATGGTCATTCACTTTGGAAGAGGGGACTACTATTATGTTCACTTTTCCCTTTTCGGTGAATCGCAGGGCGTTGTCGACTAAATTTCTCAATACCTGCGCTAAACGGTTGGGATCGCTCATTACAATATCAGGCAGATCCTTATCAATTGAAGAGATGACTTTTATACCTTTCATTCTCGCCTGTTCCAGGTGCATACGTTCGATTTCGGTTATTATTGATTGCAGGGAGAAGGGGCGGGGATCAAGTTCAATCTCACCGGCATCCATGGCCGCATAATCGATAATATCGTTGACAATTTTGGTGAGGGATTCCGCTGAAGTTTTCAGGGTTTCGAGCAGCTCTTTCTGACCGGGGTTTTCGGATTCTTCATAGGCGAGGTTGGCAGAACCGACTATGCCATTGAGCGGTGTCTTTAGTTCATGGGTCATGGCCGCCAGAAAGGCGGTTTTCGCCTGGCTGGTGACTTTTGCAATTTCTATATCTTTTTGTTTGTGCTCGAATAGTTTACGGCCGGTAATATCCCGGGCAATAGCAAAGATAAGATGCTCTTCCATAGAGGTAACCGATTTCCATTCAACCCACCTGTAGGTACCATTTACTGTTCTATAACGGTTTTCGAACAACGCTGTATCGGCTCCCACGATACAGTTGGCATACTGAGCTTCTGTGTGAATGCGATCGTCGGGGTGAATGAAAGACTGGAACTGCCTTTTCAGCAGCTCTTTCTGAGACCAGCCCAGCAGCTTTTGCCAGGCGGGGTTTACGCGGATGAAATAGCCTTTAAAATCAACCACGCAGAATAAATCTGGTGACAGGGTAAAAAAACTATCGATATGACCGATTTTTTTCTTGAACGGCGTTAAATTATGCACACTGACAAACAGTAGATTACGTTCGAGCAATGGAACCGCGCGCAGATGTACCCAGCGGAAACTGCCATCGGTATGTTTGAGTCTGATTTCTGTATCGAGAGAAGCGTTATCGGTTAAACATTGTTTGAGTTCGTCTTCTGCTTTTTTTCTATCCGGCGGGTGAATAAACTTATTGAAGCTCTTAGTCAGAGTGTCTTTGGGGTCCTGCCCAAGCAGTTCCTGCCAAGGTTGACTGAGGTGGAGTATGTTCAGTTGTGTATCCAAAATACCCAAGGCGTCGAGGACGCCTTCACCCAGCATGTAGTTATACCAGGTCAGCGTGCTCATGTCACCGCAACTTTGGGTGCGGTTTTCGTGCTGAGTCATACCACACTCCGGCATAGTTCAACAATAATGTTGGCGACTCATCAACGTTCCCGGCTTTGTTGAATGCAGCGCAGATCCGTGACTCATCCCCAATGCTCGTGCATCGAGCAGATTCGAGGGCCGCGCTTTGTGAAGCACCCTTGTATCTGGGCCAACCAATAGAAGTTTAGCAGCTAACCTCTGTTTGTGATTTGCAAAGTGGCAGTTAGATTAATAATCAATATCGATAAAGTGATGGAATTAATATACCCAAAGCGTTTGAGATTTAGGTGTGCAGAGTGCGTAATTTTTGTTCCCCCTTCCTTTAACAACAGGGGCGCGACGACGCTGCATGGCAGGCCCCATGTGAGGGCGCTAGCGCCGCGAATGCCTGGAGCGGCTGGACGGAGCAACGCTGCCAGGGACAAAAAGGGGCGTGCTCTGTGCACCTAAAACCGCCTTCCGGTCCCAGGTCGACGATCCAGTCGGCGGTTTTAATAACATCCAGATTGTGTTCAATTACGACGATGGTATTGCCCTGCTCACGCAATTTGTGTAGTACATTGAGCAGTTGCTGAATATCGTGAAAGTGGAGGCCGGTGGTGGGTTCGTCGAGAATATAAAGTGTTTTTCCGGTGTCGCGCTTGGAGAGTTCCCGTGCCAGCTTTACACGTTGCGCTTCGCCGCCGGAGAGTGTGGTCGCCGCCTGTCCCAGACGAATATAGGACAGGCCCACATCCATCAAGGTCTGCAGTTTTTTTGACACCGCGGGAATGGCATCGAAAAATTCCCGTGCGTCTTCCACAGTCATGTCCAACACCTGATGAATGTTTTTACTCTTGTACTTTACCTCCAGCGTTTCCCTGTTGTAGCGCTTGCCTTTACAGAGGTCGCAGGGCACATAGACATCGGGTAGAAAGTGCATTTCCACTTTAACGACACCGTCGCCCTGGCAGGCGTCGCAACGCCCGCCTTTGACATTAAAGCTGAAGCGACCCGGCTTATAGCCGCGTGAGCGCGCCTCCTGCGTGCCGGAAAACAATTCGCGGATGGGGGTGAAAATACCGGTGTAGGTCGCGGGGTTGGATCGGGGTGTGCGACCTATGGGACTCTGGTCGATATCCACGCATTTATCGAAGTGGCTCAAGCCCTCAACCTCTTTATAAGGAGCGGCTTTCAGCGTGCTGGCGCCGTTGAGCGCCGAGGCGGCCAACGGGTGGAGGGTAGCGTTGATCAGTGTCGATTTACCGGAGCCGGAAACACCGGTAACGCAGGTCATCAATCCCACCGGAAGTTCCAGGTCGATTTCCTGTAGGTTATTGCCGCTGGCGCCGCATAGTCGCAGAACGCACTGTGGATCAAGGGGAATTCGCTGTTCTGGCACTGGGATTCGTCGTTTTCCGGACAGGTATTGGCCGGTCAGGGAAGCTGGATTGCTCTGCACTTGTTTCAGGGTGCCCTTGGCCACTACTTCACCGCCGTGCACACCGGCACCGGGGCCGATATCGATCAAGTAATCGGCGCTTCGAATAGCGTCTTCATCGTGTTCCACCACAATCACTGTGTTGCCGAGATCCCTCAGGTGGGTGAGAGTATTGAGCAGGCGTTCGTTGTCACGCTGGTGCAGGCCGATGGAGGGTTCGTCGAGAATATACATCACGCCTACCAGCCCGGCGCCGATTTGGCTGGCCAGGCGGATGCGCTGTGCTTCGCCGCCGGATAGCGTTTCGGCGCTGCGGTTCAGGGTCAGGTAGTTCAGCCCTACGTCCACCAGAAAGCGAAAACGGTCGCGCAGTTCTTTGAGAATTTTATCGGCGATTTTACCCCGGGCGCCATCGAATTCCAGTGCAATAAAATAGTCGTAGGCCTCTCCCACCGGCAGGGTGGTGAGTTGAGGCAGACATTTACCATCCACAAATACGTGCCTTGCCTCGTTGCGCAGGCGGGTGCCGTGACAGTCCGGGCAGGGTTGAGTAGAGAGGAATTTACTCAAATCCTCACGCACCATCTGCGACTCCGTGTCTCGGTAGCGGCGTTCCATATTGGGTATTACGCCCTCGAATCTGTGGGTACGCTGGTAGCTGTCGCCACGATCATTGACGTAGCTGAAGTCTATTTCGTCATTGCCGGATCCGTACAACACCGCCTGACGGTATTTCTTGCGCAGCTTTTTCCAGGGGGTATCGAGATCGAAACCATAGTGCTCAGCCAGCGAAGTCAGCATATGGAAGTAGTAGATATTGCGTTTGTCCCAGCCGCGGATGGCGCCCTCGGAGAGCGAGGCGTGCTGAAACTGGATGACTTTTTCCTCGTCGAAGTATTGTTTAACTCCGAGCCCGTCACAACCGGGGCAGGCGCCGGCGGGGTTATTGAAGGAAAACAGCCGCGGTTCCAGTTCGCTCAGTGAGTAGTCACAAATCGGACAGGCGTGTTTGGCGGAAAACAGGCGATCTTCCTGCTCTCCGTCCATAAAACTGATGGCACTGAGTCCATCGGCTAGATGCAGGGCGGTTTCAAAAGATTCCGCCAGTCGCAGTTGCAGATCGGCGCGTACTTTAAAGCGGTCCACGACCACTTCAATGGTGTGCTTCCTCTTTTTGTTCAGTTTCGGCGTATCGTCCAGGTCCACTATCAGACCATCGATACGGGCGCGGACAAAGCCTTCGCGGCGTAGCTGTTCAAATATATGTAAGTGTTCACCTTTTCTGTCGCGTACAATTGGCGCCAATAGCATCAGTTTGGTGCCCTCTGCCAGCGCCAGCACCTGGTCCACCATTTCACTGACCGATTGTGCCGCCAGCGGTTTGTCGTGAGTCGGGCAGCGCGGCTCGCCCACACGGGCAAACAGTAACCGCAGATAGTCGTAGATTTCGGTAATGGTACCCACCGTGGAACGCGGGTTGTGGGAGGTGGATTTTTGCTCTATGGAAATAGCGGGGCTCAGCCCCTCAACATGGTCTACATCGGGCTTTTCCATCATAGACAAAAATTGCCGCGCATAAGTGGAGAGGGATTCTACGTAGCGGCGCTGGCCTTCAGCGTAAAGTGTATCGAAGGCCAGAGATGATTTCCCGGACCCGGACAGCCCGGTAATAACGATCAATTTATCCCGGGGGATATCCAGATCGACATTTTTCAGATTGTGGGTGCGGGCGCCCCTGACAAAAATCGTATCCACAGTAGGAGTCCTTGAAATAAGACTGATGGAGAAAGGCGAAACCCACAAGTATACCGGTTTTGGCTTTAGTGTACCGTTCTGAAATTAGCACCCTTAATATTTCTCTATTGTGGTTTCCCCGCAGCGGTAGAGGCCGCCTTGCTCAACCCCTCAACCAGGGCGTTGACAACCAGGGCTTCACTGTAGCCCGACACCAGTGCGAGTTTCTGTATTCCAGGGGCCAACTGTGGGCGTTCGCCGACCAGGGCCACAATCAAATCACTGGCTTCGCTGTCATTCATTGTCTGCAATAAATCCCGCAGTTCGGCCAGCATGGCAGCGTCACTCACGTGGTCGATGCTAGTGCTGAGTTCCACCATAGCGATGGTGAGTTCGGCGCTGGATACGGAGGCGGACAGGGCGTTAACGGCTTCTCGCGCGCTGACTTCGGCAATCGCCTCTTCTGCATTTAACTGCGCCAGGGTGAGGTCTGCGCTGGCGACGGCCGCCGTCAGGGAATTGATAGCCTGCTGGGCATTGTCGGCGGTGGCGGATTGGGCAGTGGCAATGGGTAATATGATGCCCATGGCCAGAGAGATCACGGTTTTTATCATTATCATCGTCCTAAGTTGAGGAACTAAATGGTTGCGCTAATGATAGGCAGACAAGTTAGTCTAACTAATGGTTATAAATGACGCAATGGATGTCAGAATGGTGTTTTTGGTGTCGTCATTCCACTGCCTGTTTCGCGCTCGCGGGAGCGAACTGGAATTTTTGCAGGGCGGTCACCTATCAGCCAGTGATGGAGCCGTTCATCAGCGGTAAACCTAAAGTGTGAAGTGAAGATATGGGGAGGTTGCACCCGAATATTTGTCGGAAAATGCTATTTGTAACAACTTTCAGGGCTATCAGCTCCCGGAGCGGACTGCTAAAATGCCGAGTTTTGCAATCTAGAGAAGCTTTCCAACAGTGAATTCCCAAACAACTCCTTTTGAGCGTCGAGTCGTGGCTTCCCTGGCCAGCCTGTATGCCTTCCGCATGATGGGGCTTTTTATGGTTTTGCCGGTACTGACTCTCTATGGCCAAGAATACACGGGGAGTACGACGTTTCTGTTGGGCGTGGCGCTGGGCGCCTATGGATTTACCCAGGCGTTACTACAGGTTCCTTTTGGCATGCTCTCAGATCGCTGGGGGCGCAAACCGGTGATTGTCGTCGGCCTGGTATTATTTGCACTGGGCAGTGTGGTGGCGGCGTTAACAGATTCGGTTTACGGGCTAATTCTGGGGCGCTGCCTGCAGGGGGGTGGGGCAATCGCGGGTGCGATTATGGCGCTGGTGGCGGATCTTACCGCTGAAGAAAACCGTACCAAGGCAATGGCTTCGATCGGCGCTTCCATTGGTATTTCCTTTTCCGTGGCCCTGGTGCTGGGCCCCTGGGTGGCGGGGTTGGGGGGGTTATCCGGTGTCTTCTGGTTGACGGCCGGATTTGCCGGGATCGGGCTTGTGGTCCTTTTCACCTTGATTCCCACCCCCCGGCGGGTTTCTAAGCATCCCGCCGGGAGCCGCCGCGAAGCCAGTGCCGTGCCTTCGCTGCTGGAGCAAACCCTCCGTCACCCGGAATTGTTGCGATTGTACTCGGGCATTTTCTCTTTGCATTTTATTTTGATGGCGAACTTTGTCGCTCTTCCCGTGGTGCTGACAAAACAGTTAGGTCTGGCGGGGGAGTCGCACTGGAAGGTCTATCTACCGCTGCTGGCGCTGGCTTTTGCAACCATGGTGCCGTTTATCATCATTGCAGAGCGCCGGCGGCGGATGAAAACGGTATTTCTCAGCGCCGTGGCTTTACTTGGCTCAATGGAAGCGGCGATGGTGTGGCTGCAGGTAAACATGCTTGGGGCCTTAATGGGATTGTTCTTGTTTTTTCTGGCGTTTAACCTGCTGGAGGCGACACTGCCGTCACTGATGAGCAAGATCGCGCCGGCAGGCAGCAAGGGTACGGCTTCGGGTATTTATTCCACCTGTCAGTTTCTCGGTGCCTTTGGCGGTGGTGTCGCAGGTGGCGGGATGATGCAGTTGGGCGGGGCCGCCTGGGTGTTTGCCTGCTGCGCTGTGGTTGGGGGAATCTGGCTGTCGATAGCCTACTTTATGTGCTCCCCACGCCACCTTTCCAGTGTCTGGGTGCCCTTGTCCGAGCAAAAGTTGTCGCAATTGGCATCCACCCAGCAGCTTCTCAGTGGCCTGGCAGGGGTAGAGGAAGTCATTATTCTCGCCGAAGAGCGGGCCGCGTGCCTTAAAGTGGACAGCAGCCGCTTTGACCGTCAGGTAATCAGTGAATTTGCCTAGTGCCCTGCCCCGCCGTTATACGCCCAATCAACGTTTAATGGCGGGGCAGGGCGCTAGTGCTTTAAACCTGTCCACTTGATGGTACTATATGACGTGAAAACGTGAAGTGACATAGGTGTGACGATGTGACGCGCCTGAAGTCTAAACAATCAGCCACTAACTCTATAGGAAGAAGGGGTACCCATCATGGCCCAAAGAGGGGTAAACAAAGTCATTCTTGTCGGCAATTGTGGTCAGGATCCGGAAACCAAGTATCTGCCTTCCGGCAGCGCGGTTACCAACCTGAGTATCGCAACGTCGGAAGTTTGGAAAGACAAACAAACGGGGCAACCGCAGGAGCGGACGGAGTGGCACCGTGTGGTTTTTTTCAACCGTCTGGCGGAAATCGCCGGGGAGTACCTGCGCAAAGGGGGTAAGGTTTATATCGAAGGTTCTTTGCGTACCCGCAAATGGCAGGATCAGAGCGGTCAGGACCGTTATATGACTGAAATTGTTGCCAGCGAAATGCAAATGCTAGATAGTCGCAACGCCGGTATGGAAACGGGAGGCCCCCCCGGCCAAGGGGCGGGAGCCGGTCAGGGTATGTACAATTCAGGCGTCGCGCCGCAGTCGGCCCCGGAGCAACCCCAACAGCGTCCGCAGCAATTCGCCCAGCCGTCCTCCTATTCATCTCGGCAACCTGCACCTGCTCAGCAACCTGCGCCTCAACAACCTGCGCCTCAACAACCCGAGCCGGGTGCGGCTCCGGGGTTTGATAGTTTCGACGACGACATTCCTTTCTAGGAGGTTATCGAATTTTTCCCGCTGGGATCAAAATAAGGGTCGTGCACAACGACCCTAACCTTCGAATTGTTGTCCGGCCTCTGAATCGGTTTCAGAGGCGGTGATGGCTTTTGGGCCAAACCTGTTTCTGTAAACGTAAACTAAAAATTGGGATGGAATTAGCTCTGTGGCATTTAAGCTACTGCTGACTGATGCCCACTCGCCACTGGGCAGTGCATTGAGTCATGAACTGGAACGTGAAACTTTTTCTCTGGTTTCACCTGAGCCGGGTAAACTCGACTGGAGCGACGCCCGGTCGGCAAAGTCGTTCATTGGTGCCAATAGACCGCACATCCTGATCAATACGCTCAATAGCGACTTACTGTCCGACAAGGAGATTATCAGTTCCTCTAAAAGTCTGGCTAAGGCCTGTGCCGGCACCGATATACAAGTTATCCATTTATCCAGCTACCGGGTATTTGGCGGTGAAAATAAAACCGCCTATAGTGAGTCGGATAAGCCTTCGCCGGTCGACTCCAGGGGTTGGGCATATTTAGAAGCTGAACGGGCCTTTGAAAAGTGGCTGGAAGAATACATAGTGCTGCGGCTGAGCTGGGTTGTTTCCATTGAAGGAGACAATTTATTGACCCGTTTTTTACAAGCCTTGAGCCAGGGGGAGTGTGTTCGACCCAGTACCCGTCGCCGGGGTTCGCCGGCTTTTAGCGCGGAGGTGGCACGGGTCGTGGTAGCCATGATCAAACAGATGTTGTACGGAGCGCAAAACTGGGGAGTAATGCACTTTTCCAGCAAAGATATCTGTACCGAAGCGGAATTCGCCCGCCAGTTGGTCGGGGTATTGAAAAGCCTCGGTCATCCCTGCAAAGAAATACAGGAGATCAGCGAGGGCGACGATGAGGCAGTTGCCAGTGCGGTTCTCAGTGGCCGCCGCTGCCGCAATAATTTTGGTATTCAGGCGCGCAGCTGGCGCCAGGGATTGACCGCGATTGTAAGACTGTGGCTGCAGCGGCAGGAATCCCAGAACTGCGCTTGAACGTTTTTGCCCCCCCTTCCTTTTTCATATCATTCTTCTGCACCATTCGGCAAAGTGTTCTGTCGATTTTGATTATTTTTCCCGACATTGAATCCAGTTGGAGTTTGTGCCGCATCTATAGAGATAATTAAGATACGTAACTTCTCAATAACCCGGGGTGTTTGTGCCTTCGATCCGGCGGCCATCCGG
>JARROD010000195.1:0-12598 GCA_037384225.1 Exilibacterium sp.
GCAGGCCCCATGTGAGGGCGCTAGCGCCGCGAATGCCTGGAGCGGCTGGACGGAGCAACGCTGCCAGGGACAAAAAGGGGCGTGCTCTGTGCACCTAAATCTCAAACGCTTTGGGTATAGGGTTGTATTTTAGGCCTTGTTCATCGTATCGTCCACGTCCCTAACCGTTTATATAGCTTTAAATATCCCGGGGCATTAGCTCAGAAAATTGTTGTTGCAGCTTTTGCATGCCCGCTATCCAGCGGTCATAGTCAGCGGCCTTGTGTTGAAAATACTTTTTCACTTGCGGGTGGGGCAAGACCAGGAACTGTTCCTTCGCGAGTGTATCCACTACACTCTCTGCCACGTCTTCCGGTGCCAGCATGCCATCGATGCCGGCGATGCTGCCGCCATCTGTTCCCGCCGTCATCTGCGTCTCCACCCCCTGGGGACAGAGTGCCGATACCTTGATGCCCTGATGGCCGTGAGTAATTTGTATCCATTCGGCGAAGGCAAGGGCGGCGTGTTTGCTGATTGAGTAACTCAGTGAACCCGGTTGACTCAATAAACCGGCGGCGGATGCGGTAATCAGAAAGTATCCTTTGCCGCGTTTTAGCATGCGGGGGAGGGCGGCGCGAGCGGCGAAAATATGTGACATCACATTGACATCCCACACTTGTTGCAGATCTCGATCCGTGGTGTTGACGCCACCGAAGCGGAGTATTCCCGCATTGCCGCAATATAAATCGATCGCCTCGCAGTCTTTTTCCGCTTCTTGAATCAAGCGCTCGACGTCGGATTGTTCGCCGACGTCACAGGTGACGGCCGTAGCGTTTAATTCTTCCGCGATCTCGTTGAGTGGATCTGAATCGATATCGGCCAGTACTAAGCGCGCGGGTTTTTCTTGAGCGAAGCGGCGGGCCAATCCCAGTCCGATACCGCTGGCGGCACCGGTAATTACAATGACTTTATCACGGATTTCCATGAAAACTCCTAAGTGTTCAACGGTCAAGCTATCAGTTTTTGAACAGCATGGCACAGTTGAATATCGAGGAACAATCACAGATTTGAATAAAGGGCTATAAGCCCTTGAAATGTTGCGAGAAATGTTTGTCGCTCAGGGTGTCTGCCACTGCACCAGCGGCATGTTCTGGTCCTTTGCCGCTCGTTGCCCGTTCGCCAGTAAATATTTCAAAAGCTTCTGAAATACCTTGGCCCGGTAAGGAATGGATTCGTTGACCAGTTGATGGCGGGCACCGGGAATAACCATCAGTTCACTGTTGGGAAATTTTTTCTGAATCAGGGCGGTGTTGTATTGCCAGTCCACCGTGGTGTCACTATCGCCTTGAATAACGAGAAATGTATCCTGACAGACAGGAAATTTCAGCGCTTTTTTGATGCGAGAGGGACTGAGCCTGCAGTGGATCTTTTTTCTTCACGAATTCAAGAAAATCCGGATCGTGGCTGTTGCGGGGAAAGGTGCGTGGAATACGCTTGACAAAAGGTCGCAATAGCTCATAACCCCAGCGCCGACGGTTCCAGCCATAGGCGCGCACCAGGGGCGAGAGCAACACAATGCGATCGAATTCCGGTGCTTGTCGATAGGGCGATATTTCGCCTTTTGCGTCGTCACGGGCCAAACGTCGGTTGACCAGGTAGTTGAGCGTGGCCGCGGCGCCGGTGCTTTGCGCAACCACATACCAGGGTCGGGGCACATTTATCTGCAGCAGCGCTTTTTGCGCCTTGTAGTCCTTGAGGCGTTTGTCGGGGTTACATTTTTCCAGACATCTGAGCAGGACTTTGCTATAGGTGTCGAAAGAGGCGATTGTGGCTCGCTCGCCGCTGCTGAGACCATGGCCGGGTATGTCGAAACTGACTACGGTCAGCTGGTTTTTGAGCAAGAAGCGAATCAGATGCTGATAAAGGCCCACATGATCGAAGTATCCGTGTAGCAGGAACACCGTCCCCTGCGCTATCTCTGGCACCCAACTGTGCATGGCGATGCGGTAATTGCCGGCTTTGATATGGCCGAACCTGTGCTGAACACCTTCCAGGCTGTGGCTGAAGTCAAGATTGTAATATTTCAGATAGGCCTTAACCTCTGCGCTGCGCAGCCACTCGGGTGCACTGTCGGCGGCGAAAGAAAACGCCGGCATGGATTCTATCAATGTATTGAACTTGGAGGGCTTGACAGTCATAAGCAGGCTACTCGGTTGAAAATGTGGCAAACAACAATAAATAGACACGAATGAACCGGGGTAAAGGTTCTGCCTTTTTAGCGTTAATCCATTAGCCTGCGGTCATCGTGAAATGCCGGCGTCTGCTGGAACAGAAATCCACCCACCAGCGCTTGCCCGAGCGACAACCCGCCATCGTTAGCCGGCACGATCGCCGGAGCCAGTACTCTTAAGGCCTTCTCCCGCAACAGTTCACTCACCCGCTCCAGCAGCAGCCGGTTTTGAAATACCCCGCCTGTTAAGACCACGTCTTTGAGCCCGTGCTCGCCGGCGAGTGCGGCGGCGGTGGTGGCGACGGCGTCCGCCAGGCCGTGGTGGAAGCGCGCTGCTATCAGCCCGTCTGGCACGCCGCGGCGCAGATCCTCCAGCAGGGCGGTCCACAGTGGTGTCCACTGCAGGCGTCCGTCGCCCCAGTGATATCCGTATCCATTGCCTGCCTGCGACTCAAACCATAAGCTGGCGGCGGCCTCCAGTTCTACGGCGGCCTGGCCCTCGTAGTCCACCTGTTCCCGGCATATGCCCAGGGTCGCGGCGACGGCGTCGAATAGCCGCCCGGCGGAGGAAGCGGGCGGACTGTTGAGGCTTTTGCGAATCATGGTTTCCAGATTGTTCATAGGTTGCCGCTGCAGAAAACGAAAGATATCGAGGTCGCGATAAGTCGTAGCGATCTGCTTCCAGTCGGATATTTGCAGGAGATGGGCGAGGGTATTGCGCCAGGGTTCAAGTGCGGCTCGCGTTCCCCCCGGCATGGGTATCGGCTGAAATCCGCCCAGGTGGCGATAATCGCCGTAGTCGGCGAGCAGGAATTCACCCCCCCAGAGGTGGCCGTGATCACCCATTCCCAGACCGTCCAGGGCTACGCCCAGCACCCGCCGGTGCCCGGGCAGACTGTGCTCGGCCATACAGGCGGCGATATGGGCGTGGTGATGTTGAACCTCGATCAGGGGGATGCCCTCCGCTTCAGCGAGGCTTTTACCCAGTTGTGTCGGGAGGTAATCCGGGTGCCGGTCCACCGCAATGACATCCGGCTGAAACTCGAACAGGCGGCGATAGAGCGCGAGGCTGCGCCGGTAATCACGAAGCGTGTCGGCATCCTCCAGATCACCGATGTGTTGGCACACTACGGCCTCGCCATTGCGCAGCAGGCAGAAGGTATTTTTCAACTCGCCCCCCATGGCCAGCACTGCTCTTCGGTGTTGCGGGCCGCCGCTCAATTTTATCGGCTCCGGTGCCTGCCCCCGGGCCCGCCGCAACAGGCGTGGGGTGCCGTCGATCACCCGCAGCACCGAATCGTCCAGGCGGTTGACGATCTCGCGGTTGTGCAGCAAAAACATATCGGCTATGTCCCCCAGATGCCGACGCGCCTCGTCATTGCCGGTGCATTGGGGCGCGTGGCTGCGGTTGCCCGAAGTGAGGACCACCGGCTGCGACAGCTCGCGCATCAGCAAGTGGTGCAGCGGCGTACAGGGCAGCATAAACCCGAGGGTGTTCAGGCCCGGTGCCAGGTCTTGTGGCAGGTTTTGCGCCGCGGGCACATCGATGGCGTTGAGTACGACGATGGGAGCGGCGGGGCCGGCCAGCAGCGCGGCTTCAGCATCGCTGAGGTGGGTATAGCGGTGCACCATCTCCAGGTCCCGGGCCATCAACGCGAAGGCTTTGTGATAGCGCCGCTTGCGCCGACGCAGCCGCGCCACCGTCTCGGAATTGCCCGCATCGCAGGCCAGATGAAAGCCGCCGATGCCCTTAATAGCAACGATTGACCCGGCCCGGATTAGGCGCGCGGCAGTGACGATAGCATCCTCTCCCGGCGTCCCCGATACCGCCGCGCCGCGGTTATCTTGCAGCCATATCTCCGGTCCGCATTGGGGGCAGGCATTGGGCTGGGCGTGAAAACGGCGGTCCGCTGGATTCCGGTACTCCGCCCGGCAGGCCGGGCACATGGGAAAAGCCGCCATGCTGGTGTTGGCGCGGTCGTAGGGAATCCTGTGAACGATGGACAGCCGCGGACCACAGTGGGTGCAATTGGTAAAGGGGTAGCGATAGCGGCGGTCGGCGGGATCCAGAACCTCCGCCAGGCAGGCCGGGCAGGTGGCCGCGTCCGCGGCCAGGGCGGTAGCGGTGCCGTCTGCCCGGTCGCCCTCGGGACTGGGCAGAATGCGGAAATCATCGGGCGGCGCCGGATCCGCTTTCAGCGTTTCCCACTCCAGGCTTTCGATGTGGGACAGCGGCGGCGGCCGCCGCTGCAGGCGGTCTAAAAAGGTGTCGAGATCAGAGGCTCCACCCCAGAGGTGAATCACCACCCCCAAGGCGTCGTTCCAGACCGCGCCGCGCAGGCCCAGGTCCCGCGCCAGGCGCCACACCGCCGGGCGCAGGCCGACCCCCTGAACTGTGCCCCGCACCCGGATCCGCCGCCCGACCATCAGTGCACCGTGCAGACCATGCTCAGCAGATCCGCGGCAGTTGCTCGCCGGCGAGCCAGTCCACAATCCGGCTACCGCCGAAGCGGGTTTGCATTTCCACAAAGGCGTTGTGGTCGTTCACCACTTCGCCGATAACCACCGCCTCACGGCCCAGGGAATGGGCGCGCATGGCTTGCAGCAATGGCTGCGTCTGCGCGCCCGGACAGATGCAAACCAGCTTGCCCTCGTTGGCGACATAGAGCGGGTCCAGCCCCAGCAGTTCACAGGCGGCGGCCACCTGGGGTTTGACCGCAATGGCGGCCTCATCGAGCCGCATACCCACCCGCGACTGCCGCGCCAGTTCGTTGAGGGTGGTGGCCAGCCCGCCCCGTGTGGGATCGCGCAGGCAGTGGATGTTTGGGGCCGCCGCCACCATATCGGCGACTAAAAAGTGCAGGGCGGCGGAATCCGATTCGATGGTGGTTTCGAACTCCAGGTTCTCCCGGCTCGACATGATGGCGACGCCGTGGTCGCCGATGCTGCCGCTGAGCACAACGGCGTCACCGGGTTGCGCCCGATCGCCGGAAATATTGACCCCCTCCGGCACCACGCCGATACCGGTGGTAGTGATAAAAACACCATCGCCTTTGCCTTTCTCAACGACTTTGGTATCGCCGGTAACCACCGCTACACCGGCGTCGGTGGCGGCTCTGGCCATGCTGGCGACAATGCGTTCCAGGTCCGTCAGTGCGAATCCCTCTTCGAGAATAAAACCTGCCGCCAGGTAGAGGGGGCGGGCGCCGGCCATGGCGATATCGTTTATGGTGCCGTGAACCGACAGCGAGCCGATATCGCCACCGGGGAAAAACAGCGGTGAGATCACATGGCCATCGGTGCTCATCACCATGCGCCCGGCGCCGACGGCAAACGCGGCCTGGTCGTTGGCCTGACGCAGCAGGTCGTTGTCAAAGTGCTCGATGAACAGCGCCTCGATCAACTGCGCCATGGCCCGGCCGCCACTGCCGTGGCCCATATCGACGCTGCCGCTGCGCAGGTCCGGGCGCTGGGAAAAGCGGCTGGATTGGTTCATACCGCACAACCTCCTGTTTTCCCTACCTGGGGCTGGCGAAAACGGCCGTAGCTCCAGTAGGCCGCGCAGGCGCCCTCGGAGGAAACCATACAGGAGCCCATGGGGTTTTCCGGTGTACAAACCGTGCCGAACAGCTTGCAGTCGGTGGGCCGTTTGCGGCCGCGCAGGACCTGCGGACAGTCGCAGCTCTTGATTTCAGCCGCCGGGATCGTCGCCATAGCAAAGCGCTTTTCGGCGTCGAAAGCGGCGAATTCGGGGCGGATCTGCAAGGCGCTGTCGGGCACCACCCCCAGCCCCCGCCACTCAAACGCACGCCGCAATTCCATCACTTCCGCCACCAGCGCCTGGGCCTTGCGATTGCCTTCGCGGCTGACCACGCGGATATATTCATTTTCCACTTCGCAACGGCCCTGGTTGAGTTGGCGTATCAGCATCAGCGCCGACTGCATGATGTCGAGCGGTTCGAAGCCGGCGATCACCACCGGTTTGCGGTAGTGATCGGCAAAATACTCATAGGGGGCGCTGCCGATCACCGAACTGACATGGGAGGGGCCGAAAAAACCATCGATGCAGACTCCACCCGGTTCCGTATCCGGGGCGTCGAGAATCGCCTTGAGAGCGGCCGGTGTCAGCACGTGGTTGCAGAACACACTGAAGTTTTGAAGTCCCTCAGCGCAGGCTTGCTTGACGGCCACGGCCGTCGGCGGTGTGGTGGTTTCGAAACCAATGGCGAAAAACACCACTTCGCGCCCCGGGTTTTTCCGGGCGATGCGCAGGGCGTCGCGGACCGAGTAGACCATACGTACATCGCCCCCGGCGGCTTTCAGTTTGAGCAGGCTCATGCGCCTGCTGGCCGGTACCCGCAGCAGATCGGCGTAGGTGCAGAGAATGACATCGTGGTGCCGCACTAACTGCACGGCGCTGTCGATGCGGCCTATTGGCAGCACGCACACCGGGCAACCGGGGCCGTGGACGAAGTGCACATTGTCCGGCATCAGGTCCTGCACGCCGTAGCGGAAAATGGCGTGGGTGTGGCCGCCGCAGAACTCCATCAGGTTGTATTGGCGACCTCCCCGGGCCGCCCCGGCGATGGCGCCGGCGAGCTTTTCAGCCAGCGCGCGATCGCGGAATTCATCCACGTATTTCATGCCGAACCCCCGCCGGTAAGGCCCGCCTCGGCGAACATTCGCAGGGTGTGTTGCGCCTCTTCCGGGCTGACTTTGTTGAGTGCGTAGCCCACGTGCACCAGCACGTAGTCGCCGACCTCAACGTCCTCGACCAGCACCAGGGAAATTTCTTTGCGCACCCCGTCCAGACTCACGGTCGCCATTTCGGCCGCCGCGTCGATACGCTCAACTTTTGCCGGAATTGCCAGACACATGGTGGTTCTCCAGATTATTGACCGGTACTCGTCCCCGGGCTGCGGCGATCCAGCGGTACCAGTCGTGCATGCCTTCGCCGCTGGTGGCCGAAAGCCGGATCACTTTGATCGCCGGATTGACCCGGCGTGCGTAGTCAATGCATTTGTCTGTATCGAACTGCAAGTAGGGGAGCAGATCGACTTTGTTCAGCAGCAGCAGGTCGGCGGCGTGGAACATATCCGGGTATTTGATCGGTTTGTCCTCGCCTTCGGTTACCGAGAGTATCGCCACCTTGTGAGCCTCGCCCAGGTCGAAGGCCGCCGGGCAGACCAGGTTGCCGACATTCTCTATAAATAGCACAGCGTCGTTTTCCGGTTCCAGGGTCTGCAGTCCATGGCCCACCATATGGGCGTCCAGATGGCAGCCCTTGCCGGTATTGATCTGGAGCGCGCGTACACCGGTGGCGCGAATCCGCTCGGCGTCGTTGGCGGTTTGCTGGTCGCCCTCGATGACCGCCAGACTGTACTTGCCTTTGAGCGCTGTAATAGTGCGGGTCAGCAGCGTGGTCTTGCCCGAGCCGGGACTGGAAACCAGGTTGAGGGCGAGAATGCCCCTTTGGGCGAACCAGCGTCGGTTGGCGGCGGCGTATTGATTGTTTTTACCCAGGATGTCCTGCTCGATCCGCACCATGCGGGCCTGGGACAGTCCCGGTGCGTGGGCGCCGGCCGGGCCCTGGCCGTAATCGTGGAGGGTGTCGTCGTGGGGGTTGTGGTCGGCTTTACCGCATCCGCATACAGTGCACATCAATCCACCTCCAGTTCTTTAATTTTCATTTCATCGCCGCCGCTGACCTGCAACGGGAAGTTTCCGCAAACAGGGCAGGCGTCGAAACGTTGTTTGACAGCTACATGTTTACCGCAGGGCAGGCACCAGGCCAAACCCGGTACGGAGATGATTTCCAATGTCGCCCCTTCCGCCAGGGTACCCCGGCTCACCACCTCGAAACTGAATCGCAGGGCGTCGGCTTCGACGCAGGAGAGTTCGCCGATTTCCAGCCACAGGGCTTTTACTCGGTTAAACCCCTGTAGTCTGGCATTGTCCTCCAGAATTTGCATCACACTTTCGCACAGTGACAGCTCATGCATGGGGGGCCTTTGCCGGCATCAACGCCGGATTGAAAAAGGGTCGCCTCTGTATTTTACCCGTTACGGGCGTTGTTAACCCTATTGTTGCATAAATTTTCGGCCCAGGACCGCTTCGCTCCCTCTATAGCAGCATTTTCAGAATCTCAAACGCTTTGGGTATAGCTATGCTCCGGTTAGAAAAATCTGCGCGCGTCCCTGAAAATACCGCTCTAAAAGGTCCTGAACTCGAAAATTTATGCAACGATAGGGTTAACTCAAAGGTTTTTGCACCTAATTCGTGACCAAAATGCCAGTGGTTGGTCAGGCTGTGAGTTGTTGCGTGAGAAATCTCGCAAAGACTCTGTCGGTATATGGAAGCAGTTCAAACCAGCGAATACTATTTTCTGCGGGAAGCATTATTTTTTACCTTGATATCTCCGGTTTTGGATTGCAGTTGGACCTTTGCCAGCTTGTTGCCTTTTTGATATTCATAACGCTTGTTCTTGGTCGGCTTGCCGTCCCGGCTGATTTCTCCTTTCGTGGCAGCGGAAAGTGAAATATCCATATCCGAAAAAATCTCTGCCTTGATCGTCCCCTGGTCAGAAATAGCCACTGACTCGCCCAACTGCTTGAAGCCGCGCAGCTTTAAATCTATGGTTCCCGAATTGACATAGGCTTTAAACAACCCTGTGGTGGACAGCTTTATTTTACCGCTATGACTTTTCGCGATCACATCGCTGGATGTTTTGTCAATTTTGATCATGCCGTCTTTAGTCATTGCGTCAATACTGACATCACCGGGGAGCAAGACAGAAACATCCGTTCGGCCTCTCAAGGCGCCTTTTTTATCCCGAATGGATTCCGGATAGGCAACGCTTATAAACCACTTTCCGTCGAGTTGATCTATTTTGAAGGTCGGTTCTAAAGGCTTATCACCTATTTTTTGATAGGTGGCGTGAAAATATATTTTCTTCTCGCCATTATTTCTGGCTCTGATATCGCCGTAGGGATTATTGACAACTACCGTTTTATTGCTGGGTATTGCGCCATCCCACTCGAAGGAATGGATTGATACGGCCACCTTTGCCACTTTCTTATCCTCGGCCGGAGGCTGTGAGGGGGAGGCGGCAAAAACTAATCCGGGAAACATGAATACCACGTAGCAAATGGCGTTTTTTATCATATTGCTGATTCCTCATTGTGGATTTGGTATTGAACAGTGCACGATCACCAATAGATGACGAACAATACCTAAAAACCAACAATGAGAAATTTGAATGATGATATGCACGCCAATTCGGCGCAGCCACCTCAGTACAATGGCGAAGAAAATCTACTGAGTTCAAGATTAGGAACGGGCAGAAGATGCTGCTATCGTCGAGGTCAGTCGATAAAATGCGCATCATGACGATTAAAAAAACGTATTTAACAGCCATTGTGTAAGCAGTACTTTCAAATAGATCGGCCCGCATATCGAAACGGTTTAAAGACAATTCAAGGTTGTTGGAAAAACGCATTTCCACCCCAAACTCGGTAAAGTTTTTCTGTTGCCTTCCTTGTGTTGTGTTATTTATGCTGGGCTTTTCATGTAATACCAGCCTTCTTTTCAGAGAGTTGATTGTTGATTGGGTAACCCGGGGGTTTATGCAACGACGGGGTATACCCAAAGCATTGGAAATTTAGGTATAAAAACGGCGAAGTAAAAGTCATCCGGTGACGGATTAGGTATCGCGGATTTGCCGACGCACAAGCTCACGCTCTTCCTTTCCCTTAAGCTTGTATATCTTAGCGATTCTTACTGGGACGCTACCAATGCCGCCAAAGTGGTGATTTTTAACGGTTACCGTATCGAATTTCGCGTATACCAAGTTGCCGGTAGAGGAGATGGCGATAGCCTCGGAAAAACGCAGATCGTGAAGCCTCCGGCTCAATACCAGTAAATAAGCGGTGGAGGGTGATGTCCTCACAATCAAGGACTGTTGATCCACGGCTGACCAGCCGTCTATCGACCAGTTGCTGAACCTTTTTACGACCTCCAAATTGTCAAACTGGTACTTGTCCGCCAGTTGGTGAACACTGGTGGTATTGGTATTGGTATTGGCAATGGCGTTAAGAGCAAAGGGCCCGGCGAGAAATGCAAATAAGAGCGCGACTGCGGTGAAATTTTTCATAGCGTTTCCACTGTGTTTCAGCTTTCTGTAAGCTTGGGTCTCAGGTTTCACCCAAGGTTCCCCCCAGTGTGCTCGCTTCAATCTGAATAAAAGCTGAACGCCTGAAAGTTTCAGGTCGGCCACACAAGGTAACCCCGCAATTCGGAGCGCACCGCAGTTTCCGCAATCGTCGAATTATCCTTTTAGCTCATGTTAAGCAACGAGGAAAACGACTGGGGCCTCGGTCTCGCCCTGGGGCGGCATAGAAGTATCGTTTGAACCCGACTCAGCCACCTTTGCACGTGTTGAATTGCAGTGGCGCTTTGATCGGTGATTGTTGAACAGGAAATCCCCTCAAGAATAGTTCAAGGAAGATTTATAGCGGGTGTCGATTAAGTTGACATTTAGCTGCCTGCTTTTCCCAGCGCCTTGAGCCAACTATTTGATTTTGTTGAATAAAACAACTTGGGCTTCTTATTTGTATGTTTTTTAACCGGGCAGTTGAATATCAGGCTCCATGGATTTCACCGCACCAATTTGGTTCGCGCAATGGACCGCGACCCGCGGCGGACTTTGTCAGCAATAATAACCCGATTGGGGTTTCCAATGGCTTATAATCGCTTGTCAGCTTCGAAGTCTGTTCTCTCGATTCAACGATATGAGAGAGATTCAGACAACCCATCATCAACGACCACACTGATTCTGTCGGGGCAGCAAAAACTGGTCTGTGAAGGACTTTGCAAACTGTTCGACGCTTGCGATGAGTTTGACGTTATTGCTCAAGCAAGCAGTAGCGGGGAAGCCGTATTACTGATACGGGAGTTGCACCCGGATATTGCTATCTTCGATGGTAATCTCCCCCTGGAGACTTTAAAAAGATTAGAAGCGGTCGATCGGTGGCACCTGCAAGCCAAACTGGTATTCCTGGCCACACATCTGAATCCCTTGGGAGTGATCGAAGCCCAGCAGGTGGGTTTCAATGCGTAATTACCGTGCATTGTAACCCAGTGATACCCTTGTCGACCCGCGAGCGCGAAGTGCTTCAGTGGCTGGCGCTTGGAAAATCCACAAAGCAGATTGCCCGCGATCTTAAATTGAGTCCTAAAACAGTTGACACCTATCGGATGCGTATTATGAAAAAGCTGGATATGCACTCCGCGGTTGAGCTGGCCGGTTATGCCTTTAGAGCCGGATTGGTGTGGTAGTCATAACAGATCATGATTTTTTCACAATAAGGAATTCATTCGACGTCCTTGTAGGTGATTTGCCCGATATGCAAGATCCAGTATTCAGGTTCAAATACTCCTTAGAGTTCGAAGGAACTCGATGAAGCAAAATCAATTGCTTTGCTGATGCAGCTCTAGTTCCGCTTCGCGAACAAATGAAGGTTGCAATATAAGTCAAAATTTTTTCCGAGTAACTCACATGGTTTTACCTGTACTTTAAGGAGTAAAAAATGAGAACTTATATAACTCGATTGAGAACACCGCTTCTCGGTATTACAATTTTTGCGTCATTGGCGTCAGCTAATGGTGAAATACGCTGTGGAATCGAAGAACCTGTCGCAGGGTGGAATTCGAACGGGGACACAATCTTTGAGGTCCCAAATGACGGGCCGGCCGTGCTGGGTAAAACCATTAGCGAATGGTCGGCAATTTGGTGGCAATGGGCTTTGGGAATTAAAGTCAGTAATAACCCAATGTTGGATAAGACCGGACATTTTTGCGATGAGGGTCAGCAGGGCCCTGTTTGGTTTCTGGCGGGTGTTTGGGGCGGAGGCAGCGCCGAGCGAACGTGTACTGTTCCAAGCGGAATGCATATCTTTTTTCCGATTGCCAACAATATATGGGTTGATACCGCAATGGATATGGCTGGTACAGAGGAAACCGACTGCCGGATTTATGCAACCGCATTTCCCTCTTCAGTTAGTGGCGAGCTTGAGGCAACTCTCGATGGAAACCCAATTATATTTGATCCGGAAACTCCGATGATATGGAGCCAATCGCCCGCTTTCTCCGCTACGTATCCACAGCAGCACGTTTTCAACATCTTCGCCGATAGGAAACCGTTTGATCCCGATGATTTCACTGGCTATCCAACCTTTTCCGACGGGTTTTGGATTATATTGCCGCCGCTTGAGGCAGGTGAACACGAACTGCATTTCGGGGCAGGTGAAGCGCAGGATGTAACCTATCACTTAACGGTGGAATAGAAACAGTAATCGTACCGGCGAGGTGAATACGGTGGGCATAAGTATC
>JARROD010000196.1:0-7225 GCA_037384225.1 Exilibacterium sp.
GCCATTATCGGCTATATTGTCGGTAACTATCTGGGAATCGCGGCCACCTTTTTTACCCGCTGGCTGCTGGCTGCCTAAGACAACTGCCTGACTGCAAGCAGCGGGAAGATTACAGTATTGAAATCCATGCGACTTGAAAACAAAACTATTATGATTGTCGGCGCTTCCTCAGGCATAGGGTATGCGATGGCCCGGCAATTGGCCGCGAGGGACAACCGTCTCATTCTGTGCGCCCGCCGTGAAACCCAATTGCAGCAACTGGCACAGGAGGTGGAGTCCCTGGGCAGCCAGGCCCTGATCCTGCCTTGTGATGCCCGCTGGACTGACGAAGCCGCCGCTACAGTCGCCCATGCCATCGACGCGGCGACATACATCGATGTGGCTGTGCTGAACATGGGAGCCGGGCCGGCTCTCGACATGTCCGAGGCTTCAGCCGAAGAAATCCTGGATAGTATGGAACTGAATTACGCCACCCTGGTGAATTTCCTGGTGCCTTTGATCGATCATATGAAAACCCGCGGACAGGGGTTGATCGCCCACACCAATTCGCTGGCGGGATTTCTCGGCCTGCCCATGCAGGGTCCCTACTGTGCCGCCAAGGCGGCCGCGCGGTTGCTGATGGATTCCTGCCGCCTGGAGCTAAAGCCTTACGGTATCCGCGTCGTATCACTGTACCCGGGGTTTGTACGCACCGAGCGAGTCAATAACTACGCGATGTCCATGCCGCTGTCGATCAGTGAAGAGCGCGCCGCCGAGCACATGATCCGGGGTATCGAGCGCGAGCAGGCCAACTATTTATTTCCCGCGCTCAGCGGCTGGTTGGTGCGGCTGGCGCAATTGTTACCCCATAGAGTCAGGTCCTGGATAGTAACGAAAATGGTAACTTCTCAATAACCTGGGAGCGGCACACTGTCAGGCGGACATCCGGCGGATCGAAGGCACATTACCCCGGGTTATTGAGACGTTACCGAAAATGTAGAAACTATAAACTTCCGAACCGAAGGTTTATCTGCAACTGATTTTTGAAAATCATCTGTGCATAAAATCCATGCATTTCAGCGACTTAAAAGCCGTTGCAACATCAACGCTACCTGTGTAGTTTCGGCTGTGTTTTAACTATACGGCGGACAACCGACAACGGTAAACAATCGCTTAAACTATAACCATCAATTTCAGCGGAGCTGATTTAATGAACAGGGCAACATTTGGTTTATTAATAATTATGATTGTGGCAATTTTGCTTTGGGTGGGAATTAAAGATCGCACCGAACAAGAAACTGCGCCAGTGGCCACCACAACCGTGGATACGAAAAATGAGAAACCGGAAAACTCCCCCCCTCTGGGCCGGTTAAGTGCAAACGTAACACCGCAGCACTACACCCTCGAGTTAACACTTATTCCCGACGCCGACCGCTATAAGGGCAGCGTATCCATAGATGTAACGATAGATCAACCTGTGCAATATATCTGGCTTCACGGGCAGAATCTGTCAGTAACCGCCGCCTCGTTCGAAAGTGGAGACCAGACACTGGAGGCCAGCTATCAGCAAGTACATGACAGCGGTGTAGCCAAAGTTAGCCTGCCGCGACCCGTTTCCGGTAGCGGCAGATTGCATTTGCAATACAGCGCACCTTTCAGCACATCCCTCGATGCCATCTACAAAGTGAAGGAATCCGGCAACGCCTATCTTTTCAGCCAAATGGAAGCCATTTCCGCACGCATGGCTTTACCCTGTTTTGACGAACCGCGTTTCAAAACACCCTTCGATGTCTCGGTAATAGCGCCCGAAAATCTCAGTGTGATCACCAACACACCCGAGACCGGCAGCGTACCGGTAACAGAAGGTCTCACCCGGCACAACTTCGCCACCACCAAACCCCTGCCCACCTACCTGCTGGCCTTTGCGGTGGGGGATTTCGATATTGTCGAGTGGGACCCCATACCGCCCTCTGCGTTGCGCAACCGCCCACTGCCCCTGCGCGGTGTAGCGGTAAAAGGCAAGGGTGAAAAACTGCGCTACGCACTGGAAAATACCCGCCCCATCGTAGAAGCATTGGAAAATTACTTTGGCGTGGCTTACCCCTACGCCAAACTGGATATTCTGGCTGCGCCGGATTTTGCATTCGGAGCAATGGAAAACGCCGGCGCTATTGTCTACCGCGAACAACTGTTATTACTGGATGAAAATGCACCCCTGACGCAGAAACGCAATTACGGTGTCGTACACGCCCACGAATTGGCCCATCAGTGGTTCGGCAACCTGGTTACCCCCAAGTGGTGGAACGATATTTGGCTCAACGAAGCTTTCGCGACCTGGATGTCCTACAAGGCAGTGCAGGCGTGGAATCCGCAATTCGAGTACTCCCGCGAATTGCTGGCAATAGCTCAACAGGCTATGTCGGTGGACGCCCGCGCATCGGCGCGGCAGATCCGCCAACCCATAGTCTCCAATGACGATATTATGAACGCTTTCGACTCCATCACTTACCGCAAGGGTGGCGGCGTGCTGCAAATGTTCGAAAGTTTTCTCGGCCGCGATGACTTTCGCAAAGGTGTACAACTGCATATGCAGCGTTTCGGGTTTGCCGCCGCGGACGTGCACGACTTTATGCAGTCTCTGGCAGAGGGCTCCGGCAATGCCGATCTTATCGCCGCATTTGAATCCTTCCTGTTTCAACCGGGCGTTCCGATGCTGGAGCTGACTCAGACCTGTGAGGGAGAACAGGCGCGGATTGATGTCCGGCAATTCCGCTATGTCCCCCTGGGCGTGGTGTCTGGTAAACCACAGCAGTGGCAGGTGCCGTTGTGCTATAAAACGGATCGAAAACAGGCTTGTACATTGGTGACCGACGTCCAACAACAACTGACACTGGATCACTGCCCCGCGTACCTGATGCCGAACAACAACGCTGCCGGCTACTACCACTGGAACCTTGACGACGCCAATTGGCGGGCGCTGCTAACGCACAGAGATGCACTCGGGGCCGGCGAGAAAATCAGCCTCGTTCACAACTTCCAGGCCGCTTTTCGCGCCGGCGGACTGCAGCCGGAAACCCTGCTGCGGGCTTTTGAGGTGGTCGCGAATGATGATAAATGGGATGTCGTCACCGCACCGATCGGCGATCTGGCTAACCTGCGCCACATTCTGCTCAATGATAAACCCACCCAGAACTACAAGGCGTTTGTAACGGCACTGTATCAGCCTCACTACCAGCGCCTGGGCCTGTGGCCGAATACCGAGGCGGATAAACGCGACAGCATCGGCACAGCCCTAATGCGACAAAAAGTGGTGGATGCATTGGCGCTAGAGGCCCGTGATAAAGACGTGCGCGCGCAGTTGCAAGCCATGGCGCTGGCTTACTTGGGCAATGCTCAAAACAGCGGCGCGGACGAACTGCACCCGCAAGCGGCCAACGCCGATTTACTGCCGACGGCTTTGGCCGTGGCAGTCGAAGAGAGCGACGCAAAATTTGGCGAGCAATTATTGTCCAGAGCGTTGCAGTCGACAGATGCGATTTTCCGGGACAACGCCCTCGGCGCGCTGGTGCAAAGCAAAGATAAAAAACTCTCGCGGCACCTGGTGGATGAACTCCTGCTGGCGGAAAACGTGCGTTCAAACGAAGCCCAACGGTTAATTTATCTGTTGATGCACAACCCGGACACACAGGATTACACCTGGCAATGGTTAAAGAACAACATCGATCCTTTTCTGAAACGCTTTTCGTCCTTTTCAGTTAACCGGGTGGTGAGCATTGCCGGTTATTTTTGCGATCCGGAGTCGCGCAGCGATGTGGAAACGTTTTATAAAAGTGTGGAAACAAAAATCGCAGGCGCCCCCCGGGCACTGGCCGAGACGCTGGAAGTTATCGACCAGTGTATCGCTCTGAGAGCGACCCAGACCGATGTATTCACGCAGGCGCTCGATTTACATAGCCAACTCTCTAAACAATAACGGTCTAAACAAGAACGGCGCTTCATTGCGCCGCCTAACGCCCGCAATCGCCATTGCGGGCCGCTCCCAGATCCATGACCGCGGTTTTGCTACCCAGCACCTCGCTGCTGTCGAACCTCACACATTCAACAGCAAATACTCCCGCTCCCATGAACTGATCACTTCGTTGAAGGATTTATACTCGGTTTCCTTCACCGCACAGTAACCGCGAATAAAACGATCGCCCATCACAGTGGCCATTTCATCGCTCTCCCTTAACCAGTTCAACGCTTCCAGCAAACTGCGGGCCACGGCGACGTCCTTATCGTAGGCATTGTCCTTATAGGGATCGTCCGGTTGAATGCCGTTTTTCATTCCCAGGTAACCACAGGCGAGTGAAGCGGCCAGCGCCAGATACGGGTTGGCGTCCATACCCGGAAACCGGTTTTCAATCCGGGTATCACCCGGCGAACTGGTCGGGATGCGAATGCCGGTAGTGCGGTTGTCGTAACCCCAGTACAAATTCACCGGTGCGGCAATCTCTTTGGTAAAACGGCGGTAAGAGTTGACATTGGGCGCGTAAAAAGCAATCGCTGAAGGTGTATATTTTTGCAGCCCGCCGATGTAATGTCTGAAAAAGTGGGTCTCCTTCCCCTCATCGTCCACAAAAATATTTTTGCCTGTTTTTTTGTCGACAATACTTTGATGAATATGCATGGCACTGCCGGGTTCCGTGCGCATGGGTTTGGCCATAAACGTCGCGTACATCTTGTGCTTCAACGCTGCTTCGCGGACCGTGCGTTTGAAAATAAATACCTGATCGGCCAGATCGAGCGGGTCACCGTGAACGAAGTTCACCTCGAATTGCGCCGCCCCGTCCTCGTGAATCAGCGTATCCACATCCAGATTCATCGCATCGCAATAGGCATACATATCGTCGATAACGTCTTCGTACTGGTTCATGGCGTCGACGCTGTAGGATTGTCCACTGCGCTCGATGCGCCCGTTGCGGCCAATCGGCGGCTTTAACTCCAGATCGGGATCGGTATTTTGCTCGACAAAATAGAACTCCGCCTCCGGTGCCACCATCGGCTGCCAGCCTTCCTTTTCGTAGAGATCCAGCACCCGCTTGAGCACACTGCGAACCGCCAGCGGATGCAGTTCGCCGTTGCGGGTGTAGCAGTCGTGAATAATTTGCGCGGTGGGCTCACCCTGCTTGGCCCAGGGTACCACTCGCACAGTGGCCGGGTCCGGTTGCAACAGCATGTCGCAATCAATGGCATTGCGGAACAGGTCCTCGTGCTCTTCGGTCCAAACGCCATTGACACCCTGTAATAAGATCGCTTCCGGCAAACGCGACTCCTGGGTTACGAACTTTCTGGCCGGGATCAATTTGCCGCGGGCATTGCCGGTCATATCCGGAATCAGACACTCGACTTCCTCAATGCCATGGAGTTCAAGCCAGCCTTTAATCGATTGCATTGTTTACCTGTGCCTGTAAAGTTATTTCCCCTGCCGATTTTACTGCGCAAGTGGTCAAGTGGTATATAGGGACCACCTATAAAAACCCTTTTTAGCCAGGTTGTCATTAATGAACAATGTCGATTACCCACCGTCTTATTACGCCGCCAGTGCTAATTGGCACCAAATGTTTCCCACTCTCGAAGGTAACCACAGTGTAGATGTATGTATTCTGGGCGCCGGCATCACCGGCCTGAGCGCCGCTGTGCATCTCGCCGAGGCCGGCTACCGGGTGGCGGTGTTGGAGGCCCGCCGAGTGGGCTGGGGCGGTTCCGGGCGCTCGGGGGGGCAGTTCATTTTCGGCTACGGCTGTGAACAGAGCAAAATCGAGGCCATGATCGGGCGGGAAGCCTCGCAGCGGCTCTGGGACGCCTCTTTAGAGGGTATAGATCTGATTCGTGAACACGTTGAACGCTACCATATTGATTGCGACCTGGTCCAGGGACACGCCCACCTCGCGCTGAAACCGCGACACATGCGCGAACTGGAAGCCTGGAGCGAGGATCTGGCCGGCTACGGCTACCGCAACCTGACACTCTGGGACCGGGCACAGGTGCGCAAACAGGTCGCCAGCGACCGCTATATCGGCGGCCTGTACGACCCCAACAGCGGCCATCTGCATCCGCTGAACTACACCTTCGGACTGGCCCGCACCGCCGGTGGGCTGAGTGCGCAAATATTCGAGATGTCCCCCGTTCTCGACATTCAGCAGGGAGACAAGCTGTTGATCAAATCCGAGCGCGGCCAGGTCTCGGCGAATTTTTGTGTACTGGCGGGCAACGCCTACCTCAGCAATCTTATGCCCGCCGTGGAGGCTAAGGTGATGCCCGTCGGCACTTACATCACTGCCACAGAACCCTTGGGAACAAACCGTTGCCGGGATTTGATTGCCAATAACTGCGCCATCGCCGATATGAACTTTGTGCTGGATTATTTCCGCTGCAGTGGTGACCAGCGGCTGTTATTCGGCGGACGGGTTTCCTATTCCACATTGCCCCCTCTCAACCTCGAAGCGGCAATGCGCAAGCGACTACTGGCGGTGTTCCCCCAATTGCGTGATATTAAACTCGATTACACCTGGGGTGGGTATGTCGCCATTACCGCCAACCGCGCGCCGCATTTCGGCCGCGTGGGAAACAATATTTATTTTGCCCAGGGATTCTCAGGCCACGGTATTGCCGCCACCGGTCTGGCTGGAAAACTGATTGCCGAAGCCATTGCCGGTCAGGCGGAAAAGTTCGATCTGTTTACCCGCCTTAAACACCTTTCGTTTCCCGGTGGCGCCCTGTTTCGCACTCCGGCACTGGTATTGGCCATGACATGGTTTCGGTTGCGGGATTTATTGCCCTGAAAACAACATCTCAATAATCCGGGTCTCAATAATCCGGGTTTCAATAATCTGGAGTATTGAGACGTTACCCCTGAGAAATACCAGTGGTCAGCTTTGCCTCATATTTTCTATGAGCTACACTGATAACTGAAGTCGCATACAGAGCCTTGTTGCTATTTATGATATGCACTACATATCCACTAAAATTCTTTCGTCATTGCTATTTATAACCCTATTGGCTTTTTCCTCGATGCTGTATCAATACAGTCAGATGAGTGAAGCCAGTTTGCACGCGCAGAACGTAATCAAAGAAGAGGCTTTGCTGTTAAAACACATTCGTCAAATCAAGTTGGGGTTTCACGAACTCTACGCTATTGTGGATGAGCTGCCTTCTATACCCGACCTGCGGGAGCAACACCAGGCAAGGGACAAGTTTCACAATA
>JARROD010000196.1:7257-7739 GCA_037384225.1 Exilibacterium sp.
TGATCGCGCAGCGTGGTGGTGAAATGTTTGACTCTATGCAGGCAAATACACAGCAGCAGGAATTGACGTTGCTTCGCAACGACATTGAACCCATCTACAACTCGTCTCTGTCCACCCTGGAAAATCTGAACGTTAAAGCTGAACATTATCTGCAAAAAACAGCCGAGGAGATTAAGTCCGCTCATAGGTTTATCGAATTGACGGTTTACTCCTATATGATGGCGTTGCTGGTCGTCAGTACCCTGGCGGGAGCCTGGTTAATCCATACCATTATCAGGCCCCTGCACGTCCTTACCCATCACCTGAATAACCTGACACCCCAGATCGAACATATACACCTGCCCGGCAGAGAACGCAAAGACGAGTTGGGTTTGTTTGTGCATGCGCTAAACGAACTTCTGCAACGCTTGAAGTCTACAAACGTCAAACTGGAAGCCGCCAAGAACGCAGCGGAGCAGGAAACGGCCATTCGCAAACGCATG
>JARROD010000197.1:0-10217 GCA_037384225.1 Exilibacterium sp.
ATTGAGGATCTCGTAAACGCGATTACTTTTGCCGATCATAGGTTCAAGGTCTTTTACGGTTAAGCCCTTGCGTTCCATTTCAAATTTGATCGCCTCTACAGAAATGTGCTTCAATTCGATCGGTTGGAAAATCAGCTAACATTTTATGAATGCGTGGCGCTGATTCATCAATCTTTAACCCTGCGTCGCCCGACTAAATCAGTTTCTGATTTGCAATATCCACAGCAGTGACTCAAAATTTTTGGCGTTATTAATTTTTGATGAAAATTGTGCCAGTCTATTTTTAGAATGTTTTTTTCTTGTAAATTATATTTTTTGTGATTAATATCACACGAAATTTTCAGGGAGCTGTCGTGCCGGGGTAGCGCGAGGTGATGTTCACCGTTGGAATTATTGTGAAAATTACAAAAATGACTGAATAAGATTTCAGCTTCTGCTTATCCCATTTGAATTCCCCTTGAGAGTGTGGCGCTGTATTCCAGGCCGCGAAAGCGGTGTTGGATTTTATCGCCGCGCGTCTCTAACCAACCAAAAATGTTTATTTGTATTTTCATTTTGATCTGAGAATGATTAAAAAGGAATTGTTTCATGCCGCTCACTTTTTTATTTTTATCGTTTCAACGCTCAATGTGTATAGCGTTGTTGATTTACGCCTCTTTTTATCCACAAAATCTGCGCGCCTCCACTTTGCAAAACATTCCCCGGGCGCTGATGTTAAACGATGGCGGCTATTATCAGGGCGAGCTGGCCTTCGCCCGTTTCAGCAAATTTTCGGCTAAGGGGGATGTGCTTTGGTCTCGGCCTTTCGGGCTGGTGTACGCCCGGCCTCTCGCCGGCGACAAGGGCACCGTGTATGTCGGCTCAAGCAACGGCTGTGTTTATGCCGTAAAACCCAATGGAACAGTGCTGTGGCAAACCAAAACCCGGGGGCCGGTTCTGAGCGACCTTCAGTGGGGCAGCGATCGGTCCAGCCTTTTTGTTGCCACCGATAACGGATGGCTCTATGCGCTTAGTGGCCGTGATGGTAAAGCTTTGTGGACGCTGCCCCTCGGCTTTGAAACGGGCGCGACTCTGGAGGGCGCCCTGCAGTTTAGTTCGGGGCAGAATACCCTTTATCTGCGCGATTCCCATAACAAACTCTACGCGGTCAGGGTGCCGAAAACAGCTTCGACACTGAACGTAAAAACGCTCAATCAAAACGAAAGCAACGCTCCCCAACTCGTCTGGGTCCGCTCCCTGGGTGAGTAATAAAACAAGGAGGTACACATGAGAAAACGGTATGGCAGTTTTAATATTGAGTGGAGCGCGGGCGTTTCGGCGATGAAAGTATTTTGGCTGGGGGTATTACTCCTGATATCGGCGGTGGCGGCGGCGCTAACCCCCGCCCCGACCATTTCTCCGCAGCCCAGTAAGGACGGCAATTTCGTTGTCACGGCACCAGCCTTTGAGGGTCCGGTGCGTGTTTATTGGAGCACTGGAGAAGTGCAGGGCGTGGGTCGTGGAAGTCAAGCCAAACTGTCCGTCACTGGAAAAGCCTCAGGGAAATATACTTACAGTTACTATCAATGTCAGTTTCGTTCTTGCGTTTATTGTGAGCCAGGTTCTTGCCCTAGAACGTCCCATATCGCGACCGCATACGTCGTGAAAAAACCGGGTCTTCCCGGCGCGTTCACGTTACCCTCCCTGTGTCGCAACGGCAAAACGCTCAAATGGGGTGCGGCCAGCGGCGCTAACCGCTACCACCTGCAGGTGAGTACGAATGGCGGAAAAACCTGGCGCACGGTGTTTAAAGATAAAAACAAAACCACCTATAAGTTGCAGGGTATTTACGCAGGGAGAACACGTCTGTTTCGTGTGCAGGCAAGCTATAAAGTGGATGGCCATTCCAGTGACGGGAGCGGCTGGCGTCAATCGAAGGGCTGTGTCAGTAATACTGCGCCCACAGCAACAATTAAGTCACCGTCCAATTCGGTTCGTCTGGTCACAGAGCCGATCACCCTGAAGGCAACCGCCAGAGACGCACAGTCGGATGCTATCGATCGGGTGGCTTTTAACTACAAGTACGATGACGGCAATACTGGTCTGATCAAATCTGTCGCTACGCCAGACAAGCATGGGGTTTATTCCGCAATCTGGACACCGGAGATGACCGGTGCTGTAAAAATTACCGCCAGAGCCGCTGATAAATGGTATAAAAACCAGTTGAGCCCCGCGGACAGTGTGTCCCTGATCCTGCACGAAAAACCCACGGCCGCCATTTCCAGCCCCAAAACCAAGAGCCGGTTCGAGGTGGGGAAGACGGTGACCCTCACCGCCAACGCCAGCGACGATGGCAGTATCAGCAAGGTTGAATTTTTTGAAAACGGCTCATTCATCGGCCGTGACAACTCTTCGCCCTACACCAATAATTGGCCGGTTACCAGTAAGGGAAAGCATAGCCTGACGGCGATCGCCACCGACAATCATGGCGTTAAAAGTGAGTCCAGCCCGGTGGTAGTGATCACGGGCTACGAGATCCGCCCACCGGAAAACCCGCCCGGCAACTTCAAGGTCGATACCGGCACCACCAACACCACCGGCGAATTTACCCTGTCATGGGGCTCCGTAACCAATGCCAGCAGCTATTTATTAAAACGGGAGTGCTTGCCCCGTGAGCGTAACTGTGACGACGACGGCTGGAAAACGCTACAAAACAACGCTAACAAAGCCATAGATATTACCGGTCTCGCCAGCGGCATGTATCCCTTTCGGCTGTGGGCCTGCAATGAAAAGGGCTGCAGTGACAAATATACCGAACTAACGGTTACCGTTACCCTGCCCACGCCCCAGCGCCCGGGCAAAACCTGGTTAAAAACCCGTGACGTTTGCAGTGAGGGTGCAACCAGTAGCCAGAGCACTGGTACTTTTACATTGTGTTGGGAAGACGTTGCAGGCTCACCCACCCACTATGTGGTGCAGGAGAAAGCCGGTGCCGGTTCCTGGGGCGATCTCACCGAAGTTAGCGCGAGCCGTAACCTGGAAGTAACCCTGTCCCGCACCACCAACGACTACCGCTACCGGGTTATGGCCTGCAACCGAACGGACAATGTTTGCAGCGCCCCCGGTGGCGAACTGCTGCTGACGGTAATCGATACGCCGCAACCGTTCGCCGCGGCGGTGGCCTGTGACAATCCCAGGACAACGACACCCTGCTGGCCAGTTTCAGCGACGCCCTGGTGGCCTTGATCGAGGGCGAAGACCCCGACACCTTGCAGTTCAGCCTCAATGCCAGCTTAAGCGCGGCGCTGGCGGACACCGGGCTGCGCCTGACCCTGATCAACAGCGGCAATGGCAATCAGGCCCAGGTTTACGCCTTTGCCGACAATGACAACCCACTGATCGACCTGGAGGGCAGTACACCCACGGTGGACGCAAACGGGGTCATCTATGTCTCGGCCGACAACCGGGTCTATGCGCTCAACCAGAACAGCGGTGCAATTCTACCCAACTGGCCCTTTGTTGCCGCCGGGAACATCGACAGCCAGGCGGCACTGTCGCTCGATCACGACACGCTCTATGTGGGCTCCACCACTGGCATTCTGTACGCTATCGGCACCGCCGGCCAGAGCGACAGCGGCGCGGGCCGCTGGCAGACCGCTTTGGGCGACGAGGCCCTGGCCCCGCCGCTGGTCGACGAACTCAACACCGTTAACCTGGGTTCGCTGAACCACAACTTCTACTCTGTCGACCCCGACGGCGACATCCGCTGGACCTATATCGCCAGCGACGGCATTGCGGAAAAAGCCGTGCCTTACGGCGATTATTCCCTCACCTTCCACTCCCTGGACGGGCAGCCGCACACCATCCGCGCCGGTGTCATCGGCCCGCACCTGCTAACCTGGCAGAGCCGCGACGACTCGCTGTTGGCTGATTATATGCACCTGGCGGACCCGGACTTTGCCGAATACCAGGCCGACGGCTGGGATGTCACCGAGATGTTCCACGTCGGGCGGCTGTTCGAAGGGCTACTGCAGCGGAATCCGGATGAAGAGACCCTGACCTTCTGGACCTATGCCCTGCTCAAGGGCGCTACCTTGGAAGAGGTGGCGACCGCCTTTCTCAATTCCGACAGCGGCAGGGCACTGTACGGCGAACTGAGCAACGCCGGCTTCCTGCAGGCCCTGTATCTGAACGTGCTGGGTATCGACGACGCCTTCGCCCAAGCCGACTACGACCGCCTGCTGGCCGGACTGAATAACGGTACTGCGTCGCGTGGAGCCACGATTCTGTTTTTTACCGACCACCAGGACTTTGCCGCGTTGATCGATCAGGCGTTGCTGCGCATCTTCGAAGTCTTCTACGGTTTTTGCCTGGAGGCCGACTGTGCCTTTCTGGCCGACGAGGATGGCGATGGTCTGGGCGATCAATGGGAGCTGGAACAGTTCGGCAACACCACCAGCCAAAGCGGCGCCGATGACCCGGACGACGATGGTCTGAGCAACTACGAGGAATACCTGGCCGGCACCACCCCCCTGGGAACGATAGACCCGGCACCGTCACCAGCGGCCCTGCCACTGCCGGATACCGCCGAGGTGCTGGCTTCCGATCGCATCGGATCGCTCGGCGGCCAGTTCCGGGTCAATGAAACCGGCTCGGCCACCTATACTATCGCGCTGTACACACCGGCGGGTACCGCGGGCGTGGCTCCCTCCCTGTCTTTGAACTATGACAGCCAGCGCGGCAACGGAATGCTGGGCAAGGGCTGGAGCCTGGGCGGCCTCTCGGCCGTCGGCCGTTGCCGCCAGACCCTGGGGCAGGACGGTCAGGCCAAACCCCTGAGCTGGAATCAACAAGACCGCTTTTGCCTCGACGGGCAGCGGTTGATTGTTGAGGCGGGTTATACCTATGGCGCCGTCGGCGCGCGCTACCGCACGGAAGTCGACAGCGGCGCGCGGGTGATTTCCGTCGGTGGCCGTGTGGGCCATCCTGCTTCCTTCAAGGTGATTCGCAAGGACGGCTCCCTCAGTGTCTATGGCGCTGACAGTCTGCACGGTGGCACCCGTTTGGCTAACCAGGCCACTCGGGCAACGGCCAAGGGTACCTTTACCTGGGCGCTATCGATGTTTACCGATAGCGTGGGCAACGCCATTGATTATCTCTATACGGATGACGACAATGGCCACCGATTGGCTGAAGTGCGCTACGCCTATGGCAGTGGCACCCGGGCACAGGCGCGGATTGAACTGGATTATGGTGACCAGGCGCGGCCCGACCCGATTAAGGGATATATGGCCGGTGAACTTCAGCAAATAACCCGGCGCCTGACACAGATCCGGGTCTACAACACCGAGCCCGACGCCGGTGGTGAAAATCAGGTGCGCCGCTATGAATTAGCCTACAAACCTACTGGTAACGATTCCAACAGTAACACAATCAGCCGGCTGCAATCCGTCACAGCCTGTGTCGATAGCCTTTGTCAGCCGCCGACCGAGTTTGTCTGGACGGAGCGCTTTGACGGCTTTGGCCGCGCATCTTACTCAACCCTGGAGTCAGGGACGGATTTGGGCATTGCCTCCTACCGGGTCGCCGATATCAATGGCGACGGCAAGATGGACCTGGTCTACTTCCTCTTAGATGTGGACGGAAATGATAAGGACCATCGACTGCAGTACGCCCTTTCCAATGGCGATTCGCTGGTCACCACGGAATTTGCCGAAGGGGGCGTGTATATCGAGTTCGGCAATAACAGCGTTCCGGATCTGCATATCCTCGATTACAACGGGGATGGGCGCAATGATGTGGCGACAAAACACCGCAGCGAGGATTACTACAATATTTTCCTGGCCGAGCCTCAGGGCGATAATCAGTGGAAGTTGTCCCGCAACCCCCTGCAAACAGAGACCTTGGGGCCGGGTGCGTCCTTTATCGATCTCAACAGCGATGGCCTGGCCGATGTGCAGTACTCAGACACCTACGGCAGCCACTTCTACTACCGGGAATTGGGGCGGGATCCGGCCGAAGCGGTGACCTCTTCGCACTACTACACCTTCGGTCCGGAGCGGGAATTGACGTGGGTCGATGTACCGATTGAAGGCGTCTCCAGAGATCAGCGCAATGGCCTGTTGTCCGTGGGTAATGCCGATTTTAATGCCGATGGGGTAGTCGATGCGGTGGGGTATAGCTACCAGACCACTGAGTGCGAGAATGGCAGTCATGGGCGACGCACCTGTACCGGGGATCTATCTGTCCATGCCCTGATTCGCGAAGGCGCCTCCCTGCGGCGGTATGCACAGTTGTGGCAGGGAGATATTGACCTCGTTTTTAACGATTCGATATTGGAAAGCGATGAATCGCCGCTGGAAGATGCGCGCAGCAAGCTCACACAGGTCATCGATATCAACAATGACGGTCTCAGCGATGTGTTGTCCGAGAATGGCTATTGGCTCAACACCGGTGAAACCCTGGTAGCCCACACTTTTGCCGAAGCCACCAGTGATCAACAGTTCCCTGTCGATTACAACCGCGACGGCTACCTCGATGTACTGTGGTATGACGAGCAAGCGCATCACCTGAAGGCGATGATCTGGAACAGCGCTAACGGTGATTTCGATGCGGCCCACCGCTTGGCGGGCACCGCCACTGGTAATAGGGCATTTCCCCTGTTTGCCGATACCAACGGCGACGGCTGGCAGGACTATCTGTACATCCGCAGCCAGGGCGATAATTCACAGTTGGCGGTGCAGCACGCTCTGGGTGAAAACCAACCTGGCGATATGATCACGCAGATCCTTGGTGGGTTGGGCGGCGTAACTGACATCACTTACGGCAGTCTGACCAACAGTGGCCACTACGCGCGTATTACCATCGATACCACCACCCTTACCGGTGAGTACTGTCGTTTAAATATCTGCAATGATTATGTCTACGACCGGTTGGAGGTGGGAGATTTTTACCGCCGGCTGAACAGCGACTGGGATTTCCCCGAGGGCAATCACAGCCTGGGTAAAGGTGACAAGCCGGTGCTGGAGTTGATGGCGCCGCTCTATGTGGTTACCGATGTCTACAGCAGTGCGCCCACGGCGATAGATGCTGCTGCGAAAAGTGGTATCAGCTACTACTACGGCGAAGCCAAAATGCAAGCTGCCGGCCGGGGGCTGTTGGGCTTTGAAAAGCTCACCACCCTGGATCGGCAGAGCGGGGTAAAAACCACCACCACCTACCGCCAGGACTTTCCGTTTATCGGTTATCCGCTGAGCACCGAGGTGAAAACTACTGGCGGCGACCTGCTGGCGCGATCCGACAACCGCTGGCAACTGCAGGGTTGGAGTGGGGCTGGTGCTCCACCTGTGGCTCCCTACCGCCCGGTGCTGGCCGAGAGTGTTGAGATCAGCTACAGGACCAGTACCAATCGCACTGACAGCGAGGGGCTGACAGTCAATGAAATGCCCCTGCGTACCGTTATTACCGAGCAGCGTTTCGATACCTACGGCAACCCGGAATGGGTCGAGGTCACGACCGCCGGCGACGGCTTGACTCACACCAAAACCACTGAAAACGGCTACGCGAATAAAACCCTGATCCTGCATGGAGAAAGCTTCAGTTACCGCGAACTGGGTCGTTTGACCAGGACCGAAGTCACCACTGAACGCTCCGATGACGTCGACAGCAAAAATTCATTGAGGACGTCCAGCTTTACCTATTACGACAGCGGCACCAGTGCGGGTTTGCTACGCACAGAAGTCATCGAACCGGGCAGCGGTGAACTGACCCATACCGCGCGCCATGAGTACAACTCGCTGGGTAACAAGTTTAAGGTTACGCAGAGTGGTGCTGGCGTGGAGGACCGGGTGTCCGAGACAATTTACGACAGCTATGGGCGCTATGCCGATATCACCCAAAATGGCTATGGGCAAATCACCACCGAGGTGCTAAGCCGTAATGCTCTGGGGCAGGCCACCGCCGTGGCGGATATCAACGGCGTTGTCAGCACCCGCGTTTACGGGGCCTTCGGTGCACCGGTGTTTGAAGGCAATGAGACGGGGGCCTGGAAGCAGACTCTGCGCAGCCTTTGTAGCACTCAGCGCAGCTTCTGCCCGGAAACTGGGTCGGTGGTGACCACCACTACGCAAGCCGGCGGGGGCAGAGCGTTTGTGGTCAGCGATGTACTGGGCCGCACGGTGCGCGAGGCCAGTGTGCACTTCGACGGCTCCTGGACGTATAAGGACACCGAATATGATGACCGGGGCCGAGTCACCCGCACCAGTGAACCCTACGGTGCCGGCGCTGGTCCCGCCTTTTGGACCAGCATGCGCTATGACCTGCTCGGGCGGATGATCGAAACCACCTTGCCCGGTGTCAATGGCTTGGTCAAGGTGGATTACGAGGGGCTGGGTAACGTGATCACCAATCCGGCCGGGCAGCGTAAAACCGAGCTGAAAAACGTGCTGGATGAGCTGGTGCGGGTGGAGGATGCGATCGGCGGCAGAGTGCAGTACCGCTACAATGCCCAGGGCAATCTGCGTTACGCCGACAGTCTGGACGCACTTGGCGTGGTAGCCGGCACCGTGCAGATGTGTTACGACCGCTTGGGTCGCAAAACCGCCATGCTCGATCCGGACAAGGGGGGTCACCTGCCCGATGTCAGCGCTACCTGCCCCTCGGATACCTCCCGGCCGCAAACCGGTTGGTGGCTCTACGGCTATAACCCCTTCGGCGAACTGATTTATCAGATTGACGCCAAGGGGCAAAACAGCGAGATGAGCTACGACAAGCTCGGGCGCATGCTCACGCGTACCGACTATAGCCGTCGCGGCGACGCGACCAATCAAGCCTTCTGGAGCTACAACAACGGCCAGTCCGGCAATGGGCTGGGGGCCCTGGCCGGAGTGGCAGACGACCTGACCGGCTACAGCCGCCTGATTCGCTATGATGGTTTCGGGCGCGTCGACGAAACCACCACCAACCTCGGTGGTGACGGCGACGACAACCACTTTGAGAAAACCACCTACGATGAATACGGACGCACATTCCAGGTGTTTGACGCCGCCGGTAAGGGCGCTTGGCAGAGCAACGCCGTGCAGTACCGCTACAACGAATACGGTTACCTGCTGGAGGTGTCTAATGCCCTCAAAGCCAACGGCCTGCGCGAAGCCTACTACCATGTACAGAGCATGGACCGGCGCGGCAATGTGACCGAGGCGCTGGGCGGCAATGGCGTCACCCGGATGCACCGTTACGACCCCGCCACCGGGCGCTTGAAAACCATCACTGCCAGCTCGGCCACCGGGGTCAACGATGTACAGGACCTGGAATACGACTGGGATGACATAGGCAACCTGCTTACCCGCTACGACCGCAGCGGCGACAAAAACCTGGTCGAGCACTTCACCGAGTACGACAAACTCAACCGCCTGCGCCGTTACTACGTGGAAGGTCAGGACGAGCAGAGAGTCGACTACGACGGCTTGGGCAATATCACCTTTAAAACCGGCGTGGGTGAGTACCGCTACGGCCGTGAATGTGCGGTAGGCTTTGGCGTGCACGCGCTCTGTGAAACCGATGATGGCAGCACAACCGCCTATGCCTACGACGCCAACGGCAATATGCTCAGCGATACCCGTGGGCGAACACTGTCGTACACCCCGTTTGACAAACCCAGTGTGATCAGCAAAGGAGGCCATACCACCCGCTTCAAATACGCCCCCGACCGGTCCCGGTTCCTGCGCACGGATGAAAACCGCGACGGTATCACCACCACGCGCTATATCGGCAGCGTGGAGAAGATCACCCACCCGGACGGCCGTCAGACAGTGAAACGCTACCTGCCTGGCAATGTGCTGGTCAGTATCGAGCGCGATACCGGCGGCAACAAGCTGGGAGCCTCCCTCCGGCAGTATCTGTATAAGGACCATCTGGGTTCGCTGGATGTGATCACTGATGTCGCGGGCAAAGTGGTGCAGACAATGTCATTCGACGCCTGGGGGCAACGGCGCTCGGCCGTGGATTGGAGCCGTTTGGACCTCTCAAGCCGGCTCGACTTCGATCATAACCTTACCGTTCGGGGTTTTACCGGCCACGAGATGCTCGACGAGGTGGGGTTGATCCACATGAACGGGCGGGTGTACGATCCGAGGCTGGGGCGGTTTTTGCAGGCTGATCCGCAAGTGATGTTTGCATCAGATACTCAGTCATACTATCGATATAGCTATGTTCTTTACAACCCATTGAGATACACGGAC
>JARROD010000198.1:0-8933 GCA_037384225.1 Exilibacterium sp.
GGTTAGATGACCCACTAGCTGAAGACGACCTGGAGTTTAGTGGCGACGCACTGGGTGATCTCGAATTTGAGTTAGAGGATTCTGAGTCTATTGTCGTCCTATTTGTCCGGCACCATCACCAAAATCGGTCAATGTTGAATATTTTGCTACTGCAGAGTTCGCTGCCCAATCCGGCTACCGTCCGTATTTACGCTGCCGTCCTACACCCGGCAGCGGGTTGATACTCCAGGTCGAAGGCGAAGGGTTCCCGGTGTCCAAGCCAGCCGCTCAGTGCCGGGCGCAAGCTGTCTACGATATCGGGCCGAACGTAGATAAAAGCCGGGCTGCCGGGTCCGCCGTTGAGGTATAAGTACAGACGACGGCGAATTCGGCCCCGTTCGCGGTCATGTCCACCGGCACCACCTTTGGCAGTGGTCCCAGGGAATTTCCGTCGAGATAGATCACCCCCGCGGGCAAATCGAATAGATGCTTTCTCGGCAAATCATCCATCAGAGTTCCCCCCTCAGATGCCACAATTCCGGGAACAGTTCGACGTCGAGCATCTTGCGCAGATAGGGAACGCCCGCGGTGCCACCGGTGCCGCGCTTAAAACCGATTACCCGCTCCACCGTGGTAACATGGTTGAAGCGCCAGCGCCGGAAATAATCCTCAAGATCGACCAGCTTCTCGGCCAGTTCATAGACGGACCAATAAGTATCGATGTCCTCGTAGACCCGTTTCCAGAGTGCTTGAATGACGGGACTGTGCTGGTGCGGACCGCGCAGGTTCGGCACCGGCAGCGCGGCAACATCCTGCCCCAGACTGCGGGCCAGGCAGGCGACGGCCTCGTTATACAGACTCGGTACGGCGAGTTCCTGCTCCAGCGCTTGGTGCAGTTCGGGGCGATGCTCATGCACTTTCATCATCGCCGAGTTGCGATTGCCCAGAACAAATTCAATCAGCCGGTACTGGTGCGACTGGAACCCGGAGGAGGCGCCGAGGGTCTCGCGAAAGGTGGTGTAATCGCTGGGTGTCATGGTGCGCAATACGTCCCAGGCACCGTTAAGCTGATCGAAGATACGGGCAATCCGGCTGATCATCTTGAACGCCTGCGGCAGGCGGTTTTCCCGGATTGCACTGCGGGCTGCGCGCAGTTCGTGCAGGGCCAGTCGCATCCAAAGTTCGCTGGTCTGATGCTGGATAATAAACAGCATCTCATCGTGGGCGTCGGACAAGGGTTTCTGTGCGTTCAGAATCTTATCGAGGCCGAGGTAGTCGCCATAGGACATATCCCGGGCAAAGGACATCTTGGCGCCCTCATTGCCAGGATCATAGCCGGATTTACTCATAAGTTTTCTCTCAAGCGAAATCGTTGAATTTTACCTGTTTCGGTTTTCGGCAGTGTCTCGCAAAAGACCACTGACCGAGGGTATATACCCAAAGCGTTTGAGATTTAGGTATAGAAGCCGCAGAATCTACGGGCAATATTAATTTTTCTACGCCAGTGATCGCAGCACAAAATGCAAGATTCCTCCATGCCGGTAATAATCCCACTCGCTGGGGGTATCGATACGCACCTGGAGCTCGAATTCCGCTACCACGTTGCCGTCGCGCAAAGCGGTAACCACAATTGAATCTGGTGCGTTTTCCAGTCCGTCAATATTGAAAAACTCTTCGCCGCTAAGCCCTAAGCTTTGCGCGTTTTGCCCTTGGGTGTATTGCAGCGGCAACACCCCAAAGCCCACCAGGTTTGAACGGTGGATGCGCTCAAAGCTCTCGGCAATAACCGCTTCGATACCAAGCAACTTTGTGCCTTTAGCCGCCCAGTCACGGCTTGAACCCGTGCCGTATTCTCTGCCGGCGAGAACGATTAACGGGGTGCGGGCTTCCCGGTAGCGCATCGCTGCATCGAATATAGACAGGGTTTCGCCGCTGGGAAGGTAGCGGGTATATCCCCCTTCCGTCCCCGGCGCCAATTGATTGCGCAGGCGGGTGTTGGCGAAGGTGCCGCGCATCATCACTTCGTGGTTGCCGCGTCGGGCGCCGAGACTGTTAAAGTCTTTGGGCTCCACGCCCTGTTGCCGCAGATATTGCCCGGCGGGACTGTCTGGATGAATGGCCCCCGCCGGTGAGATATGATCGGTAGTGATGGAATCACCCACTTTGACGAGACAACGCGCCCCTTCAATCACCGGCAACGGCGGCACCTGCGCCGATAAATCGACAAAATACGGCGGTTTGTTGATATAGGTGGAGGTGGGCCAATTATAGGTTTTCCCTTCGGGGGTCGGCAGCGCACGCCATTGATCTGTGCCTTTGAAAACATCGGCGTAGCGCTCCTCGTAGAGCGGCGCAGAAATTGTTTCAGCAATCAGTTGATTGATTTCCCCCTGGCTGGGCCACAGGTCGCGCATATACACATCCTTGCCATCGGCGTCCTGTCCCAGGGGATCATTATAAACATCGATCAGCATGGAACCGGCAAGGGCGTAAATCACCACCAGTGGCGGTGACGCCAGGTAGTTTGCCCCTACCTCCGGGTGAATGCGACCTTCAAAATTCCTGTTTCCGGACAGCACGGAACACACCGTCAGGTCGCCGTCGTAAATAGCCTGGCTGACCGGTTCCGGCAAGGGCCCGGAGTTGCCGATACAGGTGGTGCAGCCATACCCCACGATAGCGAATCCGAGCGCCTTCAGCGGTTCCATCAAACCGGCATTTTCCAGGTAGGCAGAGACGACTTGTGATCCCGGCGCCAGCGAGGTTTTTATCCAGGGTTTGGCTTTGAGCCCTTTTTCGTGGGCTCGCTTTGCAACCAGCCCGGCGGCCAGCATGACGGCCGGATTGGAGGTATTGGTGCAGGAGGTGATGGCGGCGATAACCACATCGCCGTGGTTTAACCAGTGCGTTTCCCTGTCGATCGAAAAACTCACCCCCTTGTTGCTTTGCTCCACACCATCGGCACTGTGGCCACCTTCATCGGCAAAACGTTCGACGTCCGCATCCATAGCCTGCAGTTGCAGGTGATCGACAAAGGCCTGTTTGGCCCGGGCCAGCGGAATGCGATCCTGGGGACGTTTGGGACCCGCCAGGCTCGGCACCACATCGGCGAGGTCCAGAGCCAGACAATCACTGTAGCTGGCGGGCTCGTCGCCTTCCTCCCACCACAACCCCTGGCGCTTGGCATAGGCTTCCACCAGTTGTATCTGGCCGGAATCGCGGCCGCTCAGTTGCAGATAGTCGAGCGTTTGCCGGTCGATGGGAAAGATACCGCAGGTGGCGCCGTATTCAGGGGCCATGTTAGCAATGGTGGCGCGATCCGCCAGCGGGAGGTTGGAAAGCCCGTCGCCGTAAAACTCCACAAACTTTCCCACCACCCCTTTTTTCCGCAGCATCTCAACGACCATAAGGACGAGGTCCGTGGCGGTAGCCCCTTCCGGCATGGCGCCGTCCAATTTAACCCCCACCACTTCGGGCAATAGCATACTCACCGGCTGCCCGAGCATGGCCGCCTCCGCCTCGATACCGCCCACGCCCCAACCCAATACGCCCAGACCGTTAATCATGGTGGTATGGGAATCGGTACCCACTAACGTGTCGGGATAGACATAGGTTTTGTCAGCGATTGTTTTGGTCATCACCACCCGGGCCAGGTATTCCAGGTTCACCTGATGGACAATGCCGGTTCCGGGCGGCACAACGCGGAAGTTGCTGAAGGCTGTCTGGCCCCAGCGCAAAAACCGATAGCGTTCGTTATTTCGCTCAAATTCTTTACTGGTGTTTTTCGCCAGTGCATCGTCGCTGGCATAATAGTCCACCATGACCGAGTGATCGATCACCAGGTCCACGGATTCCAGCGGATTGATACGCTCCGCATCACCACCGAGTTGCACGATTGCATCGCGCATGGCGGCGAGATCAACAATGGCCGGCACGCCGGTAAAATCCTGTAATATAACACGTGCCGGGGTAAAATCTATCTGCACATGTGGCTTATCGTCGGGGCGCCATCGACACACTGCTTCGATATCGGTTTTGGTAATATTTTTACCATCTTCCTTGCGCAGCATGTTCTCTAATAAAATTTTTAAACTAAACGGCAGATGACTTAGATCGAAACGATCACTCAGTTTTCCGAGGTCGTAATAGGTGTATGAGGCGTTTCCCAACGACAGCTGGGCTTCGCAGGCAAATGAGTCAAGACTTACACTTGACGGGGTGACGTTTTTCTTTTTCATGATCAGGCTTCTCTTATTTGATCGGCTCTCATTTGATAAGTGGCAAATACCCACAACGTTTGAAATAAGAGACGCACGCTGCACAGCTAAATCTCAAACGCTTTGGGTATATTTAACGCCATTGTTGGACATATACCCAGTAGGCTCCAGCGGAAAAGGCCACTTTACCCTGACGCGAGGAGAGCTAGGACGCAATGAGGAACAAGGCCGGTCTTCCTTTGGCGACAGTTAACTTATTGATAAAAAAGTAAAGTGTTTCCAAACCTTGAGTTGCGTCGCGATTTAGCGACACATCCCCCTATTTTCAGTTCCTTTTGTTGTCTCTTGTATGATGCTATCGATTGATTTTAAACGAAAAACAACAATTGGCACAATAATTGAGTGCAATTAAGCTGTACTGGAAAAAGCTGAGAGTTAAATTTTCTCAAATTTTCCTGGTATTTACGCAATCGTATCCGGCGTTGAGGATACCGATGAATTTATTCGATGAATAGCTGTAGAGGTGATGTCGATGAGAATATTATTTGCGTTTATTATGCTTTCCATGTTGTCAGCGATTGCTTGTGCTGAAGAAAAGAATGAGCTACAAATGAAAGCCGAATCCGAGTTTAATAAGCTGGATAGCAACCAAGACGGATTAGTTGCTAAAGATGAGGCAGAACAGAACATGGATCTGGCACAAAGTTTCGCAACAGTGGATGTTGATCAAAATGGCGTTATCTCAGTCGAAGAGTATATCCTGTATAAAGGAGATGCCGCTGCAGCAGGAATGAAAGAGCATAGAGAGTGAATTTTCTGGCAGCCAGTACAAGGATGTACTGCATATACCCAAAGCGTTTGAGATTTAGGTCTTCAGAGTGCGTCAATTTTTGTTCCCCCTTTTCTTTTAAGGACAGGGGGAGCGACGACGCCGCATGGCAGGCCCCACGTAAGAAGGAGCGACGCGGTCAGGGGCAAAAATGGGCGTGCTCTGGAGGCCTAAATCTCAAACGCTTTGGGTATAACCCTATCGTTGCATAATTTTTCGAGTTCAGGGCCCTCAGCCTTTCGACTTTTTAAAGGTTGCAGGGTCAATATGATATTTTGATAGCAGCTTGTAAAAATCAGTGCGGTTGCGGTGGGCGAGTTTTGCCGCTTGGCGAACATTGCCTGCTGTAATGGATAGCACTTTATTGAGGTAGCTGCTTTCAAAAGAGGCTTTGGCGTCATTGAAAGACGGCAGCACTGATATGCGGTCGGCAAGAGCCTGCTTAATTAATACCGTATTGATAATGGGGGTTGTACTTAAGGCAATAGTCTGTTCCATTACATTGACCAGTTGCCGGATATTGCCAGGCCATTTGGCTTCACACAACAGCGCTACAGAATCCGGGGCTATGCCTTTGATAAAACCGTCCCGTTGGTCTTTATGGGAAGCTAATATATGGTTGACGAGAGCAGGTATATCTTCGCGACGCTCATCCAGTGGTGGCAGCACAAATTTCACTACATTGAGCCGATAGTATAAATCTTCCCTGAATTCATGAGTCTCCATCGCTCGTTCGAGATCGCAATGGGTCGCTGAAATAATACGCACATCGATCGCTTCACTTTCAATCGAACCCACAGCACGCACTTGTTTTTCCTGAATAGCGCGCAGTAGCTTCACTTGCAAGGGAATTGGCATATCACCAACTTCATCCAGAAATAAGGTGCCCCCCGCGGCGGAGCGAAACAGGCCGGGATGGCTTTTGACCGCGCCGGTGAAAGCACCTTTAGTGTGACCGAAGAGTTCGGATTCCAGCAACGGCTCCGGTAGCGCACCGCAGTTAATCGTGACGAAGGGGTTGCCGGAGCGCGGGCTGGCTTTGTGTATAGCACGGGCAAGAAGTTCTTTGCCCGTGCCACTGGGGCCTGAAATCAAAATATTTACCATTGTTTGTGCGGCCATTTTTGCTTGTTGCAACAATTCCCGCATAACGGTATTGGTGGTAATGATTTCCTCACACCAGGACTCGGACACGTGGTGGTGAGTATGCGTAAGCGCAGAGCTCACTGTTTTAAGTAATAAATCCTTGTCGATGGGTTTGGGCAGAAAGCTAAAAACGCCTTTCTGAGTGGCTGAAACAGCTTCCGGTATGGTGCCATAGGCGGTCATAATAATAACGGGTAAACCCGGTTTAATGTGCTGTGTGTGTTCAAATAAAGTTAATCCGTCCATCTCATCCATACGCATGTCAGTGATTAATACATGAATACAGGCATTTTGTAATAATTTCAAAGCTTCAACGGCGGAACTTACTGCATTGACAGCGTAACCCGCGGATTCCAGGCGGATAGAGAGCAACCTCAGCAGACTGTTGTCATCATCTACTAACAGAATGCGTGGGTTGGGCATTTCGTTTGCAATATTCATCTTGACAAATCAACTGTTTAATACGATTCCAGGGCCCCTTTCTTTTCGGTAAGCCTCTGTTCTATGTTTGTCAACGCTTCAATTTTTTTCTGTAGCCTGTTTACGCGTATGGCAAGAACAGTATTCTCCTTTTTTAATTGGTCTGCGGTTTCAGCCAAATCCAAACGCGTCGACAATTCGGATTGCAGCCAGTGTGCATATTTAATCATACCTGATGGCAGCGGGTTATCAATATTTGTCAAAAGAGTAATGGAATCTTGCCAGCTTGTCCGGTCGGCATTTCTACTCGCCAGGTAAGTGGCCTTGTGTAATTGGAGGCTTCTGTAGCAGATATTTTCGTTAACATTTGACTCTTTTGCGGTATTGGCGATGCTTGTGATATTGATGTCATGCGTTTTATTTATATTTAAAAGCTGGTCGAGACTTGACAGATAGCTTTCGCGTGTATCCCTGGGTAATTGATTGCTAGTGACATATAGATCAAACCATTCTAAAGCCTTCGCGTTTGATTTTAAAATTTTCAGTTCGCCAGTATGGGTCAGTTATTCCTTATAACACAGGGAGGTTTTTGCGAGTACCTGGAAATTCTGGTTGGCTACTGACAAAAGAGCAAGGGTATAAATTACTATTTTCTATCGCTATTTGCATCCGGTCGCTGAGGAAGGCAAATGGCGAAACTCACTCTGTTATGCCGGTTTTCAACCAGCTTCAAACAACCTCCCTGAGTTTCTATGCAGTTGCGGGCTACGGCCAGTCCAATCCCGGAACCACTAACAGCTCCGCTGCGTTTGACACTGCCTTGGAAAAAGGGTTCGAAAATAAGGGCCTCTGCTTCAGCACCTATCGTGCCTCCTGTATTGGTGACCTGCAAAGTAAATTCTGTATCCGATAATTGCCATTCAATCCAGATTTTGCCTTTTTCATCACCATAAGCTATAGCGTTGGAAAGCAGGTTATCCAGCGCGGCTTGTAGACTAGGGCGCTGGGCAGTCAGGGTTATGCACGGGCCCCCTATACAAATCATTTGTTGTTTACGTGTCAGTGGCAACCAGTAGGCACGCACCAGCTCTTCAATCAGTGCATACACGTCGAACTGGGTCAGTGTAGTCTTACCCTGATAGTGAATTTGATTAAAGTTAAGTAGGTTTTCAATGAGTTTTTGCAACGTGTGCCCATTTTCATTGACCAGACCAATGACTTCCTGTTGTGGCCGAGAGAGACTGCCCACAACCTCTTCTTTTAATAAAGCGGTGCCTTCTAAGATGCTGGACAAGGGTGTTTTCAGTTCGTGGGATACATGGTGTAAAAAATGCTGCTTCTGCTTCTCTACCTGCAATAAGCGCTCCTGAAGGGAGTTTAACTCTTCCGCCAGTTGTACCAGCTCAGTAGGGCCGAACAATTTAACGGGTGTGTGTTCTTCCATACCCAATGTGCGAATCGCCCTATTGATCTGTTTTATAGGCCCCACAATCAAGAAGGTGAACACCGCCATAAGCGTGGCTGTAACAGGTACGAGAATTATTGCCCATTGCAGAATCGTCTCACGCATTTGCGTGGCCGTACGCCCCAGATTGTGCAGTTTTATATTGGAATGATCGCGGGCGTTTTGCAGGAGTTGATCGGTGGACTGCTGCAGCCGAATGAGCTCTGTCATTCGTTGTTTTTTGCTAGAATCATTGGGTTGAGTTCGTTCGAGGGTTTTCAGCCATCGTGATTGCTGCTGTTTGATTGTTCTATAGATCTGTAAGGAATTAGCGGAATTTAGCAGCGTGGACATAGTATGAAGTGGTTTGAGAAACTGTTCCGAGGTTGTGCGAAAGAGATTGAGTAGAGACTCGTCTCCTATCACGAAGTACTGTCTGGCAATACGCTCCATATCGATGAGCGCAGCACGCGCATTGCGCCCGTTTTGTGCCAGCACAACCGAGTCTTCCGTGATTTGACGGCCCTCCCGTACGAAGTTTTGCAGGGAAACACTGGTTTGATACATAAGTAATAACAGAGGGGTTACCACCGCTAAAAGCGCCAGTACTACCAACTGCCAGACTGCGTGAGGTTGTAAATACTTCAGTATTGCGTTATTCAAAATAATTCTGGATTTCCGTATTGCTAGGATCGTTCACGAAATAACGTCCGGCCCCTTTATCAGTAATAAAAAGGGGTTTCGAGGCGCCCGTCTGGCGCCGATCTGCGCGCACCCCTGAAAATACCGCTCTAAAGGTCCTGATCTCGAAAATTTATGCAACGATAAGGTAAAGTCAGGCGCTAACGCAAAAAAACAAAAGCGGGCGACGACACTATAAGTGTATACCTAAACCTCA
>JARROD010000199.1:0-7135 GCA_037384225.1 Exilibacterium sp.
TCCACAATAGCTATTTTTTATCACCACCATTAACGAATAATTATTTGAGACACAAAATAAATTCAGTACCCTGTGTCCGGAGATTCCACAATGAATCAGCAGGTCACTCTCGTGAAAGACGCTTTTAAAACTCCAGATGTTAAACCCCTTGTTGCAAGAATGGTTAACAATGGCTCTATAACCGATCCGGACTGTGCCAAAGGCAAGCTGCTAAACTGCGCTGCTCATTTATTTAAAACCAAAGGTTTTACGCGCACAACAGTTCGTGATATTGCCCGCGATGTAGGTATACTTTCCGGCAGTATTTTTCACCACTTCCCCAACAAAGAGTCCATTCTTTGCGGAGCGATACAAGAAGCGTTGTTAATCGCCACCGAAAAAATGAAAACCTCTCTAGAACTAGCTTCCACTCCCAAGGAACGACTGCTGGCCTTGATCCAATGTGAATTAGAAGCCATCCACGGCCTCACGGGAGAAGGATTCTCTCTGATGGTGAACGAATGGCGCAGTCTTAGCAGCGAGAGTCAGGCAGAGTTGCTGACACTAAAGGACGAGTACGAAAAACTTTGGATGGATACTCTGATTGAAGCCCGAGAAGTGAATCTAATTGCAGTGGAGAGTTTTTTAGTGCGACGTTTTTTGATCGGCGCTCTGTCCTATACATACAATTGGTTTAATTTCGATTGCGGCATGACTTTGGAAAACCTAGCCACCGATACCTTTAAGATGATCACCCAAGACAGTTTATCTAACATGAACGGGGCACAGCGGCAGTAAGGAACGTGCACGATAAATCAATTCAAGCTATCGGAGCGAACGCCGTCATTTTATCCAGGTCGCTACCCAGACTGTGTGAAAACAAACTGCTAAATTTGCCCTGCCGGCCGTGCAGCGCCATGTAGTTGAGAATCACTGTATCCACCAGAGCGGTGACACTGTTGGCAGCGGGCGATGAGGATGTATTGACATTACCGTCGGCGGTAAAACGGCCCAGCTGCTGTTGACTTTCGCTGAGCAACTGGGGTTGCCCCGCTGGGTTGTAAACCAGGAAAAACGCAGCGGCGGTCTGTTGATTGTCCCCTGTCCATACACCCTTGCCTCCCCCATCGATAGAATCATCCGTCATACCGTTGCTGAATACGGATCCGTCACTGAAGACGTAGAGCATTATTGGCGTTCCCAGATTGGCGGCGTATTGCAGACAGGCGCCGATACAGCGTCCGGCGCGTTCATCGCGCAACTCTCCGGTGGCGCGGTCTCCAGTGTGGTAATCGTAACCGCCCATGGTAATCGTGCCGGCCCCTGCGAGCCCGGAGCCCACCAACTTAAGAATAGAAGCTGTTTTGGCAAATTCCCTGTCGTCCATATCAGCCAGAGAAAAAGGCGCACTGGCATTATCATCACTGACCAGGAGCGAATCACCTCTCGGGTCAAGGGCATCCGAACTGCTGTACTTATTGGTCAGATAAGCGCTTTCAACATAACCGCAGCGCAGAAGGTCTTCACGAATCACCGCATCCTTGCTGCGGCCACTGTCCTTATACGGAGCTGTCAAACCCGTATCGACGGTACCGATGCGCGAGTGGGAAATTTTGGCAATTGCCTCCATCACCTTCACCCTATCGTTCTGTTGCGGAAAGAAAGTCGCCAGATCGCCCACATCCACCAACCCCGTAACATCGGAAATGCGATCAATTTTTGTCGGCCGCACTTCGTTGTTGATCATTGACATGGGCGCCATGGAATTCCCCCCCGAATCGCTGTTACGAGAACCGATCAACGCCATAAGTTCACCGTTGGCTCCGGCGATATTAATGCCGTACATGGGATTATGGGGATTGTTTCCGGTATCGTTTTCGGAGCGCGCCGGGATCACGGCGCCGTTGATCAGGGCGCGGTTGCCGGCGCTGACTCGTTCCAGAATACCCCGCAGCATGGCGCTTTCGGAGTGAAAGGCCAACCCCAGTTCACGATTAATAAAATCGTTGCTGGCTGAATTGGCATTGGCGAGTGGCGGAAGCATATCCCCCGGTACTCCCAGCTTGCTATAGCCGGCAGTACTTAGAAAATCCAGCTGTCCATCCAACCCCACCAATACGTTGGAACCGGCGATATTGGCACCGCCGGCCAGGTCGAAGCAGATAAAGGGAATATTACCGGTGGCACCGCTGCCGATACCGCACCGGGTTACTTCATTTTTAATGGCGTCGGACAAATAGTCGTTCCCCTGAGCCCAGGCCCGGGACAGATAGGGATTGGCAAACAGACCCAGCAGCGAGCTGCCGAAAACCGACCCCATACCTGCTTTAAAACCCTGGGCAATAAATTCACGGCGGGTTCGCGGACGACGGTGATCCGGGTGCTTGAGCGGCTGGTCCGGATTAAACAAGTTGCGACGCTTTGCCATATTCATTCCTGTCTGTTAACTTTTTCAATTTTTTTCTGGCTCAGGATTTTATTGCAGCAGCATCACGGCGCTGCTCAAAGCCGTACTACAGGCAGCTTTAACGATTGTCTGAGTGCGGCTGGAATCGGTTCCACAGGTACTGCAATCCCTCAGCTGTACAATGAGGGAATCCAATTCACTTCGGGTAACGGCGGAGAGACTCTGGGGACCTGTCAATGTCGAGCCGGGGGGCAGGTCTGCGCCGGCGACGTCCGGCAGATAGTCGGTCAGCAGCCTCATCAGCAGAGGATCGATAATATAATCCCGCCCGGCCTGAGTACTAAACGCCATACTGACATCAGCACTGAAATTGAAATCCGGAAATACCTGCGCCCGCAACGCACTGTCATCCACCAGTTCCCCGCAGTAACTGGCCGCCAGCTGCACAATCCCCATCTGGTGCGAGGAAAGGAAACCATCGACATTGGGTACCGAAGGCATCTGTTGCTTGACGGTTGCGAACACTTGCTGAACATTCGCGTTGGCGCGAGTAACCCCGGTAAGCTTGGCAAAGGTCGCATCGATTTCTTCAAATGTCCGCAGCCCAAGCCGCGACTGTTTGGCGAAATCCACAGGTTCGTTGGGTACAGGTGCGGCACTCAGGGGACGATTGTAGCTGCGGGTGCCGAACTGATCGAAGGTAAGGAAGAACTCGTCCTGCTCCGGCCCCTGTTCCACCGCCATCACCGCCCCCAACCGGGACAGACGTTGGCGCTGCTCGGCGGCATAGTCGGCGCTGTTGACTGTAACATCAATATTGGCAAATGCCTGTCCCACGGGCGCTTCGCGACCGTTGACACCGATGCGAATTCCGCGAATAGGGATACTGCCCGGGTCGGCATCCGGGTCGAGAATCTGAAAAAAGGGCTCGCTAAACAAGTAGCTGGAGATATCGTAGACCTGCACCTGAAACACAACGTAGGCGTCGCTGATGCCGTCGAGCAGATGCGATACGCTGAACATCAAAAAGAATTTTTCCCCAACCCCGGCTTCATAGTTGTCTTGGATCTGGTCGTCCGTCATTATCCGATTGTAAATCGCCAGCAGCCGCACCGTTCCTTCCCAAAGATAATCGTTGGACACTTCGCTGCCCAATACAAGAGCATAGCTGTCATCCCAGTCCGCCAGATTGCCGCCGCCGGCGACGTCCAAATCTCCTGTGAACTCACCGTTTACGTAAATACGCCGGCCATTGAGCGGATCGAATGTCGCCACCACATGCTGTAGCGTTGCCTGCAAAACTTCAGCATCGTCATCGGTGGAAAGCGCCGGCGTGCCGTTGCCGTCGGTAGCAGAACTGCGATTGAGGAAATCGTAATTGTACATGCTTTGGCCGAGGGTGAAGTTGCGAATATCGTCGCCGCCGGAATAGGCAATGATCCGTGCCGGACCTTCCTGGGTAACGTTTCCAGGCACGACCCAGGCTTCGAGACTGTACTCCCCCGTGGCTGAAATCAGATCGTAAAGCTTGCGGCTGGCGGTTGTAGATGCCTGCGCCTTGCCACCGCTCAGCCGCAGGCCAAATGACGACAGTTTCTCCACCTCGCCGCTGAGATTTAAATTTAGCGCCGGGTCGACACCGCTGGTATCGAATGCCGTCGTGCTCACCGCTTTATCCTTGAATTCATACAATGCAATTGCATTGGTGTCGTTTCGCCCGCCACTGCTGGCCAACACGCCGTCTCCGGCCAAGTTTACCGCCTTGCTCACCACCAGTGTGTCTGTGTCGACAGCGGTGGTTTCAATGCTGTCGGCAAAGGTCTGAATCAGATTCTGAACCGTCGCCGCGTTAGTCGCACAGGTTTCTCCGATCGCGGCATTTTCCCAGCAATTGTGGAATTCATTTTTTAATCGGATGACAAAGCGCGAGTTTGCTGGGTTGTTCAAATCCATTTTGCTTTTGGCATTTTCATAGGCGGTGGCGATATCGCTGCTGGAAAAATACGGCTGCTGCTGCATGCGCTCGCCGTCTTCGGCGTGGCAGACCAGGCAGTTGGCACGATCCGGGTCTCGAAACAGATTCCACAGCGGAGTAAAACCGGCGGCGCTGTCGGGAAAAAACTTGGTTTCCCCCGGGTCGCGAATTTGATCGCCAGCCAGCGGCTGAAGCACAATCACGTTGCTTGCGCCACCCGCCACATTAGCCCATGCTTCGATATAGTTAGTGATGATCTCGGCGCACACCGAGGCGCTGCTCTCCCAGCAATTGTGGCCACCGCCAACTTTTTCCACCATGCGGGAACTGGAGGGCACGGTTAAATCGACAATACTATTGGCCGCGACATAAGCCAGGTTGATATCGTCGTCGCGGACAAAGGCCGGTGCCTGCCCGCCGCTGCCATGGCAGCCGCCACAGCGGTTTTCCCCCGCCAGATTGTTCCAGACATTGATTTTAAAATTCTTGACGTCTTCGGTATCCTCCGCCGGTCCTTTGTACACGACACCACCGGTGGCGGGTGGTTCGGTCAAATCCGGGTTGGACGCATTGTCCGAATTGCTGCCGGAGCTGCAACCGGTAAATCCGGAAGTCATGCTGACGGCAAGCGCAACAATGCATAGCAGTTTTATGGTTCGCGCCCCCACCATCTTATTCTCCCATGCAATAGTCGGCGGATTCGGCGAACACCCGCTTGAGTTTGAAATTGTGACTTCGAAAGCTGGCGGTCATGGCCTCAATCTGGTCACGGTCGGCCTGGTCTTCCGGCTCCCGCAGGCACACAGCGCGAAATGCTTTCGTCACCTGACATTGAGCGAAGGCTTCGCTGCCGGCCAGCTCGCGGCCCATGCTGGCGGCGCCGTTGCCGTAGCCCGGCAGGCCGTCGCCGCTCCAGTCCCAGCCCAGGAGCTGGTTGGGCCCCTGGCGCCAATAGTTATCCCAGCGATCGTTTTCAGTAATATAACCGTAGGGAAAATTCGCGGCGTTAATCAGGTATTTGGGCTGTACCAGCCCGGGAGTGTATTCGATGCTGCCATTATCGGTATCCGGGTCATCATCGGGGTCGATAAAATTGTAGTAGGCAAATGCCTGTGCCAGCGGATCCATGCCACTGTGGCAACCGATGCAGTTATTCAAAAAAACACTGGAATCGCCGCCGGGACTGCGACTGACGTCCTGGCGAATACGGTCGGGAATACGGCTGGTATCATGCACCTGTTCGAGGTCATTACACAGATGGTTGAGCATGGTAAAACGGAAATTGGCGCGGTTGGTTCCGGCGATAAAAAAAGCCCTGGCAGCGGCACGGGAGGTGAGCACGCCGGCGACCGCGCCCGCGGGCAGCCCTGTGACGGACGACTGGATGCGGCTGACTAAGTCCGTTTTAAAGTCTTTCCCCTCGCTCTCAAATTGTTCGTAGTGAGTATTGTCGCTGTTGGAATAGGCCGGCAGACCAATGCCATCCCGGCCGACATAAATAACATCGCCGTATAACACCGTACGAAAGTCCACTTCGTCGCGCACCAGCCCGATCACGGTCGCGGTATAGTCGTTGAGCGGTGCGAAAACGGTCTGATCGCGGTTGGTCCAGGGGGTGGCGAGATTTTTAAGCGTTACGCTGTAGAAATAATCATTGTCGGCAGCGTCGATCGCCATCAGCGCCGCGCTTACCCCATGACCATCACCGGCGTTGATATTGGGGTCGCCACCGTTGCTGGCTTGCATGGAGTCAACCATTTCATTGAGCGCCTCTTCACTTGGCAGAACGCCCGTCAGGCGGTCGTAAATACGCCTGGCCTGTTCGTTGATATCCGCCTGGGCACCGGGCGCGAAGGCAAGCACACCAACGACACAACAACCGATGGACAACAGGCGTTTTCGCCATGGCTCGCCACACCCGCTGCCAGAGGTCTTTATGGGATTAAATAACTTCATGACAATTACGACCGCTCCATATCGCCAGAGCCCGCAGCCGGTCAATGCTAACCCTATCGTTGCATAAATTCGGCCCAGGACCGCTTCGCTCCTTCTATAGCCCCATTTTCAGGGTCGTGCTCAATTTTTTTCATCCTCACATAGGGTGAGCTATGCTCCGGTTAGAAAAATCTGCGCGCGCCCCTGAAAATACCGCTCTAAAAGGTCCCGAGCTCGAAAATTTATGCAACAATAGGGATAATGCTGCGGATCTCCTAGTTACTTTTATGAACTTTTCATTAGTTTCAAAATTTTTTATTACCAATTTACCTTTTACTCATTTCACTCTTATAAAGAATTTGGACTTTCTTTTAAATTTAGACTTTCTTTTAATAAATTTTTAATAAACCTTTATTGGGCTTTAGCGAATTAAACCCCGGTTATCCGACATGTAATTGCCGTTTAATTTTTTAACCGGCAGGTTCGCTTCTTTTCTCTTTTTTCTCTTAGCTTTTCTTTAAATCAGGGCTTATTTTTTATTTAAGCCTATTTTTTCAAGGCGGTTTGAAAAATGCTCTGAGTTCACAGAATAAAACGATAAACAGGTCTCATTTTTCAAAAACCAAATCAAGTTAGCCGTATTGTTGTGATTCAGTTCACACTTTCAATCGGCCTGACTTTAGTGCTGTTCGAGAAGATCTCTATAAAAGTATTTGCATACATAGTACACAGTGCCACAATAAAATTGCGCTGCTTTTATCAGAAAAAAATAACCATTGGTCACATTAAATTGGCGACAATTCCCAATTTAGTAAGAATTGAGAGGGGGTTCTGTTTCT
>JARROD010000200.1:0-7128 GCA_037384225.1 Exilibacterium sp.
GCCTTGATATTGAACGCACTGCCGCCGGTGATAATTTCCTGGTGAGAGGTATGAATGCGGTAGTCCCGCACATCGCGTACACCGCACAAAATGACACTCTGTGGAAATGCTTCCGGCCGCTCGGTATAACCGGCACGGATCTGGCGCAACAGGGAAATCAGGGTATCACCCACCAGCGCGTCGACTTCATCCAGCATCAACACAATAGGCCTGTCACTGTGACTGGCCCAATAGCTCAACAGGCCCGTGAGACGGTCATGCGCCGGCTTCTGGGCGCCCTCCTCCCGTATCCATGACTGCAGGCCGGTTGCATTGAGATGGCGTTCAGCCGCCCGGACCAGCGCGCTGCAAACCGTCGCGATCCCCGCCTCGACGTCATGGCGGGCCGCCTGTGCCGCTTCGATATTGACGTAGAGCGCGGCATAGTCACCGGCCCGGTTCAATTCGTCCATTATCGCCAGCAGAGTACTGGTTTTACCGGTCTGGCGCGGCGCGTGCAGCACAAAATAACGCTCTTCGTCGATCAGCTTCTGAATTTCAGGCCAATCCACCCGCTCCAACAGGGGAACGTGATAATGGCGTTCGGGTTTGATAGGGCCGGCATTGTTAAAAAATCGTGGCATTGGGGGATCCTCGTCCTTATGCAACGCCATTATAACTTATCTTACCGCGGTACCGTGGCACTTCACCGAACCGATTTTAACGCTTGGGACTTTTAATGCCGGTTTTACCCCTTTATTCAAGCGCCCCACACATCGATGGCACGGTTTTGCCAGGTCTCCTGACGGTGCCAAATCTTATCCTCCCAGGATGTTTTCGCATCGCGGTTAAAGATGATCAAGTGGGCCTCGTCGGCCTTGGCGCGGTCGGCATAATCGGCGGTTTGCACCAGGCCTTCGGCCAGGGTTTTCTCCAGCCCTTTGTGCTGCAGTTTGAGCTCAATTACCACCCGTTGCACCGGACCAAAAAATCCGCGCTCGGAGTCTAGCGGCCATTCCACCAACAGGTCTGTGCGCCGCCGGCCCAGGCCGTATTCGCGGTTGACCCGACCACCGCCGTTGACAATGCGTTGTAGAAACGCTTGCAAAAGTAAATGCGGCCCGGCCTCCCGATAGTCGAACCTCTGCAGCCAGACATCGGAATGTTCGCGGAAAAACTGCTGAAATGCCGCCAGTAATTTTTCCATGTCCAACCGCCGCTCGGCCGACAAATACCAGTCCTGCTTTTGCAAGATAGCCATCTGGCTGCCCCAGGACAGCTCCCGGGGAATAACTTCACGGTAGATCCGATTGGCGATGTCGATTTCGCCGTTGCACTGCCGATTGATTAGCCCCAGATCCTGTACGTAGAGTACATCCTCGGGATTAAGCGAGTGCACGTTCTCCTCACCGCGCAATATCGGTTCGATGACTCGCTTCACTCGCCTCTCTTTAAGTTTATCGGCCAACTGATCCAGATGCGTGGCCCGGGATTGAATCAGACGCTCACGGGCGGCCCCGTAGCCTTCGAATGTGATCGGCTGGCTGCGGTCGCGGGCGGCGCGGTCCTTTGAGGTCAGTTCATAGCCCAGGGCATTGACCAGCCACGGCTGACCCTCGGTATCGGCCCACAATTCATCAAAGATGGCTGGGTCGAACACCTGCCCGGTCTCATCGGTGTGTTGTCGATACAGTGCTTTGACGTCCTCGATACTAAAATTGCCCATGCGCAGGGATTCGGCCTTGATATTGAACGCACTGCCGCCGGTGATGATTTCCTGGTGGGAGGTATGAATGCGGTAGTCCCGCACATCGCGCACACCGCACAGGATTACACTTTGCGGAAAACCCTTGGGGCGCCGGGCATAGCCGGCGCGGATCTGACGCAGCAGCGATATCAGGGTATCGCCCACCAAGGCGTCGACTTCGTCCAGCATTAACACAATCGGCTTGTCAGTGTGACTCGCCCAGTGGCCCAACAGGTGTCTGAGACGGTCATGAGCCGGTACCTGAGCACCTTCCTGCCGCAACCATGTTCTCAATTCGTGTTTTCCGAGGTAGTATTCCGCCTCACTGACCAGCGCGCTGCAAACCGTTGCGATACCCGCTTCGACGTCATGGCGGGCCGCCTGTGCCGCTTCGATATTGACGTAGAGCGCGGCATAGCCACCGGCCCGATTCAAGGTCTCCATCACCGCCAACAGGGTACTGGTTTTACCGGTCTGGCGCGGCGCGTGCAACACAAAATAACGCTCTTCGTCGATCAGCTTTTGAATTTCAGGCCAGTCCACCCTCTCCAACAGGGGAACGTGATAATGGCGCTCGGGTTTGATAGGGCCGGCATTGTTAAAAAATCGTGGCATTGGGGGGATCCTCGTCCTTACGCAACGCCATTATAACTTATCTTACCCCGGTACCGTGGCACTTCACCGAACCGATTTTAACGCTTAGACTTATTAAGGAACGTGCACGAAATACTCGTGGATGCCTACACTCTGCTGCTCGACTTTGCAGATCGTCAGCGCCCGCGGCTGCCGCAGCTATCCGGCAGGTGGATGGCGGGTACGTCTTCCCCGCCGACACCCCGGAGCAATTGGGACGGCATCAACGCTAACCTGCCTAAAGACGGTGATTGAGTGGATTTATTTTCTGAAAAACGAAACCATCGAGGAGAACTTTCAGGCGAAAGGACTGAAACAGGCGAAAGAACAATTGGATATATTGAAGCTATCCTGGGAGGCCAGACGGGACTACGACGCCTACGTGGAAGACCAGCGTTATCAGACAAGTATGTACTGTAAAGGCGGAGACCTTGGAGCGGTGGCTGGATTGATGGCATTCAATCATCGATGGCAAAGATACTGGGACGAACACCTGTTTATTCATCCGTATGCGCCATTACCACCCGTTTGCCCTCAAACGCCAATCCTATTTTGACGATGCGGCCGGTTTTGTGCAGCTCCAGTTCCGTTTGATAACGCCTCTCGTCAATTTGCCGCCGCGCCGCTCTGGCGGCATCCTGCAATGATTCGCTGTCTTTCACTGCCTTGAATTCCAGTAACAACCCAAGACGCTGATCATCTGGCGCAGTCTCCCGAGGCAGCACCGCCACATCGTAACGACCGTAACCGCTCTCCCGATTAGAATAAATAACATGAGTGTCTTTCAAGCCCGCGATCAAACCCAACACCAAACCGTGATAAAACTTCTCCGGATGATGGTGTCCTACATCGAAGTAGCTGGCCGACTCCCGCAAATATTCCGCCAGCCGCATTTCGAACTCCTCCAGGTTGCCGGTTACCAGACAGTTCAGGAAAGCGCCATACCCCGCACTATCCATGGTATCGCTGAACCACTCGCCAATATGCCGTTCATAAAGACCTAACACTTCCTCGTTCGGAACATACAATCGACAGGTCACCGTTCCTCGCCTGTCATAACGGGGATCACTGGCCGTGAGATAGCCGCTGAAAAGCAACAGACTCCACAAGGCCGTGGTACTTTTGTTTAAATCGCCGAAAACGATGTTGGGATCAACCAGTTCTTCGACAGAACGCTCCTGAATCAATTGCTCCAACTTTTGCTTGAATCCGGCATCGGCCCGCGCCATCAGTCGCTTCAACAAGCCATTGTCACTGGTGTTAAGCCAGTAAGGCCGCATCTGGCCGCCCTGCTTCAGACAATTGATAATCGACCAGGGGTTGTAAATCACGCGGCTACCAAACTGGTATCCGTTGTACCAGGATTGAATATCGGCGGTCAGGTTCCGTGCATCGAAATCGCCGAGAAGTCGTTCCGTTTCCTCCTCAGTAAAACCGAAATACTGGCTGTAGCGGTCATCGAGAACCGTGTACAGCTCAAGGTTGTTGAGCCCGGAAAACAGGCTCTCCCGCGAAACCCGTAAAATACCGGTAACCACCGCTTTATAGAGGGAAGAATTATCCTTCAACCCCTCTCCCAGCAGATTTCGCATCAAATCGACCATATCCTGATAAAACCCATGCAGATACGCAGACTGAATCGGCGTGTCGTATTCATCGATCAACAGCAGTACAGGTTTTTGATAGTGAAGATAGAGATAGTCGGACAGGGTCTTGAAGGCATTACCCAAGTCTGTCAAATTGGCTTTTTCCGCCCGGATAGTGGCGACTTTCGCTCTCTGTTCCTCAGCTAGACGCGGTGAATCGATCAATTCTGGATAATTCAGGTAGAGTTCCGCCACACTGGCGCGTAACTTATCAACAGCGGCGTCGAAATTCCTTTCCTTAATGCCTTTAAACGTAAAGAAAACAACCGGGTATTGCCCCTGATGAGCCATACTGGCCGGATCTCCGGCGATGGCCAGACCATCAAAAAGGTGCCGGGTCGGCTGCTCCGCTATACGGCCGGCAAAGAAGTGGTGCAACATGGATAAATTCAGGGTTTTCCCGAAGCGGCGGGGTCGATTGATAAAGGTCACTTCCGCGCCGCTGCGAATAATGTCTCGAATCAGCAGGCTTTTATCGACAAATGTGTGATGCCCCTGGATCAGTTTGCCGAAGTCACTGATGCCTACAGGCAAGCAGTCCGCGGGATTGATCGTCGAATCAGTGGATGGCATAACGAAATACTCTAGTCCGCCACGTATGAAATGGGGATTTTAGCACTTTTGGGTCACTATGGCTGCTTCGTGACATTCGTTCGCGCAGGCGAATGCGAGCCAGTCAAGCGCCCCACACATCGATGGTGCAGTTTTGCCAGGGCTCCTGACGATGCCAAATCTTATCCTCCCAGAGGGTTTCGGCATCGCGGTTGAAGATGATCAAGTGGGCCTCGTCGGCTCCGGCCCGATCGGCGTAATCGGCGGTCTGTGCAAGCCCTTCAGCCAGGGTTTTCTCCAACCCTTTGTGCAGTATTTTGAGTTCGATCACCACCCGTTGCACCGGGCCGAAAAATCCCTGTTCGGCATCGAGCGGCCATTCCACCAACACATCCGTGCGCCGCCGGCCCAGGCCGTATTCGCGATTGACCCGGCCACCGCCGTTGACGACACGTTGCAGATAAGCCTGCAACAACAACTGCGGCCCCGCCTCCCGAAACGCGAACTGCTGCGACCAGGCGTCTGAATGTTCTCGAAAGAATTGCTGAAAGGCCTCCAGCAATTTGACCATATCCAATTTGCGCTCAGCGGTCAGATACCAACTCTGCTCCAGATGGATCCCATCCTGGATCGGCGCGGTAATTTCGCGGGGAATGACTTCCCGATAGATACGGTTGCTGATCCGCACCTCGGGCTTGCGCTGAATCAGCCCCAGATCGGCGACGTATAGCAGGTCGGCCTCGGCAAAGTGCAACCTGCTCTCCTCGCCGTCGAGCAGGGCAGAGATCACCCGGTTTACCCGGGGTTCACTCAGTTTGTCCGCCAACTGATCAAGATGGGTGGCGCGGGACTGGATCAGGCGCTCGCGGGCGGCCTCGTAGCCTTCGAGGGTGATCGGCTGACTGCGGTCGCGGGCGGCGCGGTCCTTCCAGGTCAGTTCATAGCCCAGGGCATTGACCAGCCAGGGCTGGCCTTCAGTATCAGCCCAGAGTTCGGCGAAAATGCCGGGGTCGAACGCTTGCCCGGTCTCATCGGTATGCTGCTGATACAGGGCCTTGACTTCTTCGGCACTGAAATTGCCCATGCGCAGGGATTCGGCCTTGATATTGAACGCACTGCCGCCGGTGATAATTTCCTGGTGAGAGGTATGAATGCGGTAGTCCCGCACATCGCGTACACCGCACAGGATTACACTTTGCGGAAAGCCCTTGGGACGACGGGCATAGCCCGCGCGAAGCTGGCGCAACAGGGATATCAAGGTATCGCCAACCAGGGCGTCGACCTCATCAAGCATTAACACAATGGGCTTATCACAGTGAATAGCCCAATAGCCCAACAATTTCGTGAAACGGTTGTGCGCGGGGATTTGAGCACTTTCCTGTCGCAGCCATGTCTGCAAATTGCATTCCCCGAGATAATATTCCGCCTCACTGACCAGCGCGCTGCAAACCGTCGCGATCCCCGCCTCGACGTCATGGCGGGCCGCCTGTGCCGCTTCGATATTGACGTAGAGTGCGACATAGTCACCGGCCCGGTTCAATTCATCCATTATCGCCAGCAGGGTACTGGTTTTACCGGTCTGGCGCGGCGCGTGAAGTACAAAATAGCGCTTCTGACGAATGAGCTGTTCGATTTCTTCCCAGTCCACCCGGTTGAGAGGGTCGATACAATAGTGGTCCGCTGGCACTACCGGTCCGGCATTGTTGAAAAATCGCGGCATGGGATGGAATCCTCTTCCTGTTGAAGGTTTGCCATTGTAACTGACAGGACCGGTGCCGTGCGATCACCGCTTTGACCCCGTAATTCAGAATCAAGCCTTAACCCCTATCCATCCCAGCGGTCGCCGTCAATGCCTCCAATGAAGCCCCGTGCAGATTCAGCTTGGACCGATCATCTTTTCCCTCCCAAAGGGGGATCGTGGCACATATACCCAAAGCGTGAGGGGAATCAGCCACTTTTATTTGCATATCAGGGACGTGCAGATATAACCTGGATAAGTGACGTGGTGTCCGCTACCACAATATCCATACTAAACAGGTATGTCCCCCTTTTTTCACACAAACGTCCTGAACCAGCAACCAGAGGAACCCGTGGAAACCATTTTATCCCTGCTCAACAATCTACAAACTAAAGGCTCATTCGCCACCCGCCTGGCCGTCCCCACCGACAACCTGCAGCTCACTGTTGCCGACCTCGGCCCGCTCAAATTCCCCCTGACCCAGCGCCGCGCCAAAGCCCTGATCAAGGTTGCGCGCCCGGCCAAATTCGGCTGGCGGGAGCAGACGCTGCTCGATAAAAAAGTGCGCGATGTCTGGGAAATCCCCAAGAGCAAGGTCAAAATCGACCGGCGCACCTGGAACAAAACCCTGCAACCACTGCTGGAGCAAATTCAAACCGAACTGGGAATGCCGGAAGCGGGCAAACTGACAGCCCACCTGCACAACCTCCTGGTCTATGAGCCGGGGCAGTTTTTCCAGCCCCACCAAGACTCTGAAAAACTCGACGGCATGGTGGCAACGCTGGTGGTGGTGTTGCCCTGTGAGCACAATGGTGGCGATCTGATTGTCGACC